>JBGTIU010000056.1:0-28656 GCA_041745515.1 Hyphomicrobiaceae bacterium | reverse complement strand
TGGCCGGCCCTCGAATACTACCTCGATCGCCCGGCCATGCCAGCCGCGAGCCAGCTACGGCGAAGCCGTTCAGTCCAAGACGCTTTTCGTAAAGAGTGTGGTATACTGAGCTTATATGCGACGCGGGTTTTCGAGGCGCTCTAAGAAGGCGACCAAAGGGCGAAGTGTAAAGAGTGGCCCGAAATTGAGGGTGGGGGAGACTACCGACGCGCACGAGCGCGGCAAGAATTTTCTGAACGACTCTGAAATCGAAAAGCTGCTCGAAGCGGCGAAGCGCGGCCGACATGGCACGCGCGATCATTCACTGATGCTGATGATGTTCCGTCATGGGCTGCGGGTGAGCGAGGTCGTCGGACTGCGGCGTGACCAAGTGAACCTTGCGCTAGCAAGTGTGTGGGTGCAGCGTTTGAAAACTTCCCTTTCGGTCGAGCAGCCGATCGCCGGCGATGAGCTGCGGGCGATCAAACGCTACCTCGCGATGCGCACCGACAAGTTGCCGTGGCTGTTCATTTCCGAGCGCGGACAACGGATGACGCGGCAGTCGGTGAACTTGGCCGCGGCGCGGTATCTCGGCTGCAGGTGGCTGTGGCACTTCGATTACGATGCTTTGGCGGCTGAACTATTTGCGCTTGCTTCGCTGCCATCCCATGACTAAATTGATCCCGCCGCACAATGGCGTTTTTAGTTCGGTGCGGTGGCCGCCACTGCTGTTTTCAAGCTCATTTCTCTAAGCGATTTGTTGCCGGATTAATTCATTCTAACCGCGATGATCGCGCGGCGGATGACACCTTGCGGGGGGTGCCACATGACTAATTTCATCTACAGATTTGTCTCACGCGGGGTCTCGCAACGGCCGAATGGCAGGTCGCGTCCCACCCGACGCATGTCGCCTCTACCTCAAGCTTGAATTTTAAGGCCGCCCCAGGCCGACACAAATGCCTGGGCGCATTTGCAATTCGCATCACACCATAAAAAACGGGGCTTTACATGTTGATCAATGGAACCAACGCCGCCGACTCAGCAGCGAGGTAGGCAAGGAGCTGCGCGAGATCGATGCCAAGATCGGTGAGTTCCTGGAGCGCAAAGTCGCGGCTGAGGATCAGCTCAGGCGCGTCGATATCCGGGCGCCGCAGGATGGCACGGTGCACCAGTCGACAGTGCATACGGTCGGCGGCGTGATCCCCGCTGGCGGCGAAGCCATCATGCTGATCGTGCCTTCCGCCGACAATCTGGCGATCGAGGCGAAGGTTGCACCGCAGGATATCGATCAGTTGCGGATCGGCCAAAAGGCGGGCCTGCGCTTTTCTGCGTTCAGTCAGCGAACCACGCCCGAGATCACCGGAACCGTCAGCCGGATCTCGGCGGATATCACGGCCGATCAGCGCACGGGGCTAAGCTTTTACACGATCCGCATCGCGATACCGCCCGAGGAACTGGTCCGGCTGGGCGACGTCAGGATGGTTCCCGGTATGCCGGTGGAAACTTTCGTGCAGACCGGCGAGCGCACGGTGCTTTCCTACCTCGTGAAGCCTCTCCACGACCAGATTTCCCGCGCGTTCCGCGAGAGATGAAGGAGAGGCGCCGCGTTCTACAAATCCAGTTCTGAGTTTTCGATTTGAGGAACTCGTCAGGTCAAAGCGGCTTGCCGAGCTTGTGGCCGATCTCCCCGATGACGCCGCGGCGGAACGCCAAAACGCAAACCACGAAAACAAAGCCCTGGATGATCGTCACCCATTGGCCAAACTCGGCGAGATAGCTCTCCATGGCGATGATGACGAAGGCACCGACCACGGGGCCGAATATAGTGCCAAGACCGCCGACGAGGGTCATCAGCACGACCTCGCCCGACATCGACCAGTGCACATCTGTCAACGAGGCAAGCTGGAATACGATCGCCTTCGTCGCCCCGGCGAGCCCGGCGATTGCCGCGGAAAGGATGAACGCGGCCAGCTTGTAGCGCTCTGTCTTGTAACCGAGCGAGATCGCACGGGGTTCGTTCTCGCGGATTGCTTTCAGAACCTCGCCGAACGGCGAATTGATGATCCGATAGATGAGCAGAAAGCCGCCGAGAAAGATCGTTAGTACGACGAAATACATAACCATCTCGTTTTGCAGGTCGAGGACGCCAAGCATGACGCCGCGAGGCACCGACTGGATGCCGTCCTCACCGCCAGTGAATTTTGCCTGCAGGCAGAAGAAGTAGATCATCTGGGCAAGCGCAAGGGTCGTCATCGCAAAGTAGATGCCTTGACGGCGGATCGCGATCACGCCCGAGACGACGCCGATCAGCGCGGCCGTGGCCACGCCGGAAATAATGGCGAGCTCCGGCGGAAAACCCCACACTTTTGCTGCGTGCGCACTGACATACCCGGCGCCGCCGAGGAACATGGCGTGACCAAACGACAACAACCCGACGTAGCCCAGCATCAGGTTGAGAGCACAGGCGAATAGCGCAAAGCAAAGCGCCTTCATCAGAAACAGCGGATAGATGAAGAACGGCGCGACAACCAGGACCACCGCCATCACGACGAACGCGACAGTGGCGGTGCGGCTGGCCTCTCCAGCCGTTGCCGCACCGCCGGCGTGCTCGACGGCGCTCACCTGGGTTGCCGCCCTGCCGAACAAACCGCTCGGCTTGATCAGCAGCACGATGGCCATGATCACGAAAATGACGGTATTCGAGGCCTCCGGATAGAACACTTTGGTCAGCCCCTCGACCACGCCGAGAGCGAAGCCCGTAATCACCGACCCCATGATGGAGCCCATGCCGCCAATCACGACCACGGCAAAAACGACCACGATGAGGTCGGCACCCATCAGCGGGTTCACCTGGTAGATCGGGGCCGCCAACACACCGGCCAGAGCCGCGAGGCCGACGCCCGCGCCGTAGGTCAGCGTGATCATCCGCGGCACGTTGATGCCGAAGGCGCGCACCAGCGTCGGATTTTCCGTCGCCGCCCTGAGATAGGAGCCAAGCTTGGTGCGCTCGATCAGAAACCAGGTGGCGAGGCACACGATGATTGAGAAAACCACCACCCAGGCGCGGTAGTTGGGCAGAAACATGAAGGTCAGTCGCTGACCGCCCTGCAGCGAATCCGGAATCGGATACGGCAATCCCGACGAGCCGAACTGATGCCGGAAAAAGCCCTGAATGATGAGCGCCAGGCCGAAGGTCAGCAACAGGCCATAGAGATGATCCAGCTTGTACAGCCGGTGCAGCATCGCACGCTCGATGACGATGCCGAAAAGCCCAATCACGATCGGGGCTATTACCAGTGCCCACCAGTAACCGAGACCGAGATACTGCAGCAGGAACCAGGCGGCGAACGCACCCATCATGTAAAGCGCGCCGTGCGCGAAGTTGATGATGTTGAGCATCCCGAAAATGACGGCAAGCCCGAGACTGAGGAGCGCATAGAACGAGCCGTTGATGAGACCCAACAGTAACTGTCCAAAAAGTGCCTGGGGCGGAATGCCGAGGAAATCGAACATGGTTGGGCTCACGTTTGGATGGCGGCGCGGCTAACCCTCCCGCGGGCACAGCCCACGAGAGGGAGACACGGGTGGCGGGCGCTACTTCTTGACCAGCGGGCAGTCACCCTTGTCGACCGGCCGGAACGCTTCCTCGGCCGGGATCGTCGCGCGGATCTTGTAGTAGTCCCACGGCGCCTTGCTCTCTTCCGGCTTCTTGACCTCGACGAGATAGGCGGGGTGGATCTTGCGCCCGTCTTCGCGGATCGACCCCTTGCCGAACAGCGGGTCGTCGGTCGGCGTCGCCTTCATCTTGGTAATGACCGCGGCGCCGTCCGCATCGCTCTTCAATGCTTCGACGGCCTTGAGATAGTGCAAGGTGCCGGCGTAGGCGCCGGCGTGGATCATGGTCGGATGGATGCCCTTGAACTGCGGTGCAAAGCGCTTGGTGAAGGCCCGCGTTTGGTCATTCATGTCCCAGTAGAACGTCTCGGTGAAAATCAGGCCCTGGGCGATCTTGAGACCAAGCGCGTGCACGTCAGTGATGAACACGAGCAAACCGGCGAGGTTCTGCCCGCCGGCAGCGATCCCGAACTCACCAGCCTGCTTGATGGCGTTCGTGGTGTCGGCACCGGCATTGGCGAGGCCGATGATCTTGGCCTTGGAGGCCTGCGCCTGCAGCAGGAAAGATGAGAAATCGGCATTGTTTAGCGGATGACGCACCTTGCCGAGCACCTTGCCGTTGTTCGCCAGCACCACGGCCTCGGTATCGCGCTCGAGTGCGTGGCCGAAGGCATAATCGGCGGTCACGAAGTACCAACTGTCGCCGCCCGTCTTGACGATCGCCTTGCCGGTACCATTGGCCAGCGCCCAGGTGTCATAGGTCCAATGCACCGTGTTGGGCGAGCAGGCCTTGCCTGTCAGGTCGGAGGTCGCCGCGCCCGAGACGATGAACACCTTGTTCTTTTCTTTGGTGATCGTATTGACCGCGAGTGCCACCGCGGAGTTCGGCACATCGACGACGACATCCACTTTATCGACATCGAACCATTTTCGCACGATGCTGGACCCGACGTCGGCCTTGTTCTGGTGGTCCGCCGAGACAATCTCGACCTTTATCCCCCGCTTCTCGATGCCGGAGTCTTCGATTGCCATTTTGACCGCGACAACCGAGCCCTGGCCGGTCAGATCGGCATAGAGGCTCGATTGATCATTCAAGACCCCAATGCGGATGACATTGTCGGTCACCTGCGCGTGCGCTGCTGCGCTCGCAGCGATTGCCGCGATGAAGGTAAAGCTCCTCCAGAAATTTATGCTTCTCATGCCACTGTTCTCCTTCGGTTGCCTTGGAATGGTTGGATAGGCGCTCAAACGCCGAGATACTCGTGCAGCTTACCCATGCTCTGCTCGAGTTCGGCCCTCGCGAACGTGTCGATGATGCGACCGTGCTCCATGACGTAGAAACGGTCGGCCACCGTTGCCGCGAAACGAAAATTCTGCTCCACCAGCAGTAGTGTGAAGCCCTTTTCCTTGAGGTTGCGAATGGTGCGCCCGATCTGCTGGATAATGACCGGAGCGAGGCCCTCGGTCGGCTCATCGAGTAACAGCAGCGCGGCGCCGGTTCTCAGGATGCGGCCGATCGCCAGCATCTGCTGCTCGCCGCCCGAGAGCTTGGTGCCTTGGCTCGCCAAGCGCTCCTCGAGGTTTGGGAACAGCTCGAAGATCTGCGCGATCGGTAGCCCGCCTGCCCTGATCTGCGGCGGCAGGAGCAGGTTCTCCTTCACGCTGAGGCTCGCGAAGATGGCTCGCTCCTCGGGGCAAAACGCGATCCCAAGGCGGGCGATCTTTTCCGAAGCCAGGTCGATCAACTCTTTGCCTTCGAAGCGAATACTGCCCGAACGCTTGGCGACAATACCCATGATCGACTTGAGCGTCGTCGATTTGCCCGCGCCATTGCGGCCAAGCAGAGTTACCACTTCACCGGGCCGGATCTCGAAGTTCACGCCGTGCAGGATATGGCTCTCGCCGTACCAGGCCTCGAGTCGTTCGACGACCAGCAGCGGCACCCCGGACGCGTTGTCATTCATGGCCAACCCCCATGTAGGCTTGCCTCACATCCGGGTTATTGGAGACTGCTTCGTAGTTGCCTTCGGCCATGGTCTGCCCGCGCGTCAGAACGGTGATCCAATCGGACAGCTTGGCGACGACCGACAGGTTGTGCTCGACCATCAGGATCGTGCGATTGGCCGAGACTTTCTTGATGAGGTCGGCGACGCGATCGATATCCTCGTGGCCCATGCCGGCCATCGGCTCGTCGAGAAGCATCAGTTCCGGATCGAGCGCCAGCGTGGTCGCAATCTCGAGGGCGCGTTTGCGGCCGTAGGGCATTTCGACAGCTATGGTGTTTGCGAAGGAGGCTACACCCACGTCCTCGAGCAATTGCATGGCGCGTTCGTTGTAATGGTCGAGCACTTTCTTCGAGCGCCAGAAATCGAACGAGCCCCCACGCTTGCGCTGCAATGCGACACGGACGTTCTCCAGCACGGTCAAGTGCGGGAACACAGCCGAGATCTGGAACGAGCGCACGAGGCCGAGGCGTGCCACATCGGCTGGCGGCAGTCCCGTGATGTCCTGGCCCTTATAGAGGATGCGCCCGCCACTTGGCGGCATGAATTTGGTCAGCAGATTGAAGAACGTGGTCTTGCCGGCCCCGTTGGGGCCGATCAGCGCGTGGATGGTTCCTCGCCTGACACGAAGGCTGACATCCTTGACGGCAAAGAAACCCGCGAATTCCCGGCTCAGACCCTGCGTTTCGAGGATAAAATCGGTTTCGATCTCAGCCATGGACCAACCTCAAGCCTCTGCCGCCGCGGCTACGCTTCGTTGACGCCCGCCTTCGGTTCTGGGCTCCGCCGTCGCTCTCGAAATCCTGCGGAACAACAGACCGTGTCAGCATCGTGCCGAGTTTCATATGCATGAGGGCGCAGGTTGAGGCAGGGTAGCAGGAGACGCGGCGGTAATGGCGCTGCTCGAGATCGCGCGCCATCTCTGAGTATGCATCAGCCACCTCGTCATCGATGCGGAAAATGCCCTGGTTGACTACAACGTCGAAGCGCTGCCCGATCTCGCGGCACTCGCGCATCGTAGGTGATCCGATGACGAAGGTCGAGGTCGCGCGCATTGCGCTCTACTCGCAAGACCCGGCGGGCTAGTTCCGCATTCGCGCATCCTTAATAGGCGCCATCGTTTTTCTCGCCAATTGGGTGCATTCCCGAACCGCCGCACTTTGACTTCGCGGGCCGATGTCGCTCAGCTGCTGCGTCTGCTGTTCTGAAGGAAGAAGCGCAGCATCTCGCGACTGGCGTCGGGGCCACGTGGGTCGGTGTAGGAACCGTCAGCGCTGCCGCCTGACCAGGCGTGACCGAGGCCGTGAAGCACCCATTGCTCCAGCATCGGGCGCTCGGTCTCGTCGGTCTGCACCGTGCGGGTGTAGGTCAATCCGCCCAGTATTTTGCCGTCGACAACGGCGGTACGCAGATCAACTGCCACCTTCGACTGCGCGATAACCTGATCGCCGTTGACTGGGTTTACGGTCATATCGCGGTCGCCGTGGAACACAATGGCGGGCACTGTTGGATTTGCCCCGCTCTGGCGACGCGAATTTGCTGCGGCAGTCGGGCTGCCGTGCCGCATCGCGGCGAAGGCGGAACGAGCGTCGCGGGCAGCCCCGCATGCCAGTCCGGAGTGAACGCCAATTGCCGCATAGAGGTCCGGGTATGTCGCCCCCATGACTGCTGCGGCGGCGCCACCGGCCGACAGGCCCGCAATGTACACGCGATCCGGATCAGCGGAAAAGTCGCGCATGACCTGCCGCGTGATCCCTGCGATGAGCGATGGCTCGCCTTGATCGCGCTGCTGGTCGGCGGACCTGAACCAGTTCCAGCACCGAGAAGGGTTGGCCGACTGGGCTTGAGCCGGATACGCGACCAGAAAAGTCTGCTCCTCGGCCAAGTCATTCATTCGCGTACCGGCAGCGAAGTCATCGGGCGATTGGGTGCAGCCGTGCAGCATCACCACAAGCGGCAACGCCTGTCCGCGATACCCGCTCGGAATGTACAGCTTGTACGTTCGCCGGCCTGCGCCGTTGGCATAGGCGTGCTCTTCGAATGTTGCGCCTTCAGGCACCCGCACAGGCGCTTGCCGAGCAGGAACCGCGCCAAACCCGCGTGCTGAACCAAGATGTCCCACGCCGGCAAAAAGACCGTCGAGCACTTCAAGTGTGCGCGGGTGGCTCGCTCTATCGGCGCGACTGGGTGAGCCTGTCTCGCCGTCGCGGGTGAACGCTGCCGCCGTCGGCGCGGAAACTTGAATTCCGCCGCGCAGGACGGCTATCGCCTCTGCGAGCCGTCCTGCGCGCGTCAGGCGCGTCGCCTCGATCATATTGCTTGTCATGTTCACGGCGTGATCCTTTGTTCGGCGGAAAGTTACGGCCAGTGCAGTCGCAGGAACCGCCGGTCCGCTACGCAAAAGCAAGCAAGGCCGTCAGCGGATACGTTCGCGCAGCGCCACCTTCACCGCGGCGCTGGCTTGCAAGGCACCGAGGACATGAATGGAAGCGATGGTTTCCCGGGCGAGCTGGGGCGAGACGTCGGCTGCGATGATGACTAGCCCAAGAACTTGAATATGCAGTGTCTCGCCGGCGGCTTGCACGGCTTCAAGATCCTGCCGGCTGAACCGGCGCAGTCCCAGATCGAGTTGGTGGCGCGTGACGGATCGCTTGACGGCGTCGCTGTGACGATCGAGCTGGTTCCGGATCGCTGTCCGGATGAAATCGGTCCGGTTGGAGTAAAATCGCTCCTCGACCAGCAAGTCGATGTGGCCGAGGTCGACGTAACCAAGGTTGATCGTAATCTTCTCGCTGTCAGAGACCTTCGGCCGCAAAGCTTCCACTTTACCTGTCATGCACCATCCATCGGCCATCCATATGGATGGTAAATGGGCATGATGTTTTGCCTTGCAAGGGTCGGATCAAACAGAAATGTACCGAACGGCAAAATCTCAAGAACATCTCCTTATTCGGCCACGGCCGGGAACCTACGCGCAGCTCGCGCGTTTCGGTCGCGATGATTGCGCGGACGGCAGCAGTTCCTGGCCGCAGCATCGCTGCATGCGGGGAAAATCATGGTTGCATTGGAAGCTGCCGTCTCGCAGAACGACGCCGATCAGACTTCGAGCGAGCCGGAACGGCAAACGTCCGCATTGCGCTTCCTGAAAACCGCTCTGGGCTTCTGGTCGGGACCCACCCGCACGACGGCGTGGGCTTTGAGCGCCGGCGCACTCGCGCTCGTACTCGCAAATCTCGCGGTCAACATCGGGCTCAATAGCTGGAACCGCTGGTTCTTCGATGCACTCGAACGCAAGGACGGCAGCAACCTGCTGACTTTGGTCGGCTTGTTCCTGGCATTGATCGTTTTGGGCGCCGGCTTTGCAGTTGCCATGGTCAAGTGCCGCATGACGCTGCAAGTGCGCTGGCGTCAGTGGATCACGGACCGGCTGGCGTCTCAGTGGCTTGCCGAACAGCGCTTTTATCGGTTGGCCATCACCGATGAGAAGCAACTCAATCCGGAATATCGATTGGCCGAGGACGTGCGATTGGCGTCGGAGCCGGTGGTCGACTTCGTCATCGGTTTCGTCAATGCCCTGCTCGCCGCAGTCACATTCATCAGCATCCTTTTCGTCGTCGGCGGCGCGATCTCGATATCTGTGTTCGGAGACCAATGGAATATACCCGGCTACATTGCGATCGCCGCTGTCCTCTATGCCGCCGCGATGTCGGCGATCACCTATCGCGTTGGAGGACCGCTGGTCGATTTCGTCGATGCGAAGAACGAAGCCGAAGCACAGTTCCGCTACGAAGCCACACGACTGCGGGAAAACGCCGAGAGCATCGCGCTCATAAGAGGCGACAAGGATGAGCTTGCACGGCTGCAGGAGACGTTCGCCCAGACCGTCGCACGATGGATCGACGTCATCCGTCAGCATTCGCGCCTGACTTGGATCACGAACAGCAACGCTTTCTTCGCGCCGATGCTGCCCGTACTACTGGCCGCACCCAAGTATCTGGCAGGTGAATTGTCGCTCGGCGCCGTGATGCAGGTTGCCGCCGCATTCGTCGCCGTTCTGACGGCGTTGAACTGGTTCGTCGACAACTTCATTCGACTTGCCGAGTGGTCGGCGTCGGCGAGACGTGTCGACGAGTTGCAGGGCGCACTTCAGATGCTCGACCGCGACCCGGACGAGTCGTTCCGCACGTCCGTCGAACTCGGCGAAAGCCCCGATTCCAGCGTGCACCTCGATGATCTTTCGATCGAGCATCAGGACGGCAGCGTCGTCATCACCGGCGCGGACATCAGCATCGCGCCAGGGGAGCGGGTGTTGCTTGGAGGCGATTCCGGCACCGGCAAGAGCACGCTGATCCGAGCCGTTGCAGGCCTTTGGCCGTGGGGTCGCGGGCGCATCCTGATACCCAAAGGCGCCATCATCGCTTTCGTGCCGCAGCGCCCTTACCTGCCCCTGGGACGGTTTCGCGACGCGCTGGCCTATCCAGCCGATGGCGACACACTGAGCGATGAGCAGGCGCTGAGCGCACTGAATGCAGCTGGATTGGGCTATCTCGCCGATCGTCTCGACACCGAAGAACGTTGGGACCAGATTCTGTCGGGGGGCGAGCGCCAGCGTGTCGCCTTTGCCCGCCTTTTCATCAACCGGCCGGCAATCATTGTGATGGATGAGGCGACTGCCGCCCTCGACGTGGAAAGCGAGCATCTGATACTGACGCGGCTGTTCGAGCGGCTGCCCGATTCGACCATCATCAGTGTCGGTCATCGGCCGGCACTTGCCGAGTTGCATCCGCGCGGCCTGACACTGAAAAAGCATCGGGACGGCGGGCGGCTGACCTCCAATCAAGGAGCGGTCGCGGGACCCCCAGTGTGGAATCGATTGCGCGACTTCAGCGGCCGGTTGGCAAATCTGCGTCGGCGCACCCCCCCTCCATGACCGGCTGGCGTTGCGGAAATCGCGCTGCCGGCCAACGGCTTATGACTTGTGCCGCTGTGCGATCGCTCCTACTCTCCGGCCAAATTCGATTGTCTGCTCACGGGGATTGCCGGGCATGCCACCCGCGGGCGCTCACGCCTCAATAACGTCGCTGATCGAACGAGGCGCCGACTGGTTCGCGCGTCCACGGCCGGTGCGAACGCTGCTGCTGGCGATGTCGATTGCCCTGATCGTGCCAGGCCTGGCGTTTACCAGCTACCTGGTCGCGCGCTCCTTGGTCGTTCAGCGCACTCAGGCCGAGCAGCGCCTCGTACAGGCAGCCCGGGCTCTGGGACTGGACGTCGACCGCGAACTCCAACGCATGCTTGCGATACTCGACGCACTGTCACAATCGGAGTCATTGGCTCGCGGCGATTTCGCAACGTTCTACAGGCAGGCAAGCGCTGCTGTGCAGCGCGTGCCGGCAAGTATCATCGTCCTCGACCCGAGCATGCAGATGCTGGTCAACACCGGCGTGCCCTACGGCACACCGTTGCCGAAAACGATCGACCCAGCGTCGGCGCAGCGCGTACTCGATACCCGCAAGCCCTACGTATCCGACCTGTTTCTCGGTAGGCTTGTAAGACAATGGAGTTTGAACGTACTGGTGCCGGCACCCTCCGAGCAGGACCCGCGCTATGTGCTGATCCTGGTCGTCTCGGCCAAGCATTGGCTCGCTCTTCTGGACGGCCTGAACTTGCCTGAAGGCTGGATCAGTGGTCTGACGGACCGGCACGGCACGATCATCACGCGGTCAATGGATCATGACGCTTTTGTCGGCAAGCCGTTGCCGGCGCCTCTCGTTGCCGCGAGCCGGCAGAATACCGGCGCATTCTCGACCATCAACATTGAAGGCGTGCGCACCATTCGCGCCGTAGCCCGCTCCAGTCTCTCGGACTGGACCGTATCGGTCAACTTGCCGAGATCCGCTGTCGATGCGGAAGTCCGCAGTTTGCTGCTGGCGTTGGCGACGGGCGGCATGGGACTTCTGATTTTGGCCTTGACGTTGGCCTCGATGTTCGCGCGATGGATCATCGATCCCATGCGCGAGCTGGCGGCTTCGGCGGTTACGCTGGAAGACCATACAATCCCGGCGCCGCTCGTGTCGCCCGTCACCGAGGCCAACGAGGTTGCATCGGCATTGCGGTTCGCTTCTGTCGAGCTCAAGTCCCGAATAGAGCGTCTGAGCGAAAGCGAGCGCCGGCTCAATCTGGCGCAGCGAACCGCCGGGCTTGCCTACGTCGATTTCGATCTCACGCGTCAGACGATTACAGCGTCAAATACGTTCGAGGAAATGTTCGGCGTCCGGCCGCCGCCCAATAACGTCTCGGAGGCAATGCGGGCATTTGTCGAACGCATCCACCCGCAGGATCGGGACCGCGTGCGCGCTGCCCACACCCGGGCAATCCAGACGCCCGGCGACTTTGCAGAGGACGAGTTTCGCGTCACGCTGCCCGACGGCGGAATTCAATGGATTTCGACGCAGTGGGAAACGTTTGCCGATTTGTTCGGTCAGCCGATCCGGGTGCTGATGACCAACTTGGACATCACCAGACGCAAGCAGCATGAAGAGCACATAACATTCCTGCTGCGGGAAGTTTCGCATCGCTCCAAGAACCTGATGGCGGTGATCCAGGCGATGGCGAAGCAGACGGCAAGAGCGAGGCAGTCCCACGAAGAATTTCAAACACGCTTCGCGCAACGGCTTCAGGGCATTGCCGCCTCGCAGGATCTCCTGGTCAACCAGAACTGGCAGGGGATCGAAGTCGCAAGCCTGGTCAAGGCGCAACTTCAACCGTTCGCCGATGAAAAGAGCGGCCGCCTGGTGCTGTCGGGCGGGAGCTTGCTGTTGAATCCGGAGGCCGCCCAGTCAATCGGCCTCGCGCTGCACGAACTTGCAACCAACGCGACCAAGTATGGCGCATTGAGCGTGCCTCGGGGGCAGGTCAAGGTGTCCTGGGAGACATCGGGCCGGTCGCGGGATGCGCGTTTTCGGATGCGGTGGCGGGAAAGGGGCGGGCTTGCCGCCGCAGCGCCCGACCTGCAAAACCTGGGCTTCGGCCATACCGTCTTCAAACGCATGATCGAGCAGGCGTTGGGCGCTGCTGTCGAACTGACTTACTCATCCAAAGGGCTGACGTGGGCGTTGGATGCGGAACTCAGCTCCGTAACGGAACGCGAGTAGAAGAGAGAGACGGCGGCCGATTATTGCGCGGCCGCCGCCCCCGGTGCGATGTTACATCGCCGTCTTGCGTGCCAAGGGCGATGTCTCCCGCCGGGCAAATCCGCGCCAGATTGTGCCCTGGTTGCGATGCATGCCACCAAGGCGCGCGGCCGTCCAGGCGGCAGCACAACCGGCCAGCAGCGACGCGGCTGCCAGGAACGCGGCGACGATACCGGTTTTGCGTGCACGATCCGCGGTGACTTTCGCGTTGGTGATCGCCTGATTCACGCGTTGTTCCGCTTCGGCCTGCGGCACGCCGGTGCGAGCAGCGACGAGTTGTGCCAGATAAGTCCGATCGGCGGCTCGCATTTCAGTGCGGCCGACGCCGCTAGCAATAAGTCTTCCCGCTTCGGCGCGATAATCGGTATCACGCGCCGGTTGCGCCGCATTGGTCGAACGGAACAATGCGTCGACGGCTGAGGTGGTGGCATCGCTCGCTGTCCCCGGCGAACGAGCGGCGGCAGCGGCCCCGATTTCGGCGGCAGTCTTTGCTGTGCCGGCGGCTGTGGCAGCCAGCACGAACGCCCCAAAGGCAACACCCACCGCCCAAACCAGCGCGCCGTGTACACCGTCACGAAACTCTGACTCTTCGGCGCTGGCGTCTTTCCACGGACGGCGCATCCGGCCTGCCAGATAACCGCCAGCGGCAAAGGCGCCGACTTGCGCAACCACCACGCAAAGCGCTGTCAGGATGGCAAACGTCACCGCCGAAGCGCCTTCCCCTGTCCAGGGCGAGACCAGCGATAAACCGATCCCCGAAGCAAAAGTGATCAAGACAAAGGAGATGGCTGCCGCCGTTATCGCGCCGGCGAACGCGCATCCCCAATCGACATAGGAGCCGTCTCGGGCCTGGTCCGCAACCGGTCCACGAGCCACAGGATCTACCATTGGAACCTCCCTTTTTTATGAGAAAACGCAGATTCAACGCAACCCGAGGACACTCAGCACGGCCATGATGACCACCACGGCTCCCACCAGATAAATAATTCCGTCCACGATAACCTCCTGTTTCTCCACAACGTCGCAAACGTCCAACGCCTAAAGCGTCAACTCGGTTCCACGTTTTAGGAAATTGAACAGGGTCCAGCCCCCGAGACGGCTAGAGGGAGACTGCCGTCTGGGGGCCGGTTCATTGGTCGGGCCCCGGGGGGAGGGCGCGACTCTCTCTGTCGATCCGCGGCGGGGGGAAGCGCCGGGATCTAGCCAGCGCGTTTTTTGCGTGGCGTCCAAGGCAAACGGCGACACAACGCGAATGTTCCGCCAAGCTTGCAAAATGGTTAACGGCGGGAACCGTTCTGCTTGCAGACCGTTCGCTCAAGCGACAAACAATCTTCGGAGGGATCAGCATGCCTGATGACACCAATCAATCCAGGCCGAAAAAACCTACGGTAATCTCCGCATTGGCCGCACGGAGCGCCACGAGCACAGGGCGCGTGCTGATCGTCCTCGTTGGTTCCATTGTCTTGGCTCTGGTGGCGATGGCCTTGGTGCTGACGCGCTTTTACAGCCAGTAGCCGTCGCAAACTTATCGGTCAAAAAAAAACAGGCCCCAACCTGTGGAGCCTGCTTCCTTTGTCAGCGCAACTTAGTTACGTGCGCGGAGCAGGTGCCCGCGTCCAAGCCGGCGCAGTCTTCAAGCTTTCCTTGGTCGCGTCGACCGTGATCACATTGTTGTTGTTGGCGTCCATGCTCATGCGCAGCGAGCTGAAGGAAACCGCAACTTCGCGCTCGCCCATGCCGAGGAAACCACCAACGCCGAGCACGACCGCGGCCACCTTGCCGCTAGAGTCGAGGAGTACCTCGTTGACGTCGCCAATCGATTCGCCGGCGGAATTTTTCACCGTCGTGCCAATCAGCTTGCTGGCTCTCATCTCTTTGTTGTTTGGGCTATACCACATATTTCCGCTCGCCGTTGACGAAGCGGTCGGCGATGTCATCGACGGCGCGGCGGCCGACGGCGATTTCACTGACGGCGATACTGTCGTCGGAGTGGTTGCCGAGGGCGTCGTTGTCGAGGGTGCAGTCGTCGGCGCCGGCGTGGCTGTATCGGATCGTGGCGTCGTCGTGGCCGGCGACGTCGTGGTTGTCTGCGCTAGTGCCGGCAACGCGGCCAACGTCAGCGCGACCGCGGATGCGGTAAGCAAAGTTTTCATGGACATTTTTCCTCTGTTGAATCCTATTGTCTGAGTGTCCTTCCAGGGACTGCAGGTGAACGCGCAATGGCGGCTTCGGTTCCGGTTCAACTTGTGCTGCGCGCCCCGGGTTTCCGGAACCATGCTGGTGTCGCAGCGTTGACAGTGGCTGGAGTCGAGGGGAGGCTGCTGTCTTGAAATTTCGAACACATGACGCCCGACGTCGCGGCAGTCGGGCTTGAGGTCGCAGAATGGGTGGTCAGGCGAAGCAGCATCAACGACAGCCGCTTGATCTCGCTCCGATTGGCAATGGGCGTGTGGCAGCGCTCATCGATACAAGCGCGCGTGTCGTGTGGTGGTGCTTTCCGCGTTTCGACGCTGACCCTGTGTTCTGCCGACTGCTATCGGGCAACGACGAAAAGGGCTTTTGCGATGTCGTGCTGCACGGCATGGTGGAAACGCAGACGACGTATCGGCGCAACACCGCAATCGTCGACACCGTCCTCACGGACGCCGCCGGCAACGCTGTTCGGATCACTGATTTTTTTCCGCGGTTTCGCCGGTTCGAACGCATTCATCATCCGCCGCAACTGTTCCGCCGCATCGAACCGGTTGCCGGACTGCCTCGAGTAACGATCCGTGTGCGACCGGCGTTCGGCTATGGCGGCGCGTGCACCAACACATCGATCGGGTCCAATCACATTCGCTACTCTGGCGGTCAGGGTGTTCTCCGCCTGACAACGGATGCCCCGCTTTCCTATATCGCCCAGGAGGCGGCCTTCGCGTTGACCCGGCCCGTAACTCTCGTGCTCGGGCCGGATGAAGCGATCGAGGGATTAGTCGATCAGCTGTCGCGCGAGTTCCTCGAGCGGACCCACGAATTCTGGTCCGAATGGGTACGATCCCTGGGCGTGCCGCTCGATTGGCAATCCGAAGTCATTCGAGCAGCAATCACTCTGAAGCTGTGCAGTTTCGATGAGACCGGCGCCATCATCGCAGCGCTGACCACCTCGCTTCCCGAGGCGCCGGGGTCGCAACGCACGTGGGACTATCGGTATTGCTGGCCGCGTGACGCCTACTTCGTCATCAAGGCGCTGAACCAGCTGGGCGCCACGCAGACGATGGAGTCGTACCTCAACTACATCACATCCATAGCCGTCGACGCGCACCTGCCGATGCGCCCTGTCTACGGCATCGTGCATGACGAGCCCCTCGACGAAACGATAGCCGCCGACCTCAGGGGATTTCAGGGCATCGGACCTGTCCGCATCGGCAACCAGGCCGCGACTCAAACCCAACACGACACCTACGGCAGCATCATCCTTGGTGCCTCGCAGATGTTCATCGATGAGCGCTTGCCGCACATGGGCGATATCGCGATGTTCCACCGCCTGGAGGCGCTTGGCGAACACGCAAAACGCCTGGTCGCCGAACCCGACGCGAGCTTGTGGGAGTATCGCGGCCGCAAGCGCATCCACACGCACTCGGCGACGATGTGTTGGGTCGCTTGCGATCGGCTCGCTCGCATCGCGATCCGCCTTGGCCTCGACGAACGGACCAGCTATTGGCGGCAACACGCCAACAGGATCAAGGCCGAAATCCTGGCGCGGGCGTGGAATCCGGCGCGTGGAAGCATTGTTGCCGCTTTCGATCATGACGATCTGGACGCCAGCGTGCTTTTGCTGCCGGCGCTCGGACTGATACCCGCCTCCGATCCTCGCTATATCCAGACCGTTGGGCTGATAGGCCAAGAGCTCAAGCGTAACGGCTATATGATGCGCTACACGGCCGCCGACGATTTCGGTCCGCCGGAGGTGGCGTTCATCGTCTGCCAGTTCTGGTATATCGATGCGCTTGGTTGGACCGGTCAGCATGAACTGGCCCGGGAGATGTTCGACGAGCTTTTGACCCGCCGGAACAGTTTCGGAATTCTGTCCGAGGACATCCATCCTGAAACCGGCCAACTTTGGGGGAATTTTCCACAGACCTACTCCATGGCCGGTGTCATCAATTCAGCGATGGGCCTGTCGCGTTCATGGGACATGGCTTGGACCGAATCGACGAGCGGTTAGGGAACTTTTTTCGTGTTCGCGCGTTGACTAAAGCCTGATTTGAGCGCCGAGTCACAAGTCTGATGAGCCGTATCGTTATCGTTTCCAATCGCGTCGTGTCGCCCGGCCAAGCCGCCCAAGCCGGCGGCGTGGCCGTCGCCATTGCCGACACGTTGATCAAACGCAATGGGTTGTGGTTCGGATGGTCCGGCAGCGTCGAGGCCGAGGTCACCCACGAAGCGCAGATAGAGGACAGCGATGATGGCTGCATCCTTGCGACCCTTCCGATTACAACCGAAGAATATCAAGGGTACTATCTGGGTTATGCCAATTCCGTGATCTGGCCGGTTTTTCACAACCGTGTCGATCTGGCGCAGTTCGAAGCCGGCTATTACGCGCTGTACCAGGAAGTAAATCGGCGGTTTGCCGAAGCATTGAAGCCATTGTTGATGCCGGACGACCTCATCTGGGTTCACGACTATCATTTTGTCGCTCTGGCTAAGTCCCTGCGTTCCATCGGTGTACAAAACCGGATCGGTTTTTTTCTCCATATTCCGTTCCCACCGGCACAGTCGTTTCTTGCCGTTCCGGAACACATCGAGCTGGCGCGTGCCCTGGCGCAGTACGATCTGATCGGACTTCAAACCACCACCGACGTTGGCAACATGATCAATTACCTTGAGCATGGGGCTCACGGCCGGCTGCTTCCTGACGGGCGCATCCGCGTGGCTGAGCGTGTCGTGGAAATCGCAAGTTTCCCAGTGGGCATCGATCTGGAGCCCTTCAGCGCACCGGCCCACGTCGCGCGGACCGTTCCCGCGCAGGCGGCCGAGAGCATCCACCGGATCATCGGTGTCGACCGGTTGGATTACACCAAGGGGCTGCCGCAGAAGTTCCGTGGCTTCAGCCGGTTTCTTCAGCATCATGAGGGTTATCGCAACCGCGTCGTTCTAACCCAGATTGCGGCTCCGTCGCGCGAAAGCGTGGAGGCCTATTCCGATATACGAAAGGAGCTGGAAAGTTTGTCGGGCGCGATAAACGGAAGTTATGGCGCGCTCGATTGGGTTCCAATCAATTACATCAACCGGTCGATGACTCGATTGGAACTCGCTGCGGCATACCGCTCGGCGTCTGTTGGGTTGGTTACACCGCTGCGCGATGGTATGAATCTCGTTGCCAAGGAATACGTCGCGGCCCAGGACCCCGCTGATCCAGGCGTGTTGATTCTATCGCGCTTCGCCGGCGCCGCCGAACAAATGGCCGAGGCGCTGATCGTCAATCCCTACAACATCGACGAGATAGCGGAGGCTATCCACACTGCGCTCGAGATGACGCTCGACGAGCGCTGCGAACGGCACAAACGGCTGTTTGCGAAAATCAGCGCAGGCGATGCGGACCATTGGAGTTCCGCTTTCCTGGAGCGACTTGCAAGAAATGACGAAAATCACCATGCAGCCTTGCCAGAGGTCGGCCACGGTCCCGATATCCGTAGAGCATTACGACACCTTGGCGCAGCCTAAGCAAAACCGCTTGATGTGGAACGAAAGTGCCGCTTCCGCGTTGAGACCTGGGTCCCTTCGCGACGAGAAAATCAGCCCGATGAAAATCGCACAGATTGCTCCTTTGATCGAGAGTGTTCCACCGCGTCTTTATGGTGGGACGGAACGCATTGCCAGCTACCTGACGGAAGAGCTTGTTCGACAAGGTCATGATGTCACTTTGTTTGCGAGCGCAGACTCGATCACATCGGCCAGGCTTCACGCTTGCAGCACCAGCGCGCTGCGGGCGGATCCATTAATCGTCGATCCGATACCATACTATATGGCGATGTTGGACCAGGTTAATCGGAAATCGGGGCAATTCGATATTCTTCATTTTCATATCGATCAGTTTCATTTTCCTCTGTTCAACCACTCGACCGTAAAAACCGTGACAACGCTGCATGGTCGACAAGACCTCCCTGATCTGCAGTATCTTTATCGCGCGTTCCCGGCGATGCCGCTGGTTTCCATTTCGAATGCGCAACGCAAACCGATCCCGGCTGGTAATTTTGCCGGTACGGTGCTGCACGGTCTGCCGGTTTCGCTGCTCAAAGCGACGACCGCGCCGCGCGGCGGTTATCTGGCTTTCCTGGGACGCATCTCACCCGAGAAGCGAGTTGATCGAGCGATCAAAATCGCCCAAGCCGTTGGCCTGCCGCTCAAGATTGCTGCAAAGGTCGATCGCAGCGACGAGGTATACTTTCGCGACCAGATCGCGCCGCTGCTGGAACAGCCGGGTATCGAATTCGTCGGCGAAATCGATGAGCGCGGCAAGGCCGCGTTTCTCGGCGAGGCCCTGGCGCTGCTGTTCCCGATCGACTGGCCCGAGCCGTTCGGCTTGGTCATGATCGAAGCGATGGCATGCGGCACACCGGTTCTTGCATTTCGTAATGGCTCGGTTGCAGAGGTCATCGACGACGGGGTAACCGGCTATGTCGTGGACGACATCGACGAAGCCATTGGCCGAGCTCCGCAAGTCATCGCACTTGATCGACGCAAGGTGCGGCAGCGGTTCGACGAGCGTTTTACAGTGGAACGCATGGCGTCGGACTACCTGGCGATCTACCGCAAATTGGCGGGCATCAGCGCCGTTCCCCAGACCAAAGAGCTGAGAGCGCGAATTTCGAGTGCCACTGCCGACTTGGCGTTGCACTGAGGCGGCCTGGAATCCCCATCGTCCCACGGTGCTCGAACCTGTTACACAGGAACGAGCCAATGGGACGATGGGTGTTGGGGGGCAGCCGGCGGCATTGCTCCAAGGGGAATTGCTCATGACGTGCACCGATCTCGAAGCGATGGAGCAGCGGCCGGCGGAGGAGCTTCCGGAACAGCCGTTCTATATCGCTGCAACCGGATCGGCTTCCCGCCCTAGAAGGGCGCTCAAGCACAACGATACTTTTGCGGTATTCGACAGCCATGGAGATATCGGAGCGGTATCGGGAGGCGCAGATGGCCTATTCGATTTCGATACGCGGTTCCTTTCTCATCTGGAACTGCTCATCAACGGCGCGCAACCGCTGCTGCTCGGATCGACTGTGAAAGATGACAACCTGCATCTGTATGTCGATCTGACCAACCCAGATCAATACTTTCAGAATTCGCTGGTGCTCCCGAAGGATACTATTCATATTTCTCGGACGATTTACCTGCGCGACGGCGCTTTGCATGAGCGCATCGTTCTGGAGAACCACAGCCGCAGTGATGTTCAACTGTCGCTTTCCATCGCCTACAACTGCGATTTCGCGGACATTTTCGAGGTCCGCGGCATGCGCCGCCCACATCGCGGGCACGCCCGCAAACGGGTCGTCGGCAGCAATGACGTTGTACTGTCGTATGAGGGGCTGGATGGCAAGCTGAGGGAAACAGCCATCTGTTTCGAACCTGCACCGTCGCTGCTGCAGCCCTCTATCGCCACATACACTATCGCGCTGCGCGCTTCGTCCAGACAAGCCGTTTTCATCACCGCCTCCTGCCGCGGACCGCGCGGGCAATCGACGGTTCCCTTCTTCAAGGGACTTCGCAGCGGCAATCGCGAACGAACAGCAGCCATGCGCGGCGTCGCGACCGTCGAAACATCCAGCAGCGCGTTGAACGAGGTGCTGCGCCGCTCGATGTCGGACTTCTATATGCTGGTGTCCGAAACCGACCAGGGTGCGTATCCCTACGCCGGCATACCCTGGTACTCGACGACGTTCGGGCGTGACGGCCTGATCGCCGCGATGCAGATGCTTTGGCTGGATCCCAACATCGCGAAAGGCGTGCTGCGGCGTCTGGCGCATCACCAGGCCGATGGCGAAGATCCGTCAAGAGATGCGCAACCGGGAAAAATCGTTCATGAAATGCGCGGCGGAGAAATGGCGGCGCTGAATGAAGTACCGTTCGGGCTCTATTACGGAAGCGTCGACGCCACCTTGCTGTTCGTAATGCTGCTGGGTTTTTACGCCGACAGGACGGACGACCTAGGCCTCGTGGCCGAGCTTTGGCCAAACGTCGAGCGGGCCCTGGGCTGGATGGGCGGGCCAGGCGATGTCGACGGCGACGGTTTCATCGAGTACTACCGCGCACGGGAGACGGGGTTGTCCAACCAGGGTTGGAAGGACGCATACGACGCCGTGTTTCATGCCGATGGGCGGCTGGCTGAGGGACCGATCGCGCTTGTCGAGATTCAAGCCTATGCGTATGCTGCCAAACAGCAGGCGGCCAAATGTGCGATGCGACTTGGCAAGCTCGATCGTGCGGAGGCGCTGCTTGGCGAGGCGGAAGCGCTGCGAGTTAAATTCGAGAAAGCCTTCTGGTCGCCTGACATGCGAACCTATGTGTTGGCGCTCGACGGCATGAAGAAGCCTTGCGCGGTCCGCGCCAGCAATGCCGGCCATGCCCTGTTCGCCGGTATTGCATCGCCTCAGCGCGCGCGCCAGGTGGCGACGACGCTGCTGAGTTCGGATTTCAATTCCGGCTGGGGTATTCGCACGGTCGCCAATGGCGAGAGCCGGTATAATCCTATGTCTTACCATAATGGCTCGGTTTGGCCCCACGACAATGCCCTGTTTGCAGCCGGTTTGGCGCGCTACGGTTTGAAGGCCGACATCGAGCCTATCTTCGAGGGTCTTTGCAGGGCCGCGGGTTATATGGATCATCGGCGCCTGCCGGAGTTGTTCTGCGGGTTTCGGCGCAAGCGGGGCCGGGGTCCGACCCTGTATCCGGTCGCGTGTTCGCCGCAGGCTTGGGCCACGGGCGCTCCATTCATGATGCTGCAGGCAATGCTCGGACTCGAGTTCGATCCGGCCAATTCGGAAATTCGCTTACGTAATCCGTTTGTTCCGGCATTTGTCGGAGAGATCACGATTGCCGGGTTACGGCTTGGAAATGCCAGCGTTGATTTTTCGGTTCGCCGCGACGGATCGGCGGTTTCACTGCGCGTATTGCGCAGCGACGGGCCGATACGTGTCACGGTGGCGTCGGATGCGGGCGATCTTGGTCGCTCAGCCACCGGAGTTCGTCCGGTCCCCGCCGGCGCATGAACGTGGCGCCATCCGACATGCGATTCGTGACCGACCCCGCTCAGTGGGCGCTGTTTCTCGATATCGATGGCACCTTGCTCGAGATCGAACCGACGCCGCTCGACGTGGTGGCCCCGCCGGAGTTGATCGTGACGCTGGAGAAGCTCGCGATCCTATTTAACGGCGCGGTAGCGCTGGTCACCGGCCGCAGGATCGAGGACGCGGATCGCATTCTCGCGCCATTGCAATTGACTGCGGCGGGTATTCATGGAGCACAGATGCGTCGCTATGCCGACGGACCGATCGTGTCCGCGGCCCCGCCTGTATCCGCGCGACTGCTCCACAAGGTCGCCGCGTTGGCCTCTGGGATGCCAGGCGTTGTCGTCGAAGGCAAAGGCGCGGGGATCGCCGTACATTATCGCATGGCCCCAGCTGTCCGCCCACAGCTGGAGGAGGGCCTGCGCCACATCGTAAGGCAGAGCAGACAAGCGGTCATGTTCTGCCAGGGGCGGATGGTCTACGAGATCATTCCTGCCGAGTGTTCAAAGCGCGCAGCCATCGAACTGTTGTGCAAGCTTCCTAGGTTTGAAGGCCGCCTGCCGCTGGTTATCGGTGATGACGCCCCCGATGAAACAGCGATTTCACTGGCTGACATGCGTGGCGGCGTTGGACTAAAGGTCGCGGGCGAACACTTCCCTGCTGCCGTCGCCGATTTCACCGGGCCCTTGCATGTGAGACAATCGCTGGAAGGTCTGGTACGGCGTTTCGCATAGCTGACCACCTCGGTGCGCTTTGCTGCAAACCTTCACATGTTGGGCGTTGCACGGTTGCGCGTTTGTCGCACGCAGGAACCCCGTTTGGCCGCAGGCGTTTTCAATTCATGGAGATGGACGCAGATCTCCCATCCCGCATTGCAGAAGGAGAGACAAAGATGAAAGCATATGCAGCAATTGCCCTGCTGGCTTTGACGACTGCGGTGACGCCATCGCTGGCGCAGACCAGCGCCCCAACAGCCACAACGCCGCCTGCCACAGCAAAATCGATGGCAGACTGCGAGGCCAATTGGAAGGTAGCCGACAAGAACAACGACGGCATGCTCAATCAGACAGAAATCAGCGCGTCGAAGGCGCTGATGCCGACATCGATGACTGCCGATGGTGCCGTAGCGAAGCAGACATACCTGTCCGCTTGTTCGACCAACGTGCAGGGTCAAAAGAAGTAAGGCCGAAAACCACCAGCCGGCGGAGCGCGAAGCATCAAACCCTTCGCGCTCCGTCGGGCTGTTTTGAGTCCGCCAATAAATTGTCGATCATCTCGCGCATATCATTTATCACGTAAGGCTTGTTCGACTTCGGGACGTCGCGCAGATGCTCCGGGAGCATGGCGGAGTCGGAATATCCCGTGGAGAATGCAAACGGAATGTTTCTGGTCAGCAGGTGATCCGCGATCGCCGCACTGGTCTCCCGACCCAGATTTACATCGAGAATAGCGACGTCGAAGTCTTCCTTGGCGGCCAGCAGAAGCCCTTGCTTCAAGGAGCGCGCCGGTCCGACAACCAGGTATCCTGTCTGCTCCAAATCGTCCTGCAGCTGAAGCGCGATCAGTGCCTCATCCTCGACCACCAGCACGCGGCAGGCGGACTGCTTTTTGGAGGGCCCTCGGGCATTGGAATTGGGGACGACTGTGCGCTCGGCCTTTTGCGGTTTCGGTAACGAAGCGCTCACAGGGTGGCCAAGCTCGAAGGGCCCTTGAAGGGTGTAGACAAATCCCTCCTCGCGAAACTGATAGTCCGCAACCGCCCCGAGATCCGCCGCCGCCGTCTGCAGCACCGTGAGGCCGAAGCCTTTGGCATCCGGCGCCGCCGCTCCAGGTCCGCCGGATTCGCGCCATATCAGGGAAAGCCCTTCGGGCGAACGCGACCACGATATTTTCACCCGGCCTACCGGTGTCGAAAGTGCGCCATGTTTGATCGCGTTCGTCGAAAGCTCATGCAGGATGAGAGCCATCGACTGAGCGAATTCCGGAACGACCGTGATCGGCTCACCGTCAAGCCCGATATTGCCGCCGGTGCGATATGGCGACAATATTTCCGATGCCAGCTCGGCCAGGCTGGCGCCGCTCCAATCGCCGCGACGCAGCAGCCCGTGCGCTTGTGAGATGGCTCGAATACGCCCATCCAAAGACGTCACGAAAGCGTCGACAGATTGGGCGCGATGGCTGGAAAGCCTGACGATCGCCGAAACATTGGCCAGAATATTCTTAACACGATGATCGAGTTCGGCCATCAGCAGGCGCTGCCGTTCCTCGCCACGTTTACGTTCCGTGATGTCGAGAACCGTACCCATCACACGCCAGCCCGGCTCGACCGTCCCAGTCACGGACTGGCCGTGATCGAGAAGCCATCGGATCTCGCCATCCGGGCGGATTATTTTGAACTCCAGCTCACGGCGGCCGGCGGCCGGCGTGCTTCCATCCAGGTGCTGTCGAACCGTCTCCCGATGATCCGAATGGACGACGGCGAGCGCGCTGTCCAACGTCAGCCGTTCGTCGTCGGAGATTCCGACTATCTTGCGCAAGTATGAAGACCAGTAGAGCTCTCCTGTCGCCGCATCGAAGTCGTAGGTGCCAAAGCCGGCGGCTTCGCTGGCAAGACGCAGACGTTCCGCGGCCTCGCGTGCCGCGGCAGCCGACGCTTCGAGTTCGCCGGTTCGCTCCTGTACGCGTCGCTCCAACTCGTGATTCAACTGCTCCAGTTGTCGGGTTTTGCGCCACAGTTCCACGAAGATTTTCACTTTAGCGCGCAGTATTTCCGGCACGACCGGCACCGGGACATAATCGACAGCGCCGGATTGATAGCCGCGCAAGCGATCTAGATCAGAAAACTGGATTGCGGAAATGAAGATGATGGCCGTAGTCCGATAGCGCGGATGCTCCCGCAACATCTGGGCAAGTTCGAACCCGTCGAGTTCGGGCATGCAGACATCGGCGAGAATGACCGCCACGTCATTCTTCAATAGATATTCCAGCGCCTCGCGCCCCGAGTTGGCCTTGACGAGATTTTCGCCGAGGTCATTGAGAATAACCTCGTAGCTCAGCAATTTTGCTGGCTGATCGTCAACCATGAGAATGTTGACGCGGTCGTGCGCACTCATTGGCAAATCCTCGAGGTTCAACGGTGCAGCCACATCCGCAAGGCGGCGAGCAACTGTTCTGTATTAACCGGCTTTGCCAAATAGTCCGACGCTCCCGCCGCCACGCATTTCTCGCGATCGCCCTTCATGGCCTTGGCCGTCAGGGCGATGATCGGCAGGCGGCGCAAACTGCCGTCATTGCGGATTTCCTGCATCGTCTGATAGCCATCCATCTCGGGCATCATGATGTCCATGAGCACCAGCGCCACTTCGGGCGCCGTGTTCAGAATGGCGATCGCTTCCTTGCCGGTGGTAGCCGACAGCACCCGCATGCCGCGGCGTTCCAATACGCTGCTCAACGCGAAAATGTTTCGAGCATCGTCGTCGACGAGCAGCACCGTGCGTCCGGCCATGTCCTCGTCCGACCCGTGCAGCTTCTCGAGCATCCGCTGTTTTGCGGGAGGCATGTCGGAAACCAGCCTGTGCAGGAAGAGCGCCGTCTCGTCGAGGAGGCGTTCCGGTGATTCAACGCCCTTGACGACAACGCTCCGTGCAATCGAGTGCAGCTTTGCCTCCTCTTCGGAAGACAGTTCGCGGCCGGTGAACACGATCACGGGTATGTCGGTGAGCCGTTCGTTTTCGCGCATTTTGTCGAGGATCTCAAAGCCGCTCATATCCGGCAGGCGTAGATCGAGCACGACGCAATCGCTGCCTTCGCGCTCCAGTATCGCGAGGGCATTGCTGCCGTTGTCCGCCGTCCTGATGTCGATATCGTCGTGCCCGAGCAGCTCGGCGATGCTGAAGCGCTCGGCCGCGTTGTCCTCAACGATCAGCAGCCGCTTGCGGCGTGGTTTGCTGAACTCTCGGATCCGCGAAATCGCGCTCTGCAGACCTTCGGTGGTGGCAGGCTTGGTCACGAACGAGAACGCACCGCGCGACAGGCCGTGCTGCCGGTCTTCGTCCAGCGTGACGATCTGCACCGGAATGTGACGCGTTGCCGGATTCTGCTTGAGCTGGCTGAGAACGGTCCAGCCCAGCATGTCGGGCAGAAAAACGTCCAGCGACACGGCGGTCGGGTGATAATCGTTGGCCAGTTCCAGCGCATCGGTTCCGGTGGCGGCGACCAGCACCTTGAAGCCGTTGTCGTGCGCGAGATCGACGAGAATGCGGGCGTAGTGGGGATCGTCCTCGACAATCAACAAGACCATGTCGCCAGGCTTGAGGCCCTCACGATCATCCGCGATCTGTTCGATCGGGCGTTCTTGAGCGCGATGATAGGGCGCCTGCTTTGCCACGGCTGAGCCGGCATCGTTGTCCGCAAAAAACGATACGGAAGGACCAGTATACTTGAGCGGCAGATAGAGCGTGAATGTGCTCCCCTGACCCGGCGCACTTCGCAGCTGGATCTCGCCGCCGAGCAGATTGGCAAGCTCGCGGCTGATCGCCAGTCCGAGGCCGGTGCCGCCGTACTTGCGGCTGGTACTCGCGTCGGCCTGCTGGAACGCCTCGAAGATGATCTTCTGCTTTTCAGGCGAAATGCCGATGCCGGTATCGGTGACCTCGAATGCCACCACATGTGCGGTTTTTGCCAGATTGAAGTGGTCAGCCGTCCATCCGCCCGTGGCGGCGGAAATCCGGAATCTGATGCCACCGTCGTCGGTAAACTTGAAAGCATTCGACAAAAGGTTCTTCAGCACCTGCTGAAGACGCTTGGAATCGGTGACGATGCTGCGGTTCAGATGGCCATCGATTTCCACTTTGAATGACAGATGTCGCCGATCCGCCTCGTGACGGAAAGGACGGCACACGGTCTCGACAAGATTGTTGAAGTAGATTTCTTCGGCGTCCACAGAAACCGTGCCCGACTCGATCTTGGACAGGTCCAGGATATCGCTGATCAGGTTCATCAGGTCCGTTCCGGCGCCGTGGATGGTGCGCGCGAACTCCACCTGCTTGTCGGTCAAATTGCGGTCCGGATTGTCGCTCAACTGCTGGCCTAGAATCAAAATGCTGTTGAGCGGCGTACGCAGCTCATGAGACATGTTCGCGAGGAACTCCGACTTGTACTTGGAGGTCAGCGCCAACTCGGTGGCTTTCTCTTCGAGTGCGCGGCGAGCGTGTTCGATCTCCTGGTTCTTGGCCTCGACCTCATGATTGCGCTCCGCCAGCTGTTGCGCCTTCTGCTCCAGCTGCTCGTTGCTCTGCTGCAACTCCTTCTGCTGCGTCTGCAATTCGCCCGCGAGCTGCTGGGACTGCGTCAGCAAACCTTCTGTCTGCATCGTGGCCTCGATGCTGTTCAGCACGATACCGATGCTGGTGGGCAGCTGCTCGAGGAAGGTCAGATGCGCGAGATCGAAATCGTGCAGCGAGGCGAGCGCAATCACGGCTTTGATCTGATCTTCGAAAATGATCGGGAAAACCAGCAGGCTGCGCGGCACCGCGTCGAGTAGGACGGCACCGATGCGGACAGTGTCCGATGGCACGCTGGACACATGAATCCGTCGCTTCTCGACTGCGCATTGGCCGATCAGACCCTCGCCAAGCATCAGCTTCTTGGGATAGCCCCCATTGTAATCATCGGCGTACTTGGCAAGCAGTACGAGATGCGCGCCATCGTCGCCTTCCGACACCATTTGATAGATCAGGCCCTGTTGCGCGTTGACCAGCGGCACCAGCTCGGACAGCAACCCTGCGCCGACCGTCGTCAGATCGCGTTGGCCCTGCAGCATGTTGGTGAATCGGGCCAGATTGGTCTTCAGCCAGTCCTGCTCGGTATTGCGCTCCGTCGTCAGTCGCAGATTGCCGATCATCGTGTTGATATAGTCCTTGAGCTCGGCCACCTCGCCCCGGGCATCGACCTGAATCGAACGCGTCAAATCGCCCTTGGTGACGGCGGTCGTCACTTCCGCGATGGCGCGCACCTGGCTGGTCAGGTTCTCGGCGAGCAGATTGACGTTGCCGGTAAGGTCCTTCCATGTGCCGGCGGCGCCAGGCACATTTGCTTGCCCGCCGAGCCGGCCTTCAACGCCGACCTCGCGCGCCACGGTCGTGACCTGTTCGGCAAAAATCGCCAGCGTGTCGGTCATGTTGTTGATCGTTTCGGCGAGCGCGGCCACCTCGCCTTTCGACTTTACGGTCAGGTTCTGCTTGAGATCGCCGTTGGCGACCGCAGTCACCACCTTGACGATGCCGCGGACCTGTTCGGTCAGATTTGCGGCCATGACGTTGACCGTGTCGGTCAGGTCCTTCCAGGTGCCCGCCACGCCTGGCACCTGCGCCTGCCCGCCGAGCGCGCCTTCGGTTCCGACCTCGCGGGCCACGCGCGTCACTTCCGATGCGAACGCGTTGAGCTGGTCCACCATGGTGTTGATGGTGTTCTTGAGCTCCAAAATTTCGCCGCGCACGTCCACCGTGATTTTCCGCGAAAGATCGCCGTTCGCCACAGCCGTAGTTACTTGGGCAATGTTACGGACTTGGTTCGTCAGGTTCGACGCCATCGAGTTCACCGAGT
>JBGTIU010000055.1:0-11208 GCA_041745515.1 Hyphomicrobiaceae bacterium | reverse complement strand
ATGAAGCCCAATGCGTTGATGATGGCTGCCACCAGTCGGCCGGTGCGGTAACGCTTGCGCGACCTAACCGGTAATCCGGCAGCGCGAACCTCGTTCGCCGGTGCGACGGTGATGCTGCTGGGGCGTTGAGCGACTGGCCGCCCGCCCGACGCCTGCGCGCCTGCTTGGGATCCGCTGCCCGTCCGTGCCCTGCTGCCGGGAGGTCCGTTGGCGGAGTGGCCTTCATATGCGGAATTGCTTCCTGGTCCAAGGCGCGTACCTGCGCCGTTCGGTGCCGTTGAACCACCGCCATCCGCCGCCGGACCTTCCGCCTGCATCCGTGTGTTGATGCGCGTGATCGCTTCGCGCGCGGCTGCTGCTTCGAGCGTCCTGGGCAGATGGTCCGTCAAATGCCGATAGAACTGGACGGCATACTCGGTTCGCCCTTCCGTTTCGGCACGCTGCGCCGCCTCCAGAATTTGAGCTGGCGTGAACTGCTGAGGTGCCTGCGCCATGGCGCGCCCCGTGCATTCAATCGCATAAACACATTAGATGCAGCTTACATCTTTAGTTTGCTGTTGTCTCCCGCCTGTGGAAAATGAACAATCGGGCATCCTACAGCAGCGACAGCTGACCTCCCGTCGGCACGGGAGGTTGGAACAGATCGCATCTCAGCCTCAGGTGTCGCTGATTCATCCCGAGGCGCTTCAGCGCCAGTCGAAATCTGCTGGCGATCTGCAGCGCATAGGGACCCGAGCCTTTCTGACGGATACCGAACTCGGCAATGTAGTCTTTGCCGCCGTGCATCGACCGCAGGATGCTCACGACGCGCTTGGCGCGATCCGGGAATTCCGTAGCGAGCCATTCGCGGAACAGCTCTTTCAGTTCGAGTGGTAGACGCAGCACGACATATCCGGCATCAGTCGCCCCCGCGTCGTGCGCGGCCTCGAGAATTCCCTCGATCTCGTGGTCGTTGAGTCCCGGAATGATCGGCGCGACCATCACCTGGGCCGGGACACCGGCCAGGCTCAACTGACGCATGGCGTCAATGCGCCGAGCCGGCGTTGACGCCCTCGGCTCCATCTTGCGCGCAACTTTCGGATCGAGTGTCGTCACCGACAGCGCCACCTTGACTAGGCCTTTGCTCGCCATGCGCGCTAGAATATCGATGTCGCGGACGACGAGCGCCGACTTGGTCACGATGCCGACAGGATGACGCGCCCGCTCCAAGACCTCGAGGATTTCGCGCGTGATGCGATACTGTCGCTCGATTGGCTGATAGGGGTCGGTGACGGTGCCGATTGCAATTGTCTTCGCTTTGTAGTTGCGCGCCGCCAATTCGCGCTCCAGAAGTGCCGCAGCGTTGGTCTTGGCGTAGAGCCTGGTCTCGAAATCGAGGCCCGCCGAGTGGCCGAGATAGCAATGGGTCGGGCGAGCGTAACAATAACTGCAGCCGTGCTCGCAGCCTCGATAGGGGTTGATCGACTGGTCGAAGGAAATGTCGGGGCTGTCGTTCCTTGTAATAATGCACTTGGCCGTTTCGACGTGCACCTCGGTCTTGAAAGCCTCATGTTCGTCGAAATTGTGCCAGCCGTCGTCGGCGGCCTCGCGCTGCTCGTTCTCGAACCGCCCGCCCCTGTTCGAGCGCGCGCCGCGCCCATGAATTAGGCCCGCTTCGATCGGTAGTGCCGCGGCGGGTGATACGAAACCGATATCGCGAATAGGTGCTGACCTGGACATCACATGTCGGTAGCACAGTTATGAGAACAAAGAAAGAACAATAGTGATAGTATTAGAGCTGGTGCGCAGCATGAGCGACGCGTGCTATTGGCTCGACCGGGAAGGCTCATGATATCAGTCGTCGTTCCAACGCTCAACGCCGAGATGACGCTTGCCGCTACACTCACCGCCCTGATTCCGGCAGTGGTGGAAGGGCTGGTGCGCGAGGTCATCATCGTCGACGGCGGCTCGTCCGACCGCACCCTGCGCGTGGCGGATGCGTCGGGTGCGCGGATCATCAGGTCCGTGGCGGGACGTGGCCAACAGTTGATCACGGGAGCCGAACATGCACGCGGGCCATGGCTCTTGTTTCTGCACGGCGACACCATCCTCGATACTGGCTGGGAGCGTGAGGCCGCCGCTTTCATCGAGCGCGTCGATATTGGCCAACGACCGGCCGCTGCCGCGGCGTTTCGTTTTACGCTCGACGATCTCGGTGTGCTGCCGCGCATCATCGAGTTTGGCGTTGGGCTGCGATGCACGCTGTTTCGACTGCCTTACGGTGATCAGGGTCTGCTCATTCCGCAACGGCTCTACAACCACCTCGGCGGATTCAAGCCCCTGCCGCTGATGGAAGACGTCGATATGATCCGCCGCCTTGGGCGTGCCCGCACGATCATGCTGCGCGGCCGAGCCGTCACCAGCGCCATTCGCTACAAGCGCGACGGCTACTTCAATCGCGTCAGCCGCAACCTGTCGTGCCTGCTGCTGTACCTGCTTCGTGTACCGTTGCGCTTGATCGTGCGCATGTACGGGTAGCCAGACAGGTGCATCACATCGCCGTGAAAGCCGCGCCAAGGCTTTATCTGTGCTGGCGCACAGCCTAGGGTCGTTTCGCTCAGTAGGGGCGGTCAGAGGATCAGCATCATGTCGAACATCTCACGTCGAGGAATTGTGTTTTCGGCCGGCGCCGCTACGGCAGCGTTCGGGCTTAATGGTTCACTTGAATTCATCTCGCCAGCAGCCGCGCAGAAGGCTGGTTCGGGTGCAGGTTCCGGGACGGCGCCAAAGGTCATGGGCTTCAAGCGCTTCAAGGTTGGGGACGTCGAGGTGACCACGATCTTCGACGGCGTCTGGGAGAAGCCGCACGACGCCGCCTTCATCAAGAATGCCTCGATCGAGGACACCAAGAAAGCGCTCGTCGCCGCCAAGATGACCGACGCGCATGTGCCGATCCCCTTCACCGTCACCGTCGTGAAAATCAAAGGCAAATACACGATGTTCGACTCAGGGACAGGCGGGCAGCTGGCGCCGACCGCCGGTCTGATGATGTCGCAGAACATGAAGGCGGCCGGCATCGATCCGGCCAAGATCGCGACCATCGTCGTCACGCATTACCATCCCGACCACATTTCCGGCATGATGGCCAAGGAGACCAATGCGCAACTGTTCCCCAACGCCGAGATCTTGGTGCCGTCAGCCGAGCATAAGTGGTGGACCGACCAGAGCGTGTTCACCAAGCTGCCGGAGGCACGACACGGTCTTGCAAAGCGCATCCAGGCGACGTTGTCGGTCTGGAAGAATGTTAAACAGATCGAAGTGGATAAGGAAGTCGCGCCCGGCATCACGTCGGTCGCTAGCTATGGCCACACTCCCGGCCACACCAGCTACCTAGTCGCGTCCGGTAAAAAGCAGCTCTTGGTGCTCGGGGACGTTGCCAACATCCCGGCGCTTTTCGTCAGAAATCCAGGCTGGCATGCAGTCTTCGACGCCGATGCGGCGGCCGCGGAGGCCGTTCGACGCAAGCTCTTTGACCGCGCCATTGCCGACAAGATCATCGTCACAGGTTATCACTTCGGCATGCCGGGTGCCGGCACCATCGCCAAGGACGGCACAGGTTACGTCTTCAAGCCGGTTGCCTGACACGTGCGCGATGCGCGACCGTTGAACAAGGCCAAGGCGTCGCGGAAACCCGCGGCGCCCTTTCAGCGCCGCCTGATTGTAATGCTGAAGATCCCCATACTGGGCCGGGTCAAGACGCGTCTTGCCCGGCAGGTCGGCGCCGTCGCCGCAACTGCGTTCTATCGGCACACATCGGCGGCTGTCCTGGGCCGGCTCGCACGGGATCGGCGTTGGGAGACCTCACTTGCGGTCACTCCAGACAGGGGAGTTTGCAACGGCGTCTGGCCGCGCTCAATCAAGCGCCAAGCGCAGGGGGGCGGCGATCTCGGTGCTCGCATGCAGCGCATCATGGCTCACCCATCTCCTGGCCCGGTCATCATCATCGGCACCGATATCCCAGCAGTCCGGGCATGTCATATTGCGGCGGCGTTTCGGCTGCTCGGGAGCGTCCGCGCGGTGCTCGGCCCGGCTCGCGACGGCGGCTATTGGCTGGTCGGGATGAGGCGCTGCCCGCGTGTGGAGCGGCCCTTCCAGAACGTGCGCTGGTCGAGCGAACATGCACTTGCCGATACCCTTGCCAAGCTGCAACCCCCTCATGTCGCACTGACCAGCGTTCTCGGCGATGTCGACAATGCTCACGACTTGAGCCTCACGAACGGCCTGCATGGCCGGCGCACACTGCCAATTGCGATTCCGGCGGCGGATGCCACTTGTAAAACGTCAACGGTTGATGAATGGTTGTGTGGAACCAGAACAGCCGGACGACCCCAAAGAGTTTAGTCATGAGTGGGCTTGCCGTACGATCCCCTGTGCCCACCGTTGGTCGCGCGCCGGCAACGAAATCCGCGATGCTGGGGAAGGCACTGCTCGACGGCGTCACGCTCGAGTTCGGCCCCATCGACCTGCTTGGAAGGTTCTTTCTGGCGGCCGACAATGCGGCGCGGATGCGCGGTGTTCAGTTGTCGTTCGGTGGGATCGGCGATCTGCTTGCAGTCAACCGGCACAATGCCGATACTTGGCGTCCCTTGCTGCCGATCTTCGATCCGACGTATGGCGGGCTGAACGAAAGAAACTCGTTTTCCCTGCTGGGGCGGAATGCGAGCGGCGACGTGATCGCGACGCAGGCAGCCAGGCTCTATAATTGGACAGATACGAATTTTGCCAAGGAAGCCGCCGATCTTCGGTTGTTTTACCCCGACCCTGCCAGCCAGCGTTTGGAGGATGAGCGCGTCGATGTCACGGCGGCCTCGGCGGCCAGCGTTACCGGCCGCGTCGCCTACTCGGGCGGGGTGTGGTTTCGTCCGGACTTCCGCGGTCGCTTCCTGACCGGGATCCTGCCACGCATCAGCCGAGCCTATGCCTTCACCCGCTGGTACACGGATGTTACGACAACGATGATGGCCGAAAAGCTCGTCGAAAACGGCGTCGCTACACGCTGCGGCTACAGCGAGATCGGCTGGGATGTAACCCTGCGCGAAACCCGGACCGGGACCGTGCGGGCCGCCCTGCTCACCATGCGCACGGCGGAGATGCTGGACGATCTAGGCAGATTCCTGGAGCATATCGGCGCGCAGGTCGATCGAGTGGTCGATGATCGAGCTGCTCAGCAGCCACGTGCCGCCAGACAATGAGCGGGTCGGCAGCAGCACACGCTTATAACGCACGCGCGCACGACCGAGTTTCTTCGTGGTCATGATCGTGTCGACATCGCAGATCGACGGCACGCCGCTCTTGAGTGCGTCTCTATAGACGCCCGCGACCCACTGCCCATAGGCTCCATCCTCCTGGTCCTCGATCGCCGTGCCGCACGCGCGCGCGACCCAGTCATCGGAGTAGCTGTCGAACCCGTCGCCGATTTCGCGGAACGTCAAGCATTGCGTATCGGGCTTTGCATCGATCTTGTGATAGCGGCCCTGCAGCGACATGATGATATGCCACAGTCCGTCCTGATGCACCGACTGGGACAGCATCGGCCAATTCCTGATCAACGAGTTCAATGCCTGATGCATCGGAGTCGTGGCCGGAAAGTCCTTGGCCTCGAGTGGCCGCATGATGTAGTCGCTGGGCCGTGGCTGCTGGCATTTCGAAACAAGTTTTTGCAAACCGCCCAGGGCTGCATCGAGACCGGCATGCATGGTGTAGCGCCAGTAGGAGTCGAAATGCGCAACGATCAGCCGGTCGAAACGGCGCGTGGTCAGCCAGCTGACAAGGCTCGCCACCGTTTTCGTGCCGATCAGACCCGGTCGTAAACGGATCTCGCATGAACGGCCGTAGATGTTGACGGCGGCAAATCCCATGTTCTTGACGACGTAGCTCGAGAATTCGTCGGCAGCCAGGGGCGCGCCGAAGGCCAGACGCAGGCGGTTCGAACCGCCATCCCAAACGCCACCAATATCGTCGATCAATACCAGGTTCACGGGACAACTACTCGTTTAATGCGCCGCCGACCGATCGGTTCAGCCTACTCATTGAAGCTCGAAACTCGTTGCCATTCCGATAAAGAATTCGCTCGCTTTTGCTGCGTTGGGTGGGAGTTTGGTTCAACAGTGACGCCAAGCCGCCGGTTGCCGTCGACTTTCGTCAAGCTGTAGATACCAGATGGCCGATCCTTGCGGCTAGTTCGGCACTGGAGAACCACACCATGAGAGCCCATGCCCGGGCGGTCGTCATCGGCGGCGGCGTTGTAGGGGTTTCGACGCTCTATCACCTCGCAAAAAAAACGGGGTGGAGTGACTGCGTGCTCGTGGAACGGCGCGAGTTGACGTCCGGCTCGACGTGGCACGCGGCCGGGCTGTTGCCGTTGTTCAACCTGTCCTACTCGGTCGGGCAGATCCACAAATACTCGGTCGCCCTCTACCAGACGCTCGAGGCCGAGACCGGCCAGCCGGTCGGCTTTAAACAGGTTTCGAATATCCGGCTCGCGCGCACGGCGGATCGGATGGACGAGTTCCAGTATTACAAGGGCGTCGCCGACACGCTGGGCGTCAACACTCGTGTGCTGACCCCGGCCGACGTCAAGGAGATCTGGCCGCTCGCGTCCATGGATGGCGTCCTTGGCGCAATCCAGCATCCCGACGACGGCTACATTCAACCCGCCGATCTCACGCAGGCGCTGGCCAAGGGCGCTCGCTCCAGAGGCGCCGAGATCTACCGAAATACGACCGTGGCCGGAATCGAACGCCGCGCCGGGGTGTGGGTTGTCAAAACCAACAACGGTGACATCACTTGCGAGCACGTCGTTTGTGCCACTGGCAATTTCGCCCGGCAAACCGGGCGCATGCTGGGCCTCGACGTGCCGGTGGTTCCAGTCGAGCATCAGTATATCGTGACCGAGCCGCATCCGGCGATCATCGCGCGCCAGGCTCGCGGTCTGCCCGAGATGGGCGTGCTGCGCGAGAGCGATTCCAGCTGGTACATGCGGGAGGAGAACGGCGGGCTGATCCTCGGACCCTATGAGCCCGGCGCGCCGTGCTGCTATCTGGATGGTCCCAGCGACCAAAGTGAGTTCGAGTTGTTCCAGGAGGACCTCGAGCGCATTGCGCGGCATATCGAGACAGCTATCGCGCGGGTACCTGCATTCGGCGAGGTCGGCATCAAGAAGGTTTACAACGGTGCCATCTGCTACACGCCCGATGGCTCGCCGATCGTCGGTCCAGCCTGGGATTTGCCCAACGTGTGGCTGAACGAGGGCCATTCCTTCGGTATCACGGCGGCCGGCGGGGCCGGCTGGCAATTGGCCGAGTGGATCGTCGAGGGCGAACCTTCGGTCGACATGCTGGGTGTCGATCCGCGCCGGTTCGGCCCTTATGCCGGCCGCGCCTATCTGCGCGAAAAGAACGAAGAGGCTTATGCCAACGTCTTCACGATGCATTACCCCGATGAGGAGCGCGTTGCGGCCCGGCCGCTGAAGCAGGCGCCCTGTTATGATCGAATGGCCGCGCTCGGCGCAGTCTTCGGCTCGGTCTACGGTTGGGAGCGGCCCGGTTGGTTCGCTCCGCTCGACTACCAGCTCAGCGGTGCCGACAAGGCCTATCCGGAAGTACTGCTCGATCATAACCACCCAGCCGTACCAGCGGACGGCAAACCGCCGCGCGAAAAATGGAGCTTCCGCCGCTCGAACTATTTCCAGTTCGTCGGCGACGAATGCCGCCACGTCAGCGAGCACGTCGGCCTGCAGGACATGACGCCGTTCGCCAAGTACGAGGTCAGCGGGTCCGGCGCTGAAGCCTGGCTCGAGGGGCTCTTCGCCAATAGGTTGCCAGCCAAGGTCGGCCGCATCGGCTTGTGTCACATGCTGTCGAAGAACGGCGGCGTCAGATCCGAGTTCACGGTATTTCGCGAAGGCATGCAGCATTTCTACCTTGTCGGCCCCGGCGCGCTCGAACGGCATGACTGGGATTATCTGCAGAAGGCGCGCCCACGCGACGGCACGGTCGATCTGCAGAGGATCACGGGGCAACTTGGTGTGCTGGTGCTCGCCGGACCGCGCTCGCGCGAGGCGCTGCAGACGCTGACCGACACGGATCTTTCCAACAAGGCATTTCCCTGGCTCAGCGGCCAGCAGCTTTCGGTAGGCGTCGCCACGACAAAAGTGCTGCGCGTCAACTATGTAGGCGAACTGGGCTATGAGCTGCATCACCCGATCGAGATGCAAAACACCATCTTCGACAAGCTAATGCAGGCCGGCCGTCCGTTCGGCATCAAGCCGTACGGCATCAAGGCGATGACCGCACTGTCAATCGAGAAATCATATCGCCTGATCGGGCGGGAACTTTCGATCGAGTATGCGGCGCTGGAATCGGGTCTCGACCGTTTCGTGCGATTGGACAAGGGGCCTTTCATCGGCCGCGACGCGCTCGTCGCCTGGCGGCAGCGGGGCTTCCAGAACAGGTTCGTCACAATGGAGGTGCATGGCGTGACGGATGCCGGATCCGACGTGCGCGGCTCCGAGCCAATACGGCACAAAGGAAAAATGATCGGCCGCGCGACCAACGGCGGCTACGGTTGGCGGGTCGGTAGATCGCTGGCGCTCGGGATGGTGCGGCCCGAGTTTGGCGAGGTCGGCCAGGAACTCGACGTCACGATCCTCGGCAAACCCCATCGTGCGGTGGTGATTCCCGAAAGCCCGTTCGATCCGGCGAATGCGAGGCTGCGAGGGTAGGGCGTTGGGTAGCTTATGAGGGACGGCCGGCTATCGCTCAGTGCAGGCGCGAAAGGTAACTACCGCATGGCTTGGATCATCCTGCTTTTCGCCGGTCTGTTCGAGATCGGCTTCACGACAGCAATGCGCTACACGGACGGCTTCACGAAGCCGCTGCCGACGCTCGCGTTCCTAGTGTTTGCCAGCGCCAGCTTCTATCTATTGACAAAGGCAGCAGAGAGCATTCCGCTCGGCACGGCCTACGGCGTTTGGACTGGGATCGGGGCCGCCGGAACGGTGCTGATCGGCATCTTCTATTTTGGTGAGCCCGCGACCGCGCTACGCCTCGTTTTCCTGCTGCTGCTGATCGGCTCGATCGTCGGCCTGAAGCTCGTCTCCTGATTCCACCGGTGATGCCTCAAATGACAAATTTTTCGCCTCGCGAAATCGTCTCGGAACTCGACCGCTATATCGTGGGCCAAGGCGACGCCAAGCGCGCTGTGGCGATCGCGCTGCGCAACCGCTGGCGCCGTCAGCAGATCGTCGGCGACCTCAAGGACGAGGTGCTGCCGAAGAACATCCTGATGATCGGACCGACCGGCGTCGGCAAGACCGAGATCGCGCGGCGATTGGCCAGGCTCGCGGGCGCTCCCTTTTTGAAGGTCGAGGCGACGAAATTCACCGAGGTCGGCTATGTCGGCCGCGATGTCGACAGCATTGTCCGTGACCTGGTGGAGATCGGCATCAATTTGGTGCGCGATGCCAAACGCCGGCAGGTGCAGGCGCGCGCCGAGAAAGCGGCCGAGGAGCGGGTGCTCGACGCGTTGGTAGGGGAAGGCTCGCAACCTGCGACCCGCGAGAGCTTCCGCAAGCGGTTGCGCAACAACGAACTCGGCGACAAGGAGATCGAGATCAAGGTGTCGGACAGCAAGACCGGCGGGCTGCCGATGTTTGAGCTGCCGGGACAGCCTGGCTCCTCCGTCGGTATGATCAATATCGGCGAGATGCTCGGCAAGGCGTTGGGCCAGGGAGCTTCAAAGCCGCGGCGGATCACTGTGAAGGACAGCTACGCGGTGCTGATCGCAGAGGAAAGCGACAAGCTGCTCGATCATGATCAGATCACCGCGGAAGCACTGCGGGCCGTCGAAAACAACGGCATCGTGTTCCTCGACGAGATCGACAAGATCTGTTCGCGTGGCGATGGCGTGCGCGGCGGCATCGATGTCAGTCGCGAAGGTGTGCAGCGCGATCTGCTGCCACTGATCGAAGGTACGACGGTGACGACCAAGTATGGTCCTGTCAAAACCGATCACGTGCTGTTCGTCGCGTCGGGGGCATTCCACCTGGCCAAGCCGTCGGATCTGCTGCCCGAGTTGCAGGGACGGCTGCCGATCCGTGTCGAGCTCAATCCGCTTCTGCGCGAGGACCTGCGGCGCATCCTGACCGAGCCGGAAGCGAGTCTCATCAAGCAGTACGTGGCCCTGATGGCAACGGAGGGTGTGACGCTCGACTTCTCCGACGACGCTATTGATGCGCTGGCAGACGTCGCCGTGCTGGTCAATTCGACCGTCGAGAACATCGGTGCGCGCCGGTTGCAGACAGTGATGGAGCGGGTGCTCGACGAAATTTCGTTCGAAGCATCGGATCGGCCGGGGCAAGTCATCACGATCGACGGCGCTTATGTAAAGGACCGGGTCGGCGATCTGGCGAAGAATGCCGATCTGTCGAAGTTCATTCTATAACGCAAAAAAAGGGCGGTACAGATGATGTACCGCCCTGATGATCTCAGCTTGATCTGCGCGCTCAGACCTGCTGAATCGCGGAGAGTTTCCAGGAGGTTGCAGAGGCGCCCGGCGTGCGGCGGAACGTCCACACTTCGGTCACTTCCTTGGCCGGATACGTTTCGAGGACCTTGCCGGTCGCGATCTCGACCTGGGTGTCATCGATCGAATAGCGCATGGCGACGGTGGCGTAGTCGGCATCGGCCTCGCTCCAGGCTTCCGACAGATCACCTTGCAACAGCTTCACGCCCGAGATCCGGTTGGCGACGCCTTTGGCCGAGTCATCCGCTATTTCATCAGTGAATTCGGACAACACCTCTGGCGTCGTCATCGCGCGCAGGGCGCTGGTGTCCTGACGGCTGTAGGCGCTCTGGATGTTGCCAAGCAGTCGTTCGAACGCACTGAAGTCGTCGCCCGTGATCTCGAGACGGTCCAAGGCCGGAGCGGCGGCACCGCCACCGGTCATCATGCCCTGGCGCGCAAAGCCGGTGTTCGGGTTGGGATATGGCGATTGCTGCGCCGCTGCCATCGCCGGCTGATTGCGACGGCGGAAGAAGCTCACGGCCAGATAGATCAAACCGCCAATCAGGACCACTTGCAGCGCAAAACCGAGGAAACCGGCAAGACTGCCGAGACCTGCGAAAAGCCCGCTGCCCGATAACAGACCGAACAGGCCGGCGCCGAGCA
>JBGTIU010000054.1:0-14624 GCA_041745515.1 Hyphomicrobiaceae bacterium | reverse complement strand
GCGCGCCGCGCATCGTCGGCGGTATTGATGTGCGGCACCTGCACGCCCATCACGCCACGGTCCATCAGTGATTGGATGTCGGACGGCGCATTCGACCTCGGCCGGCCGATAGCCGTAATGCCCGCCGCATCAGCCGCCATGCACATCACCTCGACGTCGGCAGGTCCGATCGAGCCGTGCTCGCAGTCGATCAGCACCCAGTCGAAGCCCGCATAAGCCAGCATCTCGACCATCTGCGGTGAGGGAAACATCACCGAGCACCCAAGTGCGGGATTGCCGCTTGCGATTTTCACCTTCAAGCGGTTCGGGTTCATCGGGCGATCTCCTCAATGCGTTTGTTGGCCTGTCGGCGCAGCACGCTTTCGCGATGGTATGTGTAGATGCCGGCGACCGCTACGGCGACGATGCCGAACAGCGCGACCGCATCCGGGATGTGCCCCCAGATCGCAAGGCCCAGCAGCAGCGCCCAGACGATTCCGGCGTATCGGAACGGCGCGACGACGGAAATTTCGGCGGATCGGACCGCGGTGATCAGCGATAACTGGCCCAGCATCGAAAACACACCGGCGCTCAGCAGCATCAGCAGTTCGGTGCCTGATGGCATGATCCAGACCTCGAAAGCGGCACCTAGGAGGCTGACAAATGCGACGGCAAATGCTGACAGTGCCATGATCAAGGCCGTCGGCAATGCGGGATCGATGCGCCGGGTCGCGATATCGCGCGCGGTGCCCAGTATCACGGCCAGGATGGCCGCGATTGCCCACCAGGTGAAGGCGCTGGTGCCCGGTTTCACGATCAGCAGCGCGCCGAACAGACCGACCGCGACCGCGCTCCAGCGCCGCCAGCCGACTTTCTCGCCCAGGAACACCGCCGAGCCTGCCGTCAACATAAGTGGCGCCATCTGCAGCACGGCCATGATATCGGCGAAAGGCATGCGCCCGAGGGCCGCTTGAAAGAACAGCGACGCCGTCGCATCGCTGCCGGCGCGAAGCCCCATGGCAGGTACCATTGCGCGCCGCCAGGCACGGAAGGCGCCGGTCCAGACCGCGAAGCACGACACCAGCAGCGCCGATACCGCGCTGCGCACGAACATGGTTTCGGTGGTCGGCAAGGTGGTGGCGCTAAGCTTCATCAGTGCGTCACCGCAGCAGAACAGTGCGGTTGCGGCAACCATCGCGACGATGCCGCGCGTCGGCGCAGATTTGGGTGGTGCCGCACTCATGACGGCCGGGCCGTCAGGGCGGGCACGCCTGCCTCGCGTCGCCGCACGCGCTCACGGTGAACGGTATAGAGTCCTGCGCCTATGACGATTACGATGCCGGCCCAGGCCCAAAGGTCCGGCATCTCGCCGAACAACAGGTAGGCCCAGATCAACGCAAAAATGATGGCCGAGTAGCGGAACGGCGCGACGACGGAGACCTCGCCCGATCGCATCGCGACGATCGAACCGTAGTAGCCGCCCGACGCGCTGAGCGCCGATAAGGCAAGGCCCGCGATCGTGGCGCCTTCAAGCGCGATCCAGGATTCGAACGGGCGAACCAGCAAGCCGGACACGGTGACGGCGAACGACCCTACCAGGATGATCAGCAGCGTCGGCACGTCCGGCCCCAACTGCCGCGTGATCAAGTCGCGCAGTGCAACGAACAGGACGCAGACCACGATCAGCAATGCAGCCCAGTTGAATGCGCTTGTTCCCGGCCGGATTATGATCAGTACACCGATGAGCCCGGCCAGGGTCGCGAGCCAGCGCCGCCAGCCGACCGGCTCCATCAGGAAGAGCGCGGCTCCGGCCGTCATCGCCAGCGGGGTAAACTGGCCGATGGCGGCGGCATCGGCAAACGGCAGTCTCACCAGTCCTGCGAAGAAAAAAATCGTCGAACCGATCTCGCCCAACGTTCGCCACGCGACAAGCGGGCTGAGCACTGTGCGGTATTGGCGCCAAACTCCGGTGGCCACCACCGACATGCCGATGAGCAGCGTCGCGAACAGGCCGCGGAAGAACATGATCTGACCGATCGGCATGTCGCGGCCGATGATCTTGATCAGGGTATCGCCGGTGACGAAGCACCCCATGCCCACCACCATGGCCACGATGCCACGTGCGTTCGACGCGCGATCGATGGCAGGTGCGGATCGGGTTTCCAATAGACTTGCCATCGATGGAATGTTCAACCTTGCGGCGGCGGCTAGTGCGTTCGGGTCCGCTTGCGGGGCTAACCGTCAAAGACCTCCGTCACCGATGATCGAATAGGGGCCCCAGAACAGCGGATGGGCATAGGCGAACAGCGTTTTGCCGCCCTCGACGTATCCCGGGCCATCCATCAGCGCGACCGTGGCCTGGCGTAGCGCCTCGGCACGACTGAGCCGGCTATCCGCGGCCTGCCGGCGGAAGATGTCGCTGACGAGATCGCTGGCGGAAGCCGAATGCACGGACCAGTTGGTCAACAGCAGTGACCGGGTGCCGGCATAGAAGAAGGCGCGCCCCAGGCCGGAGGCCGCTTCCGCGCCGGCGCCCGCACCCGTGCCGGTGTTGCAGGCCGACAGGATCACCCAATCGGCATCGAGCTTCAGGCCGAGGATCTCTTCCATCGTCAACAGGCCATCGCCGTCGACATCGGCCACGTCAGGCGCCGTCAGCGCCAGTGCCGGTTGCCGCAAGCCGTTGAGTTCCCCCGGCACCAGACCGTGCGTGGCAAATGCGATGATCCGATATCGCGATAGTTCGGCGGTCTTGACCGTCTTCTCGTTGGCCCGCTTGCCGAGGTTGAGCACTTTCGACGGATCAGCCTGCAGCGCCAGCGCGATCGACTTCAGTTCGTCGGCGGTGTCGGGCAGGCGGGGCAACTGAGCCAGCTCGGCGCTATCGACACCCAGGGTTTGTGGCGCGGACCGGCGCCGGAACGGCAGACCGCGGGCGTTGAGCGCGGCAACCTGAACCGGCGCCGGATCGCCGCGTTCTGCCTCACCAGCCTGAGCCGCGCTGAACCACGGGTCGCCGAAGCCGATCAATGGCTCCCGCTTATCGGAGCCCGGTGGCTGCTGCCGCAGTGTTCGCAATGCCGCCGCCGACGGCACCATGGTTACAGCATGAGTGCGCGCCAACCACGCAACGTCTCGATAGCCGGCGAACAGCGGCTCGTCTCCTTGTTTGACCGTCGCCGGCGCCGTGGGCAGCAGCGACAGCGGCAGCAGGCCAAGCGCACCATTGGTAACGACGATGAGGTTCTTCGCCGGTTTCCAGCCGGCTTCGACCGGCTCGAGCAACAGGCGATAGAGTTCGTGGGCGAGTGCCAGGTCGTAGGGCGGAATATCGGCAACCACCGAGGCCTGCGGCTCGAGCGCCAGGCGCAGTGAACGCACTTTCGTCTCGATCTCACCCGCATTCGCGGTGATCGCCGCAAAAGCCACGGGCCCGGTCTTCGGCACTGCCCACACGAAGCTGCCCTCGCGACCGAAATAGAACGAGAGAAGCGCTTCGCCCTGACCGAGTGTTTGCTTGATCTGGTCGACGGTCGGTGGCTTTGGATCGATCAACTCGGCGTAGCTTGGAAAGCGGCGGCTGATCTCGGTGCGCGCCTTGTCGCGGTCGGAACGCGCTTTGTCGATCGCTGCATTGATCGCCCTGACGCCCTGTTCATCGCGCTCGGCGGAAGGCAGCGCCAGCACATTGTTGAGCGTGCCGAGCTGGGCATTGACCTGCTTGCTCAGGTCCTGCTCGCGGCGCACGAGGTCGGCAAGCGCTGCGTCCTTCACGTTCGTTCGCGCGCTCGCCGCAGCAAGTGCCTGCTGCACAGAGTGCCCGCGTATGGTATCGGCCAGCCGGAACGTCTCGACGGCGGTTTCGCCGCCTGAGTCTTTTTGGCTTCTGGCGAGCAGCCCTATGTAGGCCTCGACGGTGTTGCGCAGCCGGTCGCTGCGGGCGGCGACTACGGTGGTGTCGTCATCATCCGCGTTCTCGCGTTCGGCAGCCATCAGCACTGGAATGGCGGTCTTGAATTCCCGAATCGCGTCGGCGTCTTTGCCGGCCCGCATATAGCCGACAGCCAGCGTGCCGCGCGCCGATGCGGTGACCGGGTGCTTCTCGCCGACGCGCCCGATTTCGCGCTTGAGCAGCGTCTGGGCCGCCGCGATGCCCGCCTCGACCTGGCCGGACGCATAAAGCGAATAGATGCGCGAGCCGTTGAGCTCGAACGTCTGACGCCGCTGCGGTTCCCACTTGGCGATCGCCTTGTCGAGCTCGGCGTAAACGGCAGCGGCTTCCGTGCGCTTCTGCTGAAGGTTTAAGATGCCACCGAGGTTCGAAAGGATTTGCGCCGTGGACTGCGAGTCATCGGCGACACCGACCGCGCGATTAACCTCGATTGCGACGCCGACAAGTCTCTCTGCTTCGGCATAGCGGCCTTGTTCGACCAGGATATCGGCCAGGCCCATGATGTAGCCGGGCGTCAGCGGATGATACTTGCCCTGGTCCTGCAAGCGGGCCAGAAGCGCGCGCCGCGCGTCGGCTTCGGCCTCGGCGAGGCGCCCTTGCCTGGCCTTCATCCGCGCCTGATCAAGGATCATTCTATCCGCAGATTGCAAAAGCTGGGTTAAAGGAGGTGGGTTTTTCTGATTCAAGGCGCCTTTCACCGAGGCACGTCGGCGCGCCTCTGCCAGCCGATAGGACGTCTCGGCCTCACGGAACTGTCCGCGCGCCTCGAAGATGATGGCACGGTGAAGCTCGAAATCAGCCTCCCAAGACTGCCCCCGAGCAGCGTAACCGGTGCGCCAGCCCGGCATTCCACTCGTTCTCGCCTCGACAATGAGCGCTGCACTACGACGGAGGAATGCCTCGGCCTGGGCGATATCGCCCATTTGCACCAGGATGCCAGAAATATGCCGACTGCCGTTAAACAGCCACCCCCTGGCGCCTTTCACATTCGTGTCGCGTACCTGGCTCGCGAAAACAGCAAACGCTTGTTTGGGATTACCGGCTGCGGAATACTGGTTCCCGGCAAACTGTTGCAGGCGACCCATCAGGTTCGCATCGACGGCACCGCGAGCGGCCTCGATAGCCTGCTTGGCATCGGCGAGCGCGTCGTTCAATCGGCCGAGCTGCGCGCGTGCGTTGCCACGATCATAGTAGAACCGGGCCAAGGCCTCACGTGAGGCACCGCTCGAAGGCTTGGCCTCCGCCGCCGCCTTGGAAGCCTCTATTTTCTTAGGATCCGGCTTCTCGCTGTCGAGGATTGCCGTGATGTCCGCAATCGAACGGGGCGGCGCGACAAACGCCACCGGCGCGTTCGACGCGACGGTATTCGTGTCGGACGCCGCCTTGGATTTTGCTTCGGTCGGAATAGCGACAGGGACGTTGGCGCGGGCGTTGGCGGCGTTCATGGCAGCCTTCATGCAGGCCTGAACCTTCGGCTTTGCCGTTGCCTGGCAGGCTTCGCGATCACCGCCCTTGCCTTGAGCCTGCATGCAAGCCCGAACAGTCGGCTTGCCGACCGATTCACGGCACTGCTCGCGCGCCTGCTCTTGCGTCAGGGCCGCAGCGTGGTTCGCACCGGCCAGGGTGCCAAGCAGAACAGTTCCGGTGAGCAACAGCAAACGGGACACAAACAATGTCACATTGAACATCTGACGGCTCCATCAGCTACAAGTTAACTGTCGCGATCGAATGGCAAAAAACCTTCGCGGTAACTCGAACCTAAATCAAGTGCTTGCCCTGATTCGCAACCAATCTTCTGCGGCCCGTCGAGTCTTGCTAAGCTGCCGGCATGCAGATGGCGATCACCTCATGACGGGAGCGCTCAAGGCGCAATTGCTCTATCAGGCGCGGGCACTGGGCTTTGCCGACGCGCGCGTGACGACGCCGGACGGAATCGGGCCGGCCGGCAAACGGCTGCGTTCGTTCATCAAGGACGGGCGGCACGGCGACATGGCCTGGATGGAAACGCATGCCGACAGGCGGGCCGATCCGCGCGGGCTTTGGCCTGCCGTGCGGTCCATTGTCATGCTGGGCCACTCGTATGCGCCAGATCATAATCCGCTCGAAGCGTTGGCCAAGCCGAAGCGCGGGGCCATCTCGATCTATGCGCAGGGACGCGACTACCACGACGTCATCAAGGGGAAGATGAAGCTGTTGGCGCGCATGTTGACCGATGCGGGCGCCGAAACTCGCGTGTTTGTCGACACGGCGCCATTGATGGAAAAGCCGCTGGCTGCCGCTGCCGGCATCGGCTGGCAGGGGAAGCACACGAATCTTGTGTCGCGGACGCATGGGTCATGGCTGTTTCTGGGCGCAGTTCTGACGACGGCCGAACTCGAACCCGACGCGCCCGAGACCGACCGCTGCGGATCGTGCCGGCGATGTCTCGATGTCTGCCCTACTGCTGCATTTCCCGCCCCCTATCAGCTCGATGCGCGCCGCTGCATCGCCTATCTCACGATTGAGCACCGCGGCCACATTGCCGAGGAGTTTCGAAAGCCGATAGGTAATCGCATATTTGGCTGCGACGACTGCCTTGCCGTATGCCCCTGGAACAAATTCGCCGAAGCGGTCGGCCAGGCGAAGCAGCAGATGCGCGACGACGCCGATCATCCGCCGCTCGTCGATCTGCTCGGACTGGACGATGCGGGTTTTCGGCTCCGCTTTGCTGGAACGCCGATCAAACGCACCGGGCGGGATCGTTTCATTCGCAACGTGCTGGTCGCTGCGGGAAACTCGGCAGACAGGGCGTTGCTGCCCGCCATCGAGCGATTGATGTTGGATGCATCGCCACTGGTGCGCGCCATGGCGGTGTGGGCGTTCCAACAACTGGCCTCCGCGGACGAGTGTTCCAGGCTGCGCGGAAAGTATGAGATGCGCGAACCCGACGCCGATGTGCGGATCGAATGGCGACCAGCATGAACCATTTGCTCTGCTTTGGCATGGGGTACTGCGCGCGTGCGTTGGTTCAGAAATTGCGGCCGCAGGGCTGGCGCGTCACAGGCACGGCGACGAGCGAGGCAGGAGCGACACGCATTCGGGCGGGCGGCGACACTGGTATTGTGTTCGATGGCACCGCACGATCCGCGGCGGTCGATGCGGCGATTGCGATTGCGACGCATGTCATCGTCTCAGTGCCGCCAGGAGACGCAGGCGATCCTGTTCTGCTTCATAACGCCACGGTCATCGAGCACGAGCACAACCTGCGCTGGATCGGCTACCTCTCGACGGTCGGGGTCTACGGCGATCACAAAGGAGCCTGGGTGGATGAGACGACCCCGACCGCTCCGGGTTCCGATCGCAGCCGCCGGCGATTGGAGGCCGAGAACGGGTGGCTGTCTTTGGCCGCTAGGGCAAGCAAGCACGTCCAGGTATTCCGCCTCTCCGGCATCTACGGTCCGGGCCGCAGCGCAATCGACAACCTGCGCGACGGAGTTGCGCGGCGTATTGTGAAACGAGATCAGGTCTTCAACCGAATCCACGTCGATGATGTCGCCACCGTGCTGGCCGCGGCGATGACGGGGCGCGGCATCCATCAGGTTTACAACGTAACCGACGATGAACCGGCGCCGCCGCAGGATGTGATCGCCTTTGCGGCTCAGTTGCTGAAGATGGAAGTGCCGTCCGAAATACCGTTCGATCAGGCTGTGCTTACACCGATGGGCCAAAGCTTCTACGCCGAGAATAAGCGCGTCCGAAATGAGCGCATAAAGACGGATCTGGGCGTTTCCTTGAGTTATCCAAATTTCCGCAAAGGCCTGAGCGCGATCGCGAGCGCGTTGCGACGCACCTAGTCGTTCAGGTCGACCGTTCCGCTACGACGAAGGGGGCAATTGCGGGCCTCGCGGCCAGGGGTCATACTCGTGGCCGATCGCGTAGCGTCCGGGAGAACTATCCGATGTCTGAAAAAATCTATGCCGTTCCAGCCGAATGGTCCGCCCGCGCGCTCGTCGACGATCGCAAGTATCAAGAGATGTACAAGCGATCCATCGACGATCCGGATGGGTTTTGGGGCGAGATGGGGCGCCGTGTCGACTGGATGAAGCCCTATACCAAAGTTAAGAACACGTCCTACGACCCGGCCAACGTTTCGATCAAATGGTACGAGGATGGCACGCTCAACGTAGCGGCCAACTGTATCGACCGGCATCTCGAGACACGAGCAGACCAGATAGCCATCATCTGGGAGGGCGACGACCCGACTCAGGACGAGAAGATCACCTACCGGCAGTTGCACGAGCGCGTCTGCAAGGTCGCGAACGTGCTGAAAGCCAATGGTGTCAGGAAGGGCGACCGGGTTACCATCTACCTGCCGATGATCCCGGAGGCTGCCTATTCGATGCTCGCCTGCGCTCGTATTGGTGCAGTCCACTCCGTGGTGTTCGGCGGATTCTCACCCGATAGCCTGGCGAGCCGCATCAACGATGCCTCGAGCAAGTTCATCATCACGGCCGACGAGGGCCTGCGCGCGGGCAAGACCATTGCGCTGAAGAAGAATACCGATGCGGCGCTCGCCAAGTGCAAGGGCGACGAAAAGGTCCTGGTCGTGCGCCGCACAGGTGGCGATGTGCAGATGAAAGGTGGACGCGACGTCTGGCTGCACGATGAGCTCGTCAAGGTGACGTCAGACTGTCCTCCAACCGAGATGAGCGCCGAGGACCCGCTGTTCATCCTCTATACGTCGGGCTCCACCGGCACGCCGAAAGGCGTCCTGCACACCTCTGGCGGCTATCTTGTCTACGCCGCGATGACGCACTCTCTCGTTTTCGATTACCACGATGGCGATGTTTACTGGTGCACGGCGGACGTAGGCTGGGTCACGGGCCACAGCTACATTCTCTATGGACCACTCGCGAACGGCGCGACCACGTTGATGTTTGAGGGTGTGCCGAACTATCCGACAGCATCGCGCTTCTGGCACGTGATCGACAAGTGGGACGTCAACATTTTCTACACGGCGCCGACAGCGATTCGCGCGCTGATGGGGGCGGGCGACGATTTCGTGAAGCGCACTGACCGCTCATCCCTCAAGCTGCTGGGCTCGGTAGGCGAGCCAATCAATCCGGAAGCCTGGGAGTGGTATCATCGCGTTGTCGGCGACGGCCGCTGTCCGATCGTCGATACCTGGTGGCAGACGGAAACCGGCGGCATCCTGATCACGCCGCTGCCGGGCGCCACCAAGCTTAAGCCGGGCTCGGCGACGCGGCCATTTCTCGGCATAAAACCAGCGCTGTTCGACGAAAAGGGCGCGGTGATCGAGGGCGCGGGCTCGGGCAACCTCGCGATCCTCGACAGCTGGCCGGGGCAGATGCGCACCGTTTACGGGGACCACGAGCGCTTTGTGCAAACCTACTTCTCGACCTACAAGGGCACCTATTTTACCGGCGATGGATGCCGCCGCGATGCGGACGGCTACTACTGGATCACTGGGCGAGTAGACGACGTGATCAACGTCTCGGGTCATCGGCTCGGCACGGCGGAGGTTGAAAGCGCATTGGTCTCGCACCCGATGGTGGCTGAATCAGCCGTCGTCGGCTATCCGCACGACATCAAAGGCCAGGGCATCTACTGCTATGTGACGCTGAAGGCCGGCAACCAGCCATCGGACGCACTCAAGAAGGAACTTGTCGCTCACGTGCGCAATGAAATCGGCCCGATCGCTTCGCCCGATCAGATCCAGTTTTCGCCGGGACTACCGAAGACCCGCTCCGGCAAGATCATGCGGCGCATCCTGCGCAAGATTGCAGAGGACAACTTCTCCAATCTCGGCGACACCTCGACGCTGGCCGAACCGGCGGTGGTTGATGATCTGATCAGCAACCGTCAGAACAAGCGGCGGTAGGTTTGGAGACCATGGCAAGTCTTCGAGACTCCACGGTCAGTTGCTCGTGGGTTGGCCGCGGGTTCCGCAGAGGCGCTTCGCGCTGATACGCCGTAGGCGGGCGGCGTCGATCGCCAGCACTACCGCTGCGGCTTCATCCCACCTGAAGGGATGCCGGCAAACCGGCGCCAATTGCGCTGGTAGCTTTCGACGCCCTCACGGATGCGGGCCAGATCCTCGTCCGTGACCGAGCGGACGACCTTGCCGGGCGCACCCATGACCACTGCCCGCGCCGGGATGTGCTTGCCCTCGGCGATCAAGGCGCCAGCCCCGATCAGGCAGTCTTCGCCGATCACCGCGCCGTTGAGGATGATGGCGCCGATACCGATCAAGCTGCCACGACCGATGGTGCAGCCATGCAGGGTCACCATGTGACCGATGGTGCAATCCGGCCCCACGGTCAATGGGTAGCCGATGTCAGTGTGCAGCATCGAACCGTCCTGCACATTCGAGCCGGCGCCAATGCGGATCGGATCGTTGTCGCCGCGCAGCACCGCGTTGAACCAGACGCTGGCATTGTCCTCGATGATGACGCGGCCGACGACGATAGCGTTGGGCGCCACCCAGAAGGCACCGCTCGCCGGCACGCTGACTTGGATGTCGTCGAGGGAGTAGAGGCCCGTGTTCATGCCGGCCAATCAGACGTCCTCGAGATCGATGTCGAGGATGGCCATCTGCAACTGGTAGCTGATCTCGCCGTCCTCCTCGTCGCGGTAGAGCTGCGCGAACTGGTCCTTGTCCATGAACACTTCGGCCATATCCGTCTTGCGGCCGTGCATCACGACGCGAATGGCGTCGCTGCGGAAAACCTTCCGCAAATAGCGTTGCAGTTTCGGCACATCTTCTTTCATCGATCGAAGTCTTTCTCTTTCTCAAATCTTGTCGCCGCAGCCGCAGTCGCCGGGGGCAAGTCGTTGATCCATGGAGAGGCCCGGTTCCGGGCAGCCGGCTGGGCCGACGACCTTGGCCGGCACACCGGCGACCGTGGTGTTGGGCGGCACTTCTTTCAGTACGACGCTGCCCGCTGCCACCCGCGAGCAGTTGCCGACGCGGATGTTGCCAAGCACCTTGGCGCCCGCCGACAGCAGCACGTTGTCGCCGATCTTGGGATGCCGGTCGCCCTTGTCCTTGCCGTTGCCACCCAGCGTGACGTTTTGCAGGATCGAGACGTTGTCGCCGACGGTCGCGGTCTCGCCGATGACGATACCGGTGCCGTGGTCGATCAGGATGCCCTTGCCGATCCGAACCGCCGGGTGGATGTCGACTGCAAATATCCGCGACGCCTGGCTCTGCAGGTAATAGGCAAAATCGCGGCGGCCGGCGCGCCACAGCTCGTGCGCAAAGCGCTGCGTGACGAGCGCGTGGAAGCCCTTGAAGTACAACAGCGGCTCCATGTAGCGGTGGCACGCCGGGTCGCGGTCGAAGACAGCGGCAAGATCGGCCCGCATGGCGCTGCCGATGTCGGAGTGCTCGGCCAGCACGTCCTGGAACAGTTGGCCGATCAGGCCTGCGTCGACATCGGAATGGTTGAGGCGCTGCGCCAGCCGGTGGCAGACCGCCGATTCCAGCCGATCGTGGCTCAGAATGGTGGCAAAGATGAAGCCGCCGAGTGCCGGCTCGGCCTCGATCGCGGCTTCCGCTTCCTGGCGGATGGCCGACCAGATCGGGTCGACGCTTTGCACGATCGAATGCAGCTTCTTCGATTGGGATGTGGCCATGGCATGCTCCTGTCGTCCGGCCCCACATATGGTGCTTGAAGGGCGTTTAAGTCAACGCACGGCAGCCCGCACGGTTACGGTCCCGTTCATGAGCCAGGGCCACTCAGTTCTTGGCCTGACACCCAACCCAACCACGCGTTCCCGGAAACCGGGCCGACCGCAGGAAGGCCCGTTGTCCGGGATCCCTACCTGTGGCGGCGGGGGCAAGGCCGTGCCACATCCGAACGGGAAAAGGCCCCGGACATTTGCCGCGAAGAGGCGCGTCAAATTCCGGGGAGGCGTGAGGTGGGAGGGAAATTTGAATTGCGCTGATTCATGAGCGAGCTCGAGCTTATTGCAGGGTCTCGAACAGTCGCTTCTGCAGCGTCATGCGTGGCACCAGCGACGAGATCAGCAGGTGCTCTTGCATCGTGTGGGCGCCGTTACCATCGACACCGAGGCCGTCGAGGGTTGCGACCTTTTGAGCAGTGAAGTTGCCGTCGCTGCCGCCGCCAGTGGCGACGCCCACCAGGTCGATGCCGATACCTGCCGCCACTTTCTGGGCTTGGGCGTAGAGCTTGGCGCTGGCCGGGCTCATCTCGTAGGGCGGCCGGTTGAGGCCGCCCGTCACCTCGACCCGCACGTCCGGGTTAAAGGCTTTCAGCCCTTGGAAGTGCGCCGCCATGGCGTCCGCGTCGACCGTCGTGGGCACCCGCATGTCGATGGTCGCCTCGCAACGGGCCGGCACGACGTTGTCGGCTGTGCCGCCGCTGATCTGACCGATGTTGAAGGTGATGCCGCGCTTGTAATCGGTCATGGCTTCGATGGCCGCCACATGACGTGCGACTTCGAGGATGGCGCTGCGGCCATCCTGATGCCGTGCGCCCGAATGCGCCGGCCGGCCATGCGCCGTCAGCACGAAGCGGCCGACGCCCTTGCGCGACGTAACGATCTTGCCGCCATCGCGCGCCGGCTCGGTGACCAGAACGTATTTTGCATTGTCGGCGAGCTTTTCAATCAGCGCCCTCGATGTCGTGCTGCCGGTCTCTTCATCTGCCACGTACAGAAAGCGGATTGGCAGGGGCGTGGCCTTGCCACCGGCAACGATGGCTCGATAGGCCGCGAACGCCAGGTAGGCGCCGCCCTTCATGTCGTAGATGCCGGGGCCATAAGCACGGTCGCCATCGATGCGGAAAGACAGCTCCTCGATCGTGCCCTTTGGGTGAACGGTATCGAGGTGGCAGAGCACCAGGATGCCCGGACCTTCGCCACCCCAGGCCGATGCGACGACAAGATGATCGCCGAGCCCTTTGCTGCCTGGAATCCTGGTGACCTTGGCGCCGGCCTCACGCCAGCCGGTGGCGCAGACATCCATCATGCGATTGACGCCGGCGGTGTCCGGTGTATGGCTTTCGACCTCCACCCATTTTCGGATGCCGTCCAGCAGGTCGCGGTCGGTTGGGTTCTGCATCGTGCAAGCTCCGGTCGATCAATGTGAGGGGTCGATAGTGATTACAATAGGTGCGGCTTGTTCGTCGCCGCGGTGACTGCCGGGTCCTTCGCCTGTTCGCGCAGGCGGCTTTCCCTCAGCTCGCCGGCGGCATCGAGGATCGAATAGGCGACCGATGTCAGGTGCGAATTGATACGCTTGAGGTCGCGGATCACATCGAGATGGATCGCGCTGGTTTCGATCGATTCGGCGCGGCCGTCGCGCAGCCGGGCGAAGTGCCGGTCGGCCGCCTCGAACTCGTGCATGCGCATCGACGTCTTTTCTTTCAACAGGCGCCGCGCCAGCGTGATGTCGCGGGTGGCGAAGACGTTGAGCGCGAGGCGCATGTTGTCGATTACCTGCTCATGGAAACGCTTGAGCTCGGCGAGACCCTCGGCGGAAAACTGCAGCCGCTTCTTGATCTTCTTGGTCGCCAGCTCCATCAGGTTCTTGTCGATGATGTCGCCGATATGCTCGAGATTGGTCGTGAAGGTCAGGATCTCGACGTAGCGGCGGCTGTCGGTCTCCGTCATTTCCGTTTTCGAGGCCTGGATCAGGTAGAGCTTGATTGCTTCGTGCAGGGTGTCGACATCGTCGTCCGCCTTTTCAACGTCCTTGACGATCCGGGTGTCGCTGCCTTCGATCGCGGTCAGCGAGCGCCGCAGCATATCGAGAACGATGTCGCCGACGTGCAGCGTCTCGCGCATGGCACAGCCCAGTGCCTCGGAAGGCGTATCGAGGATCGTCGCATCGAGGTGGCGCGGGATCGATTGGGCCGGCGTCTCGGCCGGCTCGGGCAACATTGCCGTCACGACTTTCGCCAGGGGATCGAGCAGTGGCAGGAATGCCAAGGCCACCACCACATTGAAGGCGGTATGGAAATTGAGCACCAGGCGGGACGGATCGGGGCTGAGGCCCGACAGCAGCGCAACCAGCGCCCCCAGAAACGGAATGGCAATCAGGCCGATGAGCCCGCGCGCCAGGAAATTGCCGAGGGGAACGCGTCGCGCCGCGACCGGTGAACCCGACAGCGCAGCGTAAGGCGCGATGGCGCCGCCGATGTTGGCGCCCAGCACCAGCGCCAGCGACAGTACAGGGGTGATCGAGCCGCCGGCGGCCAGCGCCATCACCAGCAGCACCATGGCGAGGCTGGAATGAGCCAGCCATGTAATGACGGCTGCCGCTAGGACGGCCAGCACCGGCTCCGAGCCGAGAGCCGACAGGATGGTCTGCACGGTGGGGCTGTCGCGTAGTGCGCCGGAGACAGCGCCCAGCACCGATAGCGCCAGCAGCATCAGCGCCAGGCCAATCGCGATCCGCCCGCTGTGCTTGACGCGGTCATTCGACGAAGCGTTGAACGCCACCACGCCGGCGACCATGAACAGCGCCCACAGCCATTTGACGTCGAAGGCGAAAACCTGGGCGACGAGGGTGGTGCCGACATCGGCGCCAAGCATGATCGCCAGTGCGATCGGTAACGTCAGCAAGCCGCGGCCGGCAAACGAGGCCAGCAGCAGGGCGGTGGCGGTGGCGCTCTGCAGCACGCCGGCCACGCCGATGCCGGTGCCGAAGGCGACGGCACGGTTG
>JBGTIU010000053.1:0-7917 GCA_041745515.1 Hyphomicrobiaceae bacterium | reverse complement strand
GGGCAGCACGGCCAGCAGCGGCAGCTCGGGCAGCGACACCGTGGAGCTGCCGTCATCGGCCAGGATGATCCGGTCGCAGGCGAGCGCCAGCTCGTAGCCGCCGCCCGCCGCCGTGCCGCGCACCGCGCACAGGAACTTCTGCCCCGAGTGCTCCGAGCTGTCCTCCATGCCGTTGCGCGTCTCGTTGGTGAACTTGCAGAAATTCACCTTGTGCGCGTGCGTCGAGCCGGCCAGCATGCGGATGTTGGCACCGGCGCAGAACACCTTGTCCTTGCCCGATTTAAGAATGACGGCTTTCACCTGAGGGTGCTCGAAGCGCAGCCGTTGCAGCGCGTCGGCCAACTCGATGTCGACGCCCAGGTCGTAGGAATTGAGCTTCAGCTGGTAGCCGTCGAACAGCCCTGCAGTCTCAGCGACGTCCATAATCAATTCGGCGATCTCACCATCGACAAGGAGCTTCCAATGTCGATAGCGGTCGGGCTCGGTGATGAAGTCGATCAAGTTTGGCCTCGCGGCAAAGAGTTGCAATATATTTCATATCTCGGCGCCGCACTAGCCTTGATGAGGCATTTTAATGCAGTTCATAGAGAGTTTGGCTCAAGCTCAACCGATCGCCCGAGAATAGCGCGCAGCCCTCGTTTGGCGACCGCGATCTGCTGGCCGACGATTGGGCGGCGCAGGTCTACCGCCGCGCCTGCAACCAATCTGTCAGTCGGTCCATCGCTTGGCCGAGCGGCGCGGCGGAGCGCAGGAAACAGACGCGGAAATAGCCTTCCGCAGATTGACCAAAGGCAATTCCGGGAGCCAGACCGACATTGGCCTCGTCAACCAGCCGAAGTGCTGCGGTCATCGAGTCGTCGAGACCGTCGATGGCGAAGAAAGAGTAAAACGCACCCGCGGGCGGCACGCTGCGCACGGAATTGAAAGCGCCGAGCGCTTTCGTCACGATGTCGCGGCCCTTGATGGCGGTCGCGATCTGCTCAGCCAGAAAGGGCTCACCATCCTCGATCGCGGCGATGCCGGCGCGCTGCATGAACGTCGCGACGCCACTGGTGTTGTATTGGATCAGGCCTTCGATGATCGGGCCCAACTCCGGCGGCGCCTGCATCCAGCCGATGCGCCAGCCGGTCATTGCCCAGTTCTTCGAGAACGTGTTGACGAAAATGATGCGATCGTCGGGGCGGCGGAACTCATAGAACGAAGGCGCAAGCGGACCACTGAAGTAGAACCGACTGTAGATTTCATCGGCGATGATCCATAAACCTCGCTTGCGGGCGAACTCAAGGATGGCTTTCAGCTCGTCACGGCTTGCGGTCCAGCCCGTCGGGTTGGCGGGTGAATTGATGACGATCGCGCGCGTCTTCGGCGTGACGGCCGCGAACAGTCGATCCATCGGCAGCGACCAGCCGTCGCGCTCGAGCGTCATGGCTATGTCCTTCACCACCGCGCCCTGAATGGCGAGCGCGCCGGCGAAATTCGGCCAGGCCGGCGTCGGGATCAGCACCTCGTCGCCCGCCCCGCAGGTCGCCTGCACTGCGAGTTGCACCGCCTGCATGCCGCCACCGGTGACGAAGATCTCGTCATGGCTGAAGCGTTGTCCGTAGAGACGCGAGAAATAGCGCGCCAAGGATGTACGCAACTCGGTGATGCCGGCTTGCGCCGTGTAAAACGTTTCACCGGCGGCTAGCGACTTTGCCGCGGCGTCGCAGATGAAGCGCGGCGTCGCCAGATCGCCCTCGCCCGCCCACAACGGGATCAAGCCCTCTTTGTAGCGGCCGTGATTGAAGACCTTGACGATGCCGCTTTCGGGCAATGTGCGCGCGGCCGGCCGCAGCGAAGCGATAACGGAACTGGTGTCTGCGCTCATGGCGACGTCCCCGAATGACTCCGGAAAACTTCTAGCACGCGGCCCGCTGTCAGCCACGTCACGAAGCTTTATCGCTGCCATCACGTTTGATTATCCAGCCGCTGCTGTTTTTGTTCAATCTTGGTAATTTGCGCCCAGCTGTTCCATCAATTCGCGAAACGTCGGAAAGCTGGTAGCGATCGTTGCGGCGTCGTCGACCGTCACCGGCCGATCGCTGCCGAGCCCCATGGTCAGGAACGCCATCGCCATCCGATGATCGAGGTGCGTCGTAACGGTGCCGCCGCCGCGTACGGTCTTGGCGCCGGCAACGGTGAGCGTATCGCCCTCGACACGATGCGGCACGCCGTTGGCGGCCAACCCGGCGGCAGTCGCGGCCAGCCGGTCGCTCTCTTTCGCCTTGAGTTCGGCCAAACCTTCCATACGAGTTTCGCCATCGGCGAACGCAGCCAGCACGGCGAGCACAGGATACTCGTCGATCATGCTCGGCGCGCGCTCGGCCGGCACCTTCGTTCCTTTCAACTTGGATGCCCTGATCCGCAAGTCGGCAACCGGCTCACCACCTTCAATGCGCTCATTCAGGAAGGCGATGTCGCCGCCCATCTCACCTAACGTCAAGTACAATCCGGTCCGCGTCGGGTTGATGAGCACACCTTCGATGGTGATATCGGAGCCGGGCACCAACAACGCGGCGGCGGCAAGGAAGGCCGCCGAACTCGGATCACCCGGTACGATCACATTCCGCCCCGCCAATTCGGCATCTCCGGTCACCGTGATCGCGGTTGCACCGTTGTGCGCGCTACTCACAACCTCGGCACCGAAATAGCGCAGCATGCGCTCCGTGTGGTCGCGGGAGGCTTCGGTTTCGATGACAGTAGTCCGTCCCGGCGCCGCGAGCCCGGCGATCAGGATCGCAGACTTTACCTGCGCAGATGGAACAGGAAGCGTATACTCGATCGGCACGAGGTCCGACGTGCCGCGCAGGCTCAACGGCAGCCGTTCGGTGCCGGCCGGGCTGACGGATACACCCATCCGTGTCAGCGGCGTCAGCACCCGCGCCATGGGCCGCCGGCTCAACGACGCGTCGCCGATCATACGCACGGTCATGTCGTGACCGGCAACCACTCCCATCATCAGGCGCAAGCCGGTGCCGGCATTACCAAAATCGAGGTCGGCCTCCGGCTGTACAAGCCCGCCGACGCCGCGGCCGGCAACGCTCCATCCAGCGGGAGTTCTCGACAGCACGGCGCCGAGCTGCCCTATGACCCGCGCTGTATTGAGCACGTCCTCCCCTTCGAGCAGGCCGGCGATGTGCGTGACACCTGTCGAAATTGCGCCGAACATGAGAGCCCGGTGCGAGATCGACTTGTCGCCGGGCACCCGGACAACGCCCGACAGCGGCCGGCATCTCGAAGCCGTAAGGGCGCGCGGGGTAGCGTCGGACATGAAAGGTAGCCGCTCAGTTGAAACGCCGCGCAGGTTGCGCACCCCATATAGTGCAGCACCCCGCTTCAGCGGGCATAAAGCGATGACGGGGTAGCGCTGTCAACGCCAGAACCTTTGCTTTGACAAGTCCATTTCCCCATGGCAGACCGCAGCCAACTCATACCGATCCAGCCGAGGAATCCATGGCGACGAAAGCAGCCCGTGGCACCAAGCGCTCCTGCCAGAACCAGGAATGTGGTGCCCGATTTTACGATCTCAATCGCGAGCCGATCGAATGCCCGATTTGCGGTTCGGGCTATGTGATCGCACATCAGACGATGTCGGCCGCGGCCGTAGCAGCGGCGGCCGCCGCTGAGGAGAAGGCAGCGCGCAAGGCGAAGAAGATTGCCGATGACGCTGCAGCAGACCTGGCGGCAACAGCCGAGGGTGAGGAAGCGTTGGCCGACATCGAGGTCGCCGAAGAGCCGATCGCGGCGGAAGGCGACGAGACCTTTCTCGAGGAAGAGGAAGAAGAGGGCGGCGATGTCTCCAATATCATCGGCGGCCCGGTCGCCGAGGGTGGCGAGGAAGTTTGACGCGGGCAGCGTCTTGCCACACATTCAAAATGGCGCTTGCGTATTCGCCCGCTGTCACGTATCCCGCGACAGTGCGATGGGGCCATAGCTCAGCTGGGAGAGCGCTTGCATGGCATGCAAGAGGTCACCGGTTCGATCCCGGTTGGCTCCACCAATTTAAATCTCAAGAAGACATTTCCGCGTTCACGGCCCTCCTCATAGCACTTGGTCGAGGAAGGTCTTGGTGCGCTCGTGCTTCGGCCGGGCCAGCAGCTCGGACGGCGGGCCGTGTTCGACCACCACGCCACCGTCGGTAAAGTAGACCTGATCGGCGACTTCGCGTGCGAAGCCCATCTCGTGAGTTACCAGGATGCAAGTCATGCCCTCGGTGGCCAGCTCGCGGATTGTGACGAGCACCTCTTTCTTGGTCTCGGGATCGAGCGCCGCGGTCACCTCGTCGAACAACATCACCAGCGGGTTCATGGCGAGCGAGCGGGCGATCGCCACGCGCTGTTGCTGGCCACCGGAAAGCTCACCCGGATAGGCGCCTTCCTTGCCCGTCAGACGGACTTTGGCTAACAGGCTGCGCGCGCGGGCTTCGACCTCGCTCTGGTCCTGACGCAACACCGTGACCGGCGCCATCATGACATTCTGTAGAGCGGTCTTGTGCGGGAACAGGTTGTACTGCTGGAACACGATGCCGACCTTGCGCCTCAGCGCCAGCTTGTCGAGCTTCGGGTCATTGACCTCGATGCCGTCGACCTTGATCGAACCCGAAGTGACCGGGATCAACGCATTGATGCAGCGCAGTACGGTGGACTTGCCCGAGCCGGAGGGCCCGATGATGCAAATGGTCTCTCCTTTCGAAACGGTGAGACCGATCTGCTTCAGGACCAGGGCTTCCCCGAAGCGCTTCTCCACATCCTCGAGAACGACAATCGGCGCGCCGAGCTTGTGATTAAGCTGTGCCATGCGAACTCAACCCTTCACGCTGAAGCGCCGCTCGAGCGCTTTTGTCGAACGGGCAATCGGATAACAGTAGAGGAAGAAGGGCAGCAACAGCATCGTATTCTTGCCGCAACGGCTATGGTCCGTGCCGCCCGCACGAAGCCACAGGATCGATCTCGATTGGCCCTGCCAACTCAAGCGATCGCCGCGAGGTAACGGCTGACGGATCTGCCTACCGCTGATTTCGCACCGCCGATGATGTTGCGGTTCCAGAAGGCGCCGTAGACGCTGTCGAACGCTGACGGTGCGAGGGCGCTTTCAATTTGACGCACGGCGCGCGCGTTCAACGGAATGTAGTTTGGATAGCTGCGCATGAAGCTGACGTGACGACGGTCCTGCGTCACTTGCAGGATATCTCCGCTGAACAGGCTGCCTGCGCCCTGCTTGGCCGACGACCAATGCAGCACCGTGCCACCCTCGAAGTGGCCGCCGCAACGGATCAGGGTCGCGGAACCTGTGAGCTGCTTCGCTGCGCCCGTCCAATAGGCGATGGCCGGATGCGGCAGCTGCACCCAGTGCCGGTCGTCTTCATGCAGATGGATCGCGGCGCCGCCCAGTGCATCGGACCACTCCGCCATGGCGGTGTAGTAGTGCGGGTGCGAGATGGCGATCACCTTGCATCCGCCGCGCTGCGCGATGAATTCGAGGGCGGATTTGTCGACGACGGCGATGCAGTCCCACAGGATATTGCCGTCGACGCTTTCGATGAACAGGGCTCGTTGCCCGATGGCAAACGATGGCGCGATGCCGAAGCCGGTAATGTGTTCGCCCTCGCTGCGGATCTCGACCCTGTGGTTCCGGCGCAGCTCGTCCGTAGTGGTCCACGCCTGGCCGCCCCAGCGTACGAACTGCCGCTCATCCTGGCAGATGAGACATGCCGGCGGTGGGACGGCGCTTTCGGCGTACTGAGTGCCGCATTCGCAACAGACGTAGTTTGTCATGGGCACCTCTCAGGGACAGGCCTATCATCATGCGGCCGGCGGGCATGATGAAAAATGCAGTTGCGGAGGCTAGAATGGACGAAGTGAAGGGTCCAGGGCCCGGTGTTCCGGGGCAAGGCCAGCGTCGTGGCCGCGAGGCCCGCAAGGCAGCGCGTTTGCAGCGGGCCGGGCTGTCGATCCCCTACATCACGCGCAGCATCCCCGCGACCGAGCTCCTGAGCCTCGAAACGCTCGAGATCATCGAAGCCAATGCAGAGGTCATCCTCGAAGAGATTGGTGTGGAATTCCGCGACCATCCGCGGGCGCAGGCGCTGTTCCGGGCCGCCGGCGCCGACTGCGACGGGGACCGCATCAGATTCCCCAAGGGGCTCGCGCGCAGCCTCTGCAAGACCGCCCCGACGTCCTACACGCAACACGCACGAAATCCCGCCCGCAATGTCGAGATCGGCGGACGCAACACCGTGTTCGCCCCGGTCTACGGCTCGCCGTTCGTGCACGACATCGACAACGGGCGGCGCTATGGCACCATCGAGGACTTCCGCAATTTCGTGAAACTGACCTACGCATCGCCCTGGATGCACCACTCGGGCGGCACCGTTTGCGAGCCGGTCGATGTGCCGGTCAACAAGCGGCATCTCGACATGAACTACGCGCACATGCGCTTCTCCGACAAACCGTTCATGGGCTCCGTTACGCATCCGCTGCGGGCAGCCGACACCGTCGCCATGGCCGAGATCCTGTTCGGCGCGGAATTCGTGCAGAATAATACGGTTTGCACCAGCCTGATCAACGCCAACTCGCCGCTGGTGTGGGACGCGACCATGCTGGGCGCGGCCGAGACCTACGCCGCCAACAACCAGGCGACGATCATCACGCCGTTCATCCTGTCTGGCGCTATGAGCCCGGTGACGGTTGCCGCCACGCTCGCGCAGGTGCTGGCAGAGGTGATGACGGGTGTCGCCTTCACCCAGCTCGTACGGCCCGGCGCGCCGGCCATTTTCGGCACGTTCGTTTCGACCATTTCGATGCAGTCGGGTGCGCCGACCTTCGGCACGCCGGAAGCGGCGCACGCGATCTTCGGAGCGGCCCAGCTGGCACGACGCATGAAGCTGCCGTTTCGCACGGGCGGGTCGCTGTGCGCTTCCAAGCGCCCCGATGCACAGGCGGCATACGAGAGCGCCAACACGCTGATGCCGACGATCATGGCGGGTACCAATTTCGTGCTGCATGCGGCCGGCTGGATGGAGGGCGGACTCGCGTCGTCCTACGAGAAACTGGTGATGGATTTCGACCAGCTCGGCGCCATGCACCGCTTCTGCCGGAGCGTCGATGTGACGGAGAACGGACAGGGACTGTCGGCCTTGCGCGAGGTCGGGCCGGGCGGACATTTCCTCGGCTGCGCGCACACGCAGGCGAACTTCGAGGACGCATTCTATCGCTTCCAACTGCACGACAATAACTCGGTCGAACAGTGGGAAGCCGAGGGCGCGGCCGAGATGCATGTGCGCGCCAATACCGCGTGGAAGAAGATGCTTGCCGAGTACGAGGCGCCTGCGATCGACCCCGCCATCGACGAAGCATTGCTCGCCTTCATCGCACAGAGGAAGGCCTCGATGCCCGACGCGTTCGTGTAGGGTGGATTCGATTTGCCGCATCCGGCAAAATCCACTCACCACGGCAGGCGTATGCCTCGAAACTTCTGCATGTAGATGTGTGTCTTGCCCCGGTGCTTCGCCTTGACATAGACGCTGTTCATCCAGCGCTGCAGCCCTTTGGTGCCGAGCTTGAGCCGCTTCGGAGGAACCGGCGTGCGGCGGTCTTTCCTCGGCCGCGACAACTGCACGAGCTGCCGCTTGAGCAGGCGTTTGACGCGGCGGCTCATTGCCGCCCTGGTGCGTTGTGTGTTCATACAACTAATTTCATCCTCTGATGCTGTAACCTCGGCCTCTTTTTTCTTTTTCCCTCACCCTCACCAATGAGGGGGCGGGGCAGCCGCAAGCCGCGGCGGGCCTTTCCGCAATTGGGTAACAAGCAGCAAGGAGCTGCCCCGCATGACAGGATTTTTGGCCTACCCACAGCACTCACACGATTACGCCGTGACTCC
>JBGTIU010000052.1:0-47637 GCA_041745515.1 Hyphomicrobiaceae bacterium | reverse complement strand
TGGTAAGGTTCTTCGCGTTGCGTCGAATTAAACCACATGCTCCACCGCTTGTGCGGGCCCCCGTCAATTCCTTTGAGTTTTAACCTTGCGGCCGTACTCCCCAGGCGGGATGCTTAATGCGTTAGCTGCGCCACCGACAAGCAAGCTTGCCGACGGCTAGCATCCATCGTTTACGGCGTGGACTACCAGGGTATCTAATCCTGTTTGCTCCCCACGCTTTCGCACCTCAGCGTCAGTACCGATCCAGTGAGCCGCCTTCGCCACTGGTGTTCTTCCTAATATCTACGAATTTCACCTCTACACTAGGAATTCCACTCACCTCTATCGGACTCAAGACTTGCTGTATCAGAGGCAGTTCCGAGGTTGAGCCCCGGGATTTCACCCCTGACTGACAAATCCGCCTACGTGCGCTTTACGCCCAGTAATTCCGAACAACGCTAGCCCCCTTCGTATTACCGCGGCTGCTGGCACGAAGTTAGCCGGGGCTTATTCTCCAGGTACCGTCATTATCGTCCCTGGCAAAAGAGCTTTACAATCCGAAGACCTTCGTCACTCACGCGGCATGGCTGGATCAGGCTTGCGCCCATTGTCCAAGATTCCCCACTGCTGCCTCCCGTAGGAGTCTGGGCCGTGTCTCAGTCCCAGTGTGGCTGGTCATTCTCTCAAACCAGCTAAGGATCGTCGCCTTGGTGAGCCATTACCTCACCAACTAGCTAATCCTACGCGGGCCCATCCTATAGCGATAAATCTTTCCCCTTTCGGGCGTATACGGTATTGCTCCAAGTTTCCCTGGTATATTCCGTACTATAGGGAAGGTTCCCACGCGTTACTCACCCGTCTGCCGCTCCCATTGCTGGGCGCTCGACTTGCATGTGTTAGGCCTGCCGCCAGCGTTCGTTCTGAGCCAGGATCAAACTCTCAAATTGAAAGATTTGATTCTGGTTTGGCTTAGAGGAAGTCACTCTAAGGATTACTGCGTAACGGGCACCTCACATTAGACGCTCTCCACTTCGGTTGCCCGCAATGGATCACGTCAAGTGATGGTGTAAGAAACGCAGATCTACCAGAGTCTTGTCGACATCACACCTCGTTGCCGAGACATGACATCCGCAAGGACCCCGCCGCCTGCGTTTCCTTTTCTTCCATATTCGATTGTCAAAGAGCAGCCCACAAGCATTCCTACTGGCTCTTACCAAGCCAGAGACCGAAACAGCGAAGCCCCGCCGGTGAATCCCGGTGTTGACTTCGGGTCTGATCAGAGGTCATGCCCATCGCGGGCGCCGAAGCAAAGTTGCCCCGGACAAGCCAGAATAAATAGAATTAAGACTGTTGTGTCAACAGTAATCTTCAAAAAACTTCGCTGCTGCGGCAGAGCTCGCGCAACAATTTGAGATTGCTCGACATTCTAGCCGCACTCCTGTGCACGATCTACTCCCCCTGGGCACGCGCCGAAATACTCCATTCGCCGGGCATCTCGACACACAACTTGGTTGCTGCAACGAGATCTGCACCCGTGGGCTCCGGCACCACGGCTACTCGATGCTCCTGTTGAAGAAAATGGCGCAAAAAATGATTGCCGGCCGCAATTGCCACGACAGTGACAGAATTCGGGCACTTACCAGATTGCAGACAGGTGCGCCGGGAGCGGCTCAGCGCTATCGACGAGGACACAAAGGGGTGATCGATCGCCGCCGACACGCCACCCTAGCCGCTTCGCAGACCGCGAGGGCAAATGGTCGTGCTCGTTCGAGCCAAGGCGGGCTGCCCCAGGTCTATCGGGGCCGCGGCCGCAAATCTTTCTCGGACGTCTATGACGCCGATCACGCAGAAGCACGAGCTGGAGGGCGCTTTCGCTGGGTCGTGAGCACATTCCTCGCAGCCGGCGTCGGCGCCGTAGCTATTGGGGTCGCCATCTTCGGGTCACTGGACAGCCTAGAAACCACGGATGGCGGCCTGCCGAAGATGAAGCGCAGCGCTGACAGTTCCGTTGCTGGTCCGGAGCCAATCGGCGAGCCAAGCAGCCTGAAGTGGTTGCGTCCCAAGGTAGACCGACTGCAGACCATGGGCGAAGCGCAATCGGTCAAGCACATCATCCACGAAACCGTGCAGGAGCGGCGCGATGGTCGCCCCTACGTTCAGATTAAGCCCTACATGCGGATCGTTGCTCGCCTTGCGCCCGTACCTGCTGCGAACACAGACCTGATTCCCCCGTTCAATCCCTTCAGGCTGTACGCGACGCAAGCATCGATTGAGACCGCCTCAGCGAACGCCGACGGCGCGGAGCGGATCGATGTTGCGATACGCGTCGTCGAGCTTCTAGGCGGCATTCTGCCCAGCGAGGATGGGCAGGAGCTTGATGCTCAGGAAGTTGCGGACCTGGTTACGCGCGCGCAGGACGCCGAGGTCACAGCCATCCGGCCGGGTTTTCTGGCAGAAGGCGCTGAAGCCCTTACACCAAAGGAAGCCCCGCTTGCGGCGGCCCGTCGCGTGTCGGGGGAGGCGACCGCGCCGAACACCACCATCCTCGTCAAATCGGCATCTGATGGAGACGATGCGGTGGAAGACCTTGAGCGCCGGGAACAACGCGTGGTGCGGGGTACACGCGGCGACACACTCGGCAAGGTCCTGCTGCGCCTCAACGCCGACCGGTTCCAGGTTGCAGCAATGGTCGAGGCTGCACGTCCCATATTCCCGGACAACGCCTTGCAACCGGGGCAGGAGGTCCACGTCACGATGGTGCCCTCGCTGATCAAGGCGGATCGTATGGAACCCGCGCGGTTCAGCGTATTCGGCGACGGCCACGAACACAAAGTGTCGGTCTACCGGGATGCCGCTGGCGAATTCAAGGCCAGTGCCAGCCCCACGGATCGGCAGGCGAGCCGGGCGGCCTTCGGTGACAACGAAAGTGCGCAAGGCACCAGCCTTTATGCGAGTCTCTACAATGCCGCGCTGGTGCAGGGCGTGCCGCCGGAAAGCATTACGCAGATCTTGCGCATCCATGCGTACGAGACCGATTTCCGGCGCCGAATCCGCAACGGCGATCAATCGGAATATTTTTTCGACGTACGCGAAGAAGTCGGCATCGACTCGAATCCCGGCGAGTTGCTGTTCACATCGATTGTCTCTGGTGGTGAGCCGCAGAAATTCTGGCGCTTCCGCACGCCTGACGGCCTCGTCGACTACTATGACGAGTTCGGCCACAACAGCCGCAAGTTCTTGATGCGACGGCCGGTAAGGAGCGAAGCAGTCCAGTTCACCTCGGGTTTCGGCATGCGCCGGCATCCGGTTTTGAATTTCTTGCGCATGCATTCCGGGGTCGACTGGTCGGCGCCGACGGGAACGCCAATCATGGCGGCCGGTAACGGCGTCATTGAAGAAGCCAAGTTCAAGGGCGAATACGGCAACTACGTGCGCATCCGCCACGCTAACGGCTACAGTACATCCTATGCGCATATGTCGAGGTTTGCACCCGGTGTCGCCGAGGGAACCAAGGTCAAACAAGGCCAGCTGATCGGATTTGTCGGCTCGACCGGATTGTCGACGGGCCCTCATCTGCACTACGAAATCCTCGTCAACAATCGGCCTGTCGACCCGATGGCGATCCAAGTGCCGCAGGAACGCAAGTTGTCCGGGAAGATGCTGGGCGATTTCCAGAAGGAACGCTCGCGGATCGATGATCTGATGCGCCGCACACCAGTGATGACCCAAACAAAGTCGTAGTCTCATTCCCGGAAAGTTCGATTGATTTCCAGAGGCGGTTCGTCAACTCTGGCTTGCAGCCGAAGGTAACGGGGATTTCCAAATGCTGCTCATCGAATGCCCCTTTTGCGGGCCAAGAGCGGAGATCGAATTTCGCTGCGGCGGCGAGGGCCACATTACAAGGCCGCGAGACCCATCGTTGCTCGGCGATGGCGAATGGGCCGAGTTTTTATTCTACCGCACCAATCCAAAGGGTTTGCATGTCGAGCGGTGGCACCACACGCATGGCTGCCAGCGCTGGTTCAACGCGGTGCGCGACACGGTGAGCGATCGCGTGGTCTCGACCTATCGCACGGGCGAACCAACGCCGACTGCTTTGAGACAAGGCAGCTCATGAGTTCATCCTACCGGCTTCCCACCGGCGGTCGCATCGACCGCGGCAAGCCGATCGTAATGCGTTTCAACGGCCGCGAGATTTCGGCGTTCGAAGGCGATACGGCTGCATCGGCGCTGCTCGCCAACGGCCATCATTTCGTTGGACGCTCCTTCAAATACCATCGCCCGCGCGGCATCCTCAGTCATGGCTCGGACGAGGCGAACGCGCTGCTGGACGTCGATCGTGGCGGCAATCGGCGCGATCCCAACAACCGGGCAACCGTCGTTGAGGCTTTCGATGGCCTGAGCCTGAGGAGCCAGAACCACTGGCCGGCCCTCGGCTTCGACATCGGCGCGGTCAACGATGCGCTCGGTTCGCTTTTCGCCGCCGGATTCTATTACAAGACGTTCATGTGGCCGCAAGCCTTTTGGAAGGCGCTGTATGAGCCACTGATACGGCGCGCCGCCGGGCTAGGCATCGCGCCAACGACGCCCGACCCCGACCGCTATGAACACCGTCATGAACACTGTGAAACCCTCGTCGTCGGCGCTGGACCGGCCGGCCTGGCGGCGGCACTGGCGGCGTCGGAGGATCGCGACGCCCGAGTCATTTTGTGCGATGAGCAGAATGAATTGGGCGGATCGCTGCTGCATGACATAACGTCGATCGTCGATGGCCGGCCCGCGCGACAATACTTGGAATGGGCGATAGAGCAGCTGCAAGTCCGTGCCAACGTCAGAATACTGACCCGCACCACGGCATTCGGCTACTTCAACCATAATCACATCGCGCTCAGCCAACGCCTCACCGATCACCTGCGCCAGCCCCCGTCCGACAGCCCGCGCGAGCGCCTTTGGCAGCTGCGCGTGGGCAAAGTCATTTGCGCAACTGGCGCGCATGAGCGGCCGCTCGTATTCGCCGGCAATGATCGTCCGGGCATCCTGCTGGCAGAAAGCCTGCGCGTCTTTGCCAACCGCTATGCGGTCAAGCCTGGACAAACCGCGGTCATTGCGACGTCGGGCGCATCTGCATACCGGTCAGCCATAGACCTGCGCGCCGCCGGTCTCGATGTCACCATTGCCGACTTGCGCCATGAGACCGACTGCGGGCCGGAACTCGCCGCAGCGCTGCACGCCGGTGTCGAAGTGCTCAATGGTCATGCCGTCGTGTGCTCCAGGGGCCGCAGCCGTGTCTCGGGCATCGTAGTCGCGGCCATTGATGCCGCCGGAAATGCCGGCAGCCGGCGCGTCCTCGCCTGCGACTGCGTCGGCATGTCCGGCGGCTGGACACCTGCTGTGCACCTGTTTTCGCAGTCGCGAGGCAAAATGCGATTTGATGTCGCCCTCGATGCATTCGTACCCGAAACGTCGGTTCAACGCGAAGTGTCGGCCGGAGCCGCACGCGGCATCTACGATCTCTCAGCGTGTTTCGCCGATGGCTATGCGGCGGGTGGTGCCTTGAACAAGGCGGTGCAAGCTTCGCCGTCATTTGTCGGCTTCAAGCCCGCGCGCGTCCTTGAGGGCGGCGGGACTACCACGGGCGAAAAGGCCTTCATCGATTTCCAGAACGACGTGACGTCGAAAGACATCAAACTCGCTGTTCGCGAAGGCTTCACGTCGATCGAGCACGTCAAGCGCTACACCACCACCGGAATGGCGACAGACCAGGGCAAGACCAGCAACATGAACACCCTCGGACTGGTCGCCGATCAGCTGCAGATGCCGCTTCCGGCTGTTGGAACGACGACGTTTCGCCTGCCGTATACGCCGGTGTCGTTTGGGACATTCGCCGGTGTCAATCGCGGGCGCCTGTTCGATCCTGCGCGCGAGACGGCCATCAACGATTGGGCCGCCGCCCGCGGCGCGGTGTTCGAGGATGTCGGCATGTGGAAGCGCGCCTGGTACTTCCCTCGATCCGGAGAAGACATGCGCGCCGCCGTCTCGCGGGAAACCAAGGCCGTCCGCTCCGGCGTCGGGATTTTCGACGCATCGACGCTCGGCAAGATCGACGTTATCGGCCCCGACGCGGCGGAATTCATGGACCGCATCTATACCAATGCCTGGTCCAAGCTGGAGGCTGGCCGTTGCCGCTATGGCCTGATGCTGAACGAGGCAGGCTACATCATGGACGATGGCGTCGTTGCCCGCCTTGGTCCAAATCGGTTTCATGTGACGACGACGACCGGCGGCGCGGCTCGCGTGCTCACGCACATGGAGGACTACCTGCAGACCGAGTGGCCGGATCTGCAGGTGTTCCTCACCTCCATCACCGAGCAATGGGCGGTGATCGCAGTGCAGGGGCGGTATGCGCGAGACATCATCGTACCGCTCGTAGAGGACATCGTGCTCGACGAGCAGTCGTTCCCGCACATGGCCGTGCGCAGCGGATTGATCGCCGGCGTGCGGTGCCGCCTGTTCCGGGTCTCTTTCACTGGCGAACTCGGTTACGAGATCAATGTGCCGGCCGACTTTGGCGAATCGGTCTGGCAGGCGCTCTATGAGAGCGGTCGCAGGTTCGATATCACGCCGTACGGCACAGAGGCGATGCATGTGCTGCGCGCCGAGAAGGGCTATATCATCGTTGGTCAGGAGACGGACGGCACGGTCACTCCCGACGACGTCGGTCTCGGAGGTTTGATCGGCCGCGCAAAACGCGATTTTGTCGGCAAGCGCTCGCTCGCATTGCCGGCGATCAAGGCCCAGGGGCGAAAACAACTGGTCGGCCTGCGCACGGATGACCCGAAACTCGTTCTTGAAGAAGGTGCACAGCTCGTCGGCGATCCTGGACGGCCGGTTCCGGTAGTCATGCTGGGCCATGTCACATCAAGCTACTTCAGCGCCCATCTCGGACACAGCATCGCACTCGCGGTTGTTGCCGATGGCCGGTCGCGTCTCGGCTCCCTTCTCTATGCAACAACGCCGGAAGGCTTTACCTCGGTGCGGATCGTCGAGCCGGTATTCCTCGATGCAGAAGGCGTGCGGCTGCATGCTTGAGCAGAAAGCACACATGCGCCGCCTGTCTATGCTGGATGGCAGGCGCGAGATTCGACACGGTGACCACGTCCTGTTGCGGATCTTGCCGGCTGCTGCCCGTTTCGTCTTGCGCCTGGATGCGGCAGGGCTGGAAAGGGTCGGCAACGCCGCGTCGCTGAAACTCACGCAGCCGATCAACCATTGGCTCGCGTTCCAGGGAGGCATGTCGGTTCGGCTGGGGCCGGACGAGTGGCTGTTGCTTCCGGCTGAAGAGGATTTGCCGGCCGACGCTGCGCGACTTGAGAGTGCAATGGCAGATCAGCATTATGCGCTGATCGATATCGGGCATCGCAACATTGGTTTTGAACTCGTAGGGATTGCGGCCGCAGACGTGCTGAACAGCGGGTGCCCTTTGGACCTTGGCTTCCGTCAGTTCCCACCTGGCCGCGGAACCCGCACCTTGCTCGGCAAGGCTGAGATCGTACTGCTGCGATTGCCCGACGTGACTGGTGCGGGAGGCCCGTTACCCGCTTACCGGATCGAATGCTGGCGCTCCTTCGGCCGCTACGTATATGACTTTCTCGAAGAAGCCGCTCGCCAACATGCAACCTCTGAGTGAATTGACTTTCCGACGTATTTGAACTGCTGCCATTACAATTTGTTGATCGTGCGCCGGTACCTTGCCCGGCTGACCATCGACTAACAGGTCGACGCACGAGCATTGAGAGATGACATCGGATTTCGCGCTGGACTGGGTAGCGCACCGCCTGGGCGATGTTGGCAAAGGTCCAGCCGGTCTCGCCTTGGGGCTCGCGGAACAGCTCGCCGCGCTCGGCCCTTTGGCGTGCCTGGTGCAGGCAGCTTCGTTGCTGGGTCGCGAGATCGATACGGAGGTCCTGGCGCAGCTCTTGGAGATGGACGCAACTCGCCTTGCCGATCCGCTCCGGCAGTTGGTGGGTTTCGGCGTGCTGTCCAGCACAAACCGGTCGGGCGCAACGCTCAGGCGCCATGAGCACTACCAATTCAAAGACGGCAACATGCGCGACTTCGCGTACGCGCAGCTTTCCGATCCAGTGCGTCGCCGAATGCATGCGCGCATTGGCCAGATATTGGCGCAAAGAGGCAGCTCCGCGAACGGATCGCCGACAGATTTACTCGTCTGGCATTTCGAAATTGCCGGCGACTATGCAAATGCGTTTCGTTGGCGGCGCGTTGCCGCGGAACGCGCGATCGCTGCGACCGACATTCACTCCGCTATCGATCACCTGCAACGAGCACTGAGCTACCACACAGCAGTTGGACCAGAAGAGCAGATCGGTGTTCTGCGCCTGCTCGGACCGCTTCAGGGCCAACTTCACGGCAGCGGTTCGCCACAGGTGGCATCGACGTACGCGCGCTGCATTGCCCTCGCTTCCGGCCTGCAGGGCAAACGCGATGCCACCACATTTGACGTTTTGTGGGGTCTGCAGGCATTCCAGCTGGTCAATGGAGCAATCTGCGCTGCGCGCGAAACCGGCCGGCATCTCGTCGATGTAGCCCAAGCCGGCAATCAGGAGGCGCAGCTTCTGCTTGCCGATCGCATGCAGGGCCTTGCCAGCCTGCTGGCAGGAGATATTCCGGCCGCGCTCGATTGCTTCGCCCGGGTTGCGATACTTTACGATCGCGACCGACACGCGCATCTGCGATTTTGCTATGCCTCCGATCAAGGAGCCGTAGCGCTTGCGCATCAGTCGTGGGCCGAAGCCATCGCCGGCGATGCCGGGCGATCGGAAGCGACATCAATTGCGGCGCTTGATCTGGCTGCTCGGCTCGATCATGCCCATACCAGCGCGCACGTAGCCTGCGTCCTGGCCGCGCGGTCACAAACCCTTGGCGATCGCGAGACCTCTGCACCACTGGCTATTGCCGGCCGAACGCTGGCGGCGCGGCACAAGTTTCCGTATTGGCTCGCCTGGGCTGATATCATTCTGGGATGGCATCAAGGTGGGCGGCTCCCAGCCGAGGGCGCGGCTCGAATCGATCGGGCAATCGAAGCCTATCGCACGACGGGCGCGGGTCAGGCTCTGCCTTACGCATTCCTGCTGCGTGCGCAATTGGCTCTGGTAGCAAATGATCAATTTGCGGCAATCAAGGCCGCTCAGGCAGGTCGAAAACTGTCGCAGTCGCAAGGCCTGAACCTCTATGCTGCCGAACTCCTGCGCATCGAGGCCGAGGCGCGGATGCCGCACACAGCGGCACGGCGGCTGATCGGCGAGGCCGTTCGAATTGCGCGCGCGCAGGGTGCAGGCTTATTCGAGCGCCGCGCCCTGGCCCTGCAAAGTTTATCGCAGTCCTGAGCCGTCGCACTTGACTGATTCGGGCATACGCCGGTTAGGCGAAGCGACGGCGCAACCGGCGTTACCGTTTGCACACAGCCATTTTCGCCGGACGGCAGCAGCACGGCGCCATCCCAACGCCGGCGCCCCTTCGCGACCAACGGCTTCGCGCCATTTCATATTAATGTGTTCTGTGAATGGCTTGAAGGCACGGGGACCATGACACATATCGGCAGAATTATCGACGCACTTCCGCCGGATGCCTGCGATACATTCAATGGTTGCGGTTTTCTGCTCGCGCGGGGCGCAATCGCAACCGCAATCACCGCCGACGCGACTATGCTATAGTAATGTGGAAGTTTGGGCCGGTTATTCTCGAAAGCGAGCGCGGAAAGCCATCCGCCCGGGTTAGGGGAAGCCAGTCAGCGATGTAGAGGAGCGGGCCGGAACCTTGTCCGGTCAGGTGTGGACGATGATCCAGCGACGAGGCCGAACATGACGTCACAAGACGAGATTTTCGAGGTCTTCACGCGAAGCTACGATCGCCAAAAGCAGACCGAGCTCTCGCTGAAGCAATACCTCGAGAACTGCAAGACCGACCCGCTGATGTATGCCAGCGCGGCCGAGCGCATGATGGCGGCGATCGGCGAGCCTGAATATATCGACAGCTCGAAGGACCCTCGGATTGCCCGGTTGTTCATGAACCGGACCGTAAAGGTGTACTCGGCGTTCAAGGATTTCTACGGTCTCGAGGAAACCATCGAGCGGATTGTCGGCTTCTTCCGGCACGCTGCCCAGGGGTTGGAGGAGCGCAAGCAGATCGTCTATCTGCTGGGCCCGGTTGGCGGTGGCAAATCTTCGTTGGCCGAGCGCCTGACCGAATTGATGGAAAAGCGACCGGTTTACGTTCTGAAAGCCGGCGACGAAGTCAGCCCCATTTTCGAGAGCCCGCTCGGACTGTTCGACCCGGCGACCATGGGTGCGGCGCTCGAGGAAAAGTACCATATTCCGCGCCGCAAGCTGACCGGCCGCATGAGCCCCTGGGCCGTGAAGCGCCTCGACGAGTTCGGCGGCGACATCTCGAAGTTCTCCGTCGTGCGGCTCAACCCGTCGCGGCTGCGTCAGGTGTGCGTCTCCAAGACGGAGCCTGGCGACGACAACAACCAGGATATCTCGGCTTTGGTCGGCAAGGTCGACATACGCAAGCTCGAATTTCACGGTCAAAGCGACGCTGATGCCTATTCCTATTCGGGTGGTCTCAACCGCACGACCCAAGGCATCCTCGAGTTCGTCGAGATGTTCAAGGCGCCGATCAAGATGTTGCACCCGCTGCTGACCGCCACCCAGGACGGTATCTATGTCGGCACGGAAAACGTCGGCGCGATGCCTTATCAAGGCATCATCATCGCCCACTCGAACGAGAGCGAGTGGCAGAGCTTCCGCGCCAACAAGAATAATGAGGCGTTCCTCGACCGCATCTGCGTGATCCAGGTGCCCTACTGCCTGCGCGTCTCTGAAGAACAGAAAATCTACGAAAAGCTGCTTTCGTCGTCGGAAGTGAACAAGGCGCCCTGTGCACCCGGTACGCTGCAGATGCTGGCTCAGTTTTCCGTGCTGACCCGCCTCAAGGAGCACGAGAACTCGAGCCTGTTTTCCAAGATGCGGGTATTCGATGGCGAGACGCTGAAAGATACCGACCCGCACGCCAAGACCATTCAGGAATACAGAGATGCCGGCGGCATCAACGAGGGCATGGACGGGACATCGACGCGGTTCGCCTACAAGGTGCTGTCGGAGACCTTTAACTTCGACACGCACGAGGTCGCCGCTGATCCCGTGCATTTGATGTTCGTTTTGGAACAGGCCATCCGGCGTGAACAATTGCCGGAGGACAAGGAAGATCGCTACATCGAATTCATCAAGGAGGAGCTGGCCCCGCGCTATGCCGAATTCATTGGGAATGAGGTGCAGAAGGCTTATCTCGAAAGCTACTCCGAATTCGGGCAGAACCTTTTCGACCGCTATGTGTCTTACGCGGATGCCTGGATCGAAGATCAAGATTTCAAGGACGCCGATACCGGCCAGCTTATGAACCGCCAAGTCCTCGACCAGGAACTCTCGAAGATCGAGAAGCCGGCCGGCATCGCGAACCCGAAGGACTTCCGGTACGAAGTCGTCAAATTCTCGCTGCGGGCACGAGCGCGCAACGGCGGCAAGAATCCGAGCTGGACTTCCTATGAGAAAATTCGCGAAGTAATCGAGAAGCGTATGTTCAGTCAGGTGGAAGATCTGCTGCCGGTAATCTCGTTCGGCGCGAAGAAGGACGGGGAGACGGACAAGAAGCATGAGGAGTTCGTCACGCGAATGGTCAGCCGCGGCTATACGGCGCGGCAGGTTCGCCGCCTGGTCGAATGGTATATGCGGGTCAAGAAGGCGGGTTGAAGCGGGTGAAATCGTGAGTGGTGAGTGGTGAGTGGTGAGTGGTGGTCGCTTACTGACCACGTTTGCCACTCCTTCCGTTCCAAGCGGCGGTGCGGACCGAGAAACTCACCACTCACCATTCACCACTCACGGGCTATGAAATGGACATCGTTGATCGTCGCTTGAATCCCAAGGCCAAGAGTCTTGGCAATCGCCAGCGATTTCTGCGCCGCGCCAAGTCAGAAATCCGCGATGCCGTGCGCGACGCGATCAAGAAGCGCAAAGTGGCGGAAGTGCAAGGCGGTGAAAACGTCCGCATCCGCTCGAAAAGCTTGCGGGAGCCTTCGTTCGGCCTCGGTCAAGGCACCGGCCAGCGGGATTTCGTGCTGCCCGGCAACCGCGAATACTCCGTCGGCGATGTAATCCGCAAGCCGGAAGGCGGTGGGGGAGGGTCTGGCTCCAAGGGCGCAAACGACGGCTCTGGGGAGGACGATTTCGTCTTCAGTCTCAGTCGAGACGAGTTTCTCGATATCTTTTTTGAGGATCTGAAACTGCCGAACCTCGTCAAGGCCAAGCTCAAGGACCTGCGCTCGCCGCAGCCTGTGCGAGCAGGTCATACGACGGATGGCCCGCCCGCCAAGCTCAATCGCCTGCGCACCATGCGCAACAGTCTGGCCAGACGGCTGGCGCTGCGCCGCCCCAAGCTGTCGGAACTCGACACCATCGCGGCCGAGATTGCCCGACTCGAAGCAGAAACCCCGCGTAATGAGGAAAGAATTGCCAACCTGAAAGCCAGGCAGTCCCGTCTCGTCTACATGCGCAAGATCGTAGCTTACATCGATCCTCTCGATCTGCAGTACAACCGGTTCGAACGCCGGCCCAAACCAAAAACCCAAGCGGTAATGTTCTGCCTCATGGATGTGTCGGCGTCCATGACCGAGCCTTTGAAGGATCTGGCCAAGCGTTTCTTCATGCTGCTGCATCTATTCCTGACGCGGCACTATGCGGAAGTCGATATCGTGTTCATCCGGCACACCACCGAAGCGCAGGAGGTCGATGAAGAGACGTTCTTCAGGGCGACCGAGACCGGCGGCACCGTGATCTCGACCGCACTGACGGAAATGATGAAGATTGTCGCCGAACGATATTCGCCCGATGATTGGAACATCTACGCGGCGCAAGCCTCGGACGGGCATAACTTCGACGACGACATGCAGCATTGCCTGGAAATGCTGGAGGAGGCGATTCTGCCGATCAGTCAATATTTTGCCTATATCGAGGTCAGCGAGGGCGATAACGCGCATGGCGTGCCGAGCGTCGCCTGGGCCGGGTATGAGGAGATTGCCGAGCGACAGCAGTCCTTCGCCATGCGCAAGGTTTCGTCCCCGAGCGACATCTATCCCGTGTTCCGCGAGTTGTTCGCGATATCCGAGACGCGGGCCGAAAGGTCGCGGGCATGACCGATGCACTGGTCCTGCCGCCACGCGGAGCAACCCTGTCCGCCACACCTCTGTTCAACGGCGCGGAGTGGGATTTCGCGCTGGTACAGAAAACCTACGACGCCATCGAGATGATCGGCGTCGGCGAGATGGGCCTCGACATCTACCCGAATCAGATAGAGGTCATCACAGCCGAGCAAATGCTCGACGCCTATGCGTCCATCGGCATGCCGAACATGTACCGGCATTGGTCGTTCGGTAAGCATTTCGCCCGCGAGGAGGGCATGTATCGCCGCGGCGGACGATCGCTGGCCTACGAGCTCGTGATCAATTCAGACCCCTGCATCAACTACATCATGGAAGAAAACACCATGACGATGCAGACGCTGGTGATGGCTCATGCCGCCATGGGGCACAATCACTTTTTCAAGAACAATTATCTGTTCAAGCAGTGGACGGACGCCACATCGATCCTGGACTATCTGGCCTTTGCCAAAGAATACGTCAGCGAATGCGAGGAAAAGTTCGGCGTCGAGGCCGTCGAGGCTATACTGGATAGTGCCCACGCGCTGATGAACCAGGGGATCAGCAGACACCCGGCAAAACGCCCGACAAAGTCAGCCCAGAAGGACCGGGAGACCAAGCGCCGCGAGCACGAGGAGCAGACTTACAACGAGCTTTGGCGGACGGTGCCACGATCGGCCTTACCCAAGGCGCCCGCAGACGCCGACAGCAAGACGGCTGCGATCGAAAGCGTTGCACTCGGATTGCCGCAGGAAAACCTGCTCTATTTCCTGGAGAAGCACGCTCCCAAGCTGGAGGACTGGCAGCGCGAACTGCTGCGTATCGTGCGCATGCTGGCCCAATATTTTTACCCGCAACGCCAGACTAAGGTGATGAACGAGGGCTGCGCGACGTTCACCCACTATGAAATCATGAACCGTTTGTACGACCGCGGCCAGCTGACCGAAGGCTCGATGCTGGAGTTCATGCATTCGCACTCCGCCGTAGTGTTCCAGCCCAAGTTCGAGGACAAATTTTATAGCGGTATGAACCCCTATGCGCTCGGCTTCGCCATGATGCAGGACATTAAGCGCATGTGCGAAGAGCCGACCAAGGAGGATCGCGAGTGGTTCCCGGAGTTTGCCGGTGATGGCGACGCGCTCGGCACGTTGAAGACCGCGTGGGCCAATTTCCGCGACGACAGTTTCATCCTGCAGTATCTGTCGCCGAAGCTGATGCGCGATTTCCGGTTTTTCCAGCTGCATGACAACTCGACCGCTCCTGTCGTGGAAGTGAAGTCGATCCATGACGAAAAAGGTTATCGCAGCATCCGCAAATCATTGGCCGCTCAATACGATACCTCGGCACGCGATCCGGACATTCAAGTCGTGAACGCTGATCTTTCCGGAGGACGCCGGCTGACGCTTCAGCATCGGGTGCGCGACAACATCCCTCTCGATGCCGACACCTGTGAGCGCACCTTGCAGCATGTGGCACGCCTGTGGGGCTATCGCGTCAAACTCGTCGAGGTCCACGCTGACAGCGGCAAAACGGTGAAAGAGCACGAAACGCTGCCGTTGCCTTGAGCGCTCAGCGCCGCGAGGTCAACAGCGGCGCATGGGCGGCGCCCATCGATCGAATATCGGCAATCATTGAATAAAACGCACTCCAGTCGTCGGCCGCCGCAATCGGTGCCCAGATCCCTTCCATGTCCTCGATCAGCATGGTGACCGGCGCCTGACGCTCAAAGTAGGGGTGGGCGAGCGTTTCCTGAGCCGCCGCAGATTTCGGCATCTCCCGCAACTTCGCGATAACCGGTTGCCAGACATCGGTTTCGTAAACCTCGGCGTGTGGGCTCGCCAGCATTCGCTCCGGCAATGCGCCCCCGACCAGATCGAAGAAGGCGCGCTCGAAGCCGCACCGGCTTCGACTCATCGCTGCATAGAACGGCCGCGCCAGCGCATCCATGTCTCCCTGTTTATCCGTCGCCAACCCTAGTCGTGCCATCGTGCCGCGCACCAACGCCGACTCGAAAGCCGGACCATAACCTTCGAGCGCCTCGACCAGGTGCGCTTCTGTGCTGAGCGGCAGCAGGCATTCGGCCAGGCGCTGCAGGTTCCAACTGATGGCTCCTGCCTGCCTGCCAAACGCATAAAGCCCCGACTCGTCGAAATAGGCGGCGGTGAAGCCGGCGTCGGCATAGGGGAGAAACCGCCATGGCCCGTAGTCGAAGCTCTCGCCGGTGATAACAGTATTGTCGGTATTTAGTACGCCATGCACAAAGCCCGCGACGAACCATTCGGCCGCCATCATCGCGACAGCGCCGGCCGTCGATTTCAGGAACGCGGCGACCGGATCGGCGGCCGCTGCCGCGTTTGGCCAGTAGGTCGTGATCGCGTAGTCGGTCAACGCCCGCAGGCTTTCGAGATCGCCCTGATGGGCAAACCGCTGGAACGTGCCGATGCGCACGTGGCTATGGCCGAGCCGCACGAGCACGGCCGAACGGGTAGGCGACGGCTCGTCGTTGCGCTGCAATGCCTCGCCGGTCTCGATCAGGCTGAAGCTCTTCGAGGTGTAGCAGCCGAGCGCCTCGAGCATCTCGGTGGCAAGCACCTCGCGAATGCCACCCTTGAGGGTCAACCGCCCATCGCCGCTGCGCGACCAGGGCGTTGTGCCGGAACCCTTGGTCGCCAGATCGAGCAGGCGGTTGTCCTGTGCGTCCCGGGCTTGAGCGAACAGGAACCCGCGGCCATCGCCAATGTTCGGGTTGTAGGACTGGAACTGGTGCCCGTGATAGCGCAGGGCGAGTGGTGCCTGCAGATTGCCCGGCAACGGCTCGAATTGGGCGAAATGCGCAACCCATTCCGCATCCGTCAGATTATCGAGACCAATACGCGCGGCCCAGCGGTCATTGCGGAATCTTAGATCGGCGCGCGGGAAGCGCGCAGGGGCAACTCGGTCGAAGAATTCAGGCCCCAATCCTTGGTGCCGAGGATCTGGCCGATAAGCAGCGTTGACCGGCAATTGACCTGCTCCTGCCCAATGCGCCGCCGGACCCTACAGGAACGGGTCGGAACGCAAAAGAACCGCGAGACTTCCGGTCTCGCGGCTCGCGATCACGACAGCGCGTTCAAATTTATTGGGCTTTACTCGCACCGCTCGCCGAATACTGGATCGGCTTGCCTGAATGATGATCGCCGATGACCTGCTTGACCTGTACTGCCGCAGCTTTCGCAGCGTCCTCCGCGCTCTGACCCCAGGTGCTGTCAAGATAGCCGGCGGGAACATCGTTGTTCTGCGTGATCCTTGCGACGTATACCCCCTTCGGGTCGCTGATCGTCCAGTTGATTGTGATCGCCTGATTTCCGTCTTTCGGCGGCTTGATCTTCACGTCGCCTGCAATGCGATAGGCGTTCTGTCCCTGCTCATTGAACTGTATGCCCTTTTCCCCGAGCTCGCGACGCATGGCAGCGGCCAGTGCCGTATTGCCGTCTCCCGGCGCACCGGACACCTTGGGGGCCATCGAAAGCAGCCCGCCAGCAGCACCCGATATGCTGCCTGTCGCTCCGGTCGAGATGGCAGCGGTTTGCACCGGCGCCGTAGCCGCAGTCGCCGGACTGGAAGCTGCCGCAACGGCCGCTCCGGTTGGCGGAGTTCCTGCCACGGCAAGCGCCGGTTGTTGCTGCGTCGCCCGCCATGCAGCCAGTGAAGCCGCCGTCTTGTCGGCAATAACCTGGATCAGTTTGGGCGTCATAGCGGCCCAGCTATCGCCGCCTGGCGCAGGAACAAGGACTTCTTCACCCGTGATGCGATTGACGTGTTTGCCTGCCGGATCCGCAACATCCCAGATATAGGAAAGTTTATTGGTCGACTTGTCCTTGGCCGGCGCGACGAAATAACCGCGCAGCGTATAGCTGGAAGCATCCGGCACCGACTTCGCGACAACAATGCGCTGTTTCTCGGCGGCTTCCGTCAACTGGCTGACAAGTTGCTTGCCTACTGCTTCGGGCGGCCCGATGACCGGCGCAATCGTAATCAGGATTGAAGCTTGAGGTACCGGCTGCGCCGCGGACGTCGGCGCGATCGTGTTAGTGGCAACATTGCTGTTGCCGGTGCCGAGGATGCTGCTGCTGGTCTCGCAGCCCGCGAGCCCAAACACAGCGGAAGACAAAACAGCGGCAAGCGCAATTCGGTGAGCTCGCGCGTACGCTGCTGCAGCGTCGATGGTCGTCATCTATGACGTCCCCCTGTAAATTGACCTGCTGTTCGCCGGCAGCCAGCGATACTAGCTTCGCGGCCAACGTGTACGCTCCGGTAAACCACTGATCTGAAACTTCTAACGGTCGCCTCGCATGAGCGTCCAGCCGAAATCTCCCAGATTCGCCCGCAATCGCTAATTCGAATCGCGACCAGTTGCCCTTAACCTGTGGATTACTCAATTAGGTCACGACGATGGCGGAGATTTGACGGCCATAGTCCGATTTGCCCTGATGGACGTTGCGCCGATAGCTGAAAAACAAGTCGTCATTGGCATAGGTGCATAGCGATTGACGCTCGATCTCGACCACCCCTGCCAGCGCCAGTCGATGAGCGACAAAGCTGGGCAGATCGAAATGCACCCTCGACTTTCCGTGCGGCGTGGCGAAAAAACTCGCACTTTGGTGATCCGCGTTCAACACCTGTTTTTCGAATTCCGGTCCAACTTCATAGTCGGACTGGTTGATGCAGGGCCCGACACACGCGCGAATGCGCTTTCGGTGTGAACCCAAGCTCTCCATCGCGGCAATTGTTGCTTCCAGGATGCCGCCTATCGCGCCGCGCCAACCGGCATGGGCAGCAGCCACCACATTGATCTGCTGGTCGGCAAACAGCACCGGAGCACAATCGGCAGCCAACGCCGCCACCACAAGTCCGGGTGTGCGCGTTACCAACGCATCGGCTTTGGGGATAGCATTTGGCGCAAACGGCTTGTTGACGACCAACGCGATCGCGGTATGCGATTGATGGAGCGTAACGAGGTTGTGGGCTTCCGCTCCCAGATGGGCGGCCACGCGGCTGCGGTTCTCCGCGATGCTGGAGGGATTGTCCTTGGATCCTAGGCCGCAGTTGAGTGAGCTGTAGACGCCGTCGGAAACGCCCCCATGCCGCGTGAAGAATCCATGCCGAATGCTGCCGAGGTTGGCCAGAGCAGCTGCCGTCAGAACCGTTCCGTCAATTATCATGAAGCAAACCCTGGAAGTGGTGGCAGCTTTATTGATCGCAGCGCCATCACTTTGAACCGCCCGCCCATGCCCTGGGGCGACAGCAATCTGGCGACGCCGCTCTCGATTGCAAGTGCCTGAGCTGGCGCGGCCGACATCAGCTTAGATGCCCGCTCGACAACGCCGAGCCGGCCGAGAAATTCGGCTTGCGACAACGGGCCGTCGACGGCCAATCCCAGGCTCCGGGCAACAGCAGCCAGCTCGGCGAAGCCCACCTGTGACGAAAGATCCGCTTCCCCCGGCGACGTCAAGGGATGCTCGGATCGATGGCTCCGCACGGCTTGCAAAGTGTCGCCGACCGTGGCGGTTTCGTGACCGTAGTCGATGACAAGAAGAACGACCGGACCGCTTGCCTCAAGCTCTACGAAGGGTTGCAGGATCGTCTCGGGGCTCCGGCTCTCGAAAATCGCGCCCAACGCGGCCTCGGGAAGTGCAGCGGCGATGTCGTCGCGGGTTGACCCCCGCGCCAGCACGCCGAACGTCAAACGCCCTTCGGCGTCAAGATCGACCGTGCGCGGCAGCCAGCCGTCTGTCGTCCTGACCCACTGATGCAGCGGCAGAGTGTCGAAGAACTCATTTGCGATGACGACGGCAGGCGCGCGCAGGCTCGAAACATCATGCGCCCAAGTGATCGGCACACCGCTATCTGCCAGCGCGGCCCGCTGCATGTCGATGAGCGGTGCGCTGGCTTCGATGAGATGACACTTAAGTCCTGCTCGAAATTCCGGAACCATTTGCGCTGCCCGCAATGCATCCCGCATCAGCGAACCGAGCCCAGGCCCGAGCTCGCCCAGCGTGACTGCTGCCGGCGCGGCCATCGCATCGCGCCAAACCACCGCTGCCCACAGTCCGAGCAGCTCGCCGAACACTTGGCTGATCTCTGGGGCGGTGATGAAATCGCCGCGGTCGCCGATCGGCTGGCGCGTGGCGTAGATGCCGTATGCCTCGTGCCACAGGCACTGCGACATGAACCGCGTCACTGGCATGGGCCCGCTTCTCGAAATCTCAGCCGCCAGGATTGCGGCCAGAGGCGTACGCCGCCGCAAATGCGGATTGTATGTCAAGCGGCGGCGCTCGTTCGGGCTTGAGCTTGCTTGATGAACCACGCGCCCAGCAACAGCATCGGTATCGAATAGGCGATGCCGGGCGTCAGCGGCGCAACCGTCAGTGCATGCAGCGGATCAGGCTCACGGAAGAACTCGCAAAACATCCGGGCCAATGCGTACCCGGCGAGAAAAACTCCGGTCACAAGCCCGGGTGTTTTCAGGGCTGATCGCTTGTGAACCAGCACCCAAAGCAACGCAAACAACACTAAGCCCTCGAGCGCCGCCTCGTAGAGTTGGCTCGGGTGCCGCACTGCTGGGCCGGCGTTGGGAAACACCATCCCCCACGCGACCTCTGTTGGTCTGCCCCACAACTCCGCGTTGATGAAGTTCGCAAGCCGTCCAAAGAACAAGCCCAGCGGCACGGCAGCGGCACACAAGTCCATTGCGCTCCACGGCGATGCTCTGATCCAGTGAGCGAACATCCAAATTGCGATGCCGCAACCAATCAGCGCCCCGTGAAACGCCATGCCGCCCCTCCATACCTGCGGTATCTCGACGGGGTTGCTCAGGTAATAGCCGGGCTCATAGAGCAGCACGGAACCCAGCCTTCCGCCGACGATCACGCCAACGGTCATGAACAGCAACAGATCGTCCGATCGGCCCGCTGCGAATGGCGCCTGACCGGCGGGCCAAAGCGCGGCGCTATCGAGCAGCCTTCGGATATAGAGCCAACCAAGGAGCAGACCCGACATATAGGCCAGTCCATACCATTTAACGGCGACAGGACCGATCGAGAATGCCACCGGGTCGATGGTCGGAAAAGGCAACGATAGAAAGCTCAATGTCGGCCTCGGATCGCAGTTTCGGCAGCGTTTGCGCTGCGCGGCTTGATACTGGACGTCCAGCGACGCATATCAAGCATACCCTCTTCCGGAGAACCACCCATGACACAGACCAACAACCGTTTCCTCGACGAGTTCGCGCGACTGATGACGGATGCGGCGGGCGCCGCGCAAGGCGTGCGTCGCGAGGTCGAGACCATCATCAAATCTCAAGGCGAGCGAGTTGTGAACGGCATGGACCTGGTGCGCCGCGAGGAGTTCGACGTCGTCAAGGACATAGCCGAGAAGGCGAGGGCCGAAAACGAGCGGCTCGAACAGCGCATCGTGGCTCTCGAAGCACGGCTTGCCCTATTGGAGTGATTTGCGCCTCAGTCCAGTATTTCCGACGCCCGTCCACAGTATAACCAGTCGATTGTGCACAACTTGTTCTAGCCCTCGATAATTCTGCTGTTGGTGCCCCGTCGCGGTCACTTTGGCCGTGGACAATAACAACTCGACCTTGCACCTCGCGGCTTGCTGCTGTTGTGCTCGTGCAGGTTGATTTGCCAATCCCAGCCAGTTCACGACACGACTGGAGGGGTTCGATAATTGTACCGAAGGGCGAGGGCGACGAATGGCATCTGCTGACTTGAGGCTTGAGCGCGTGGGCAACCCGGTCGATCTGATCGAACAGGTCGCCGCAGCCAATGATTGGCCCTGCGACCGGACCAGCGAGGACGAACTGACCCTCGTCGTCGCCGGCAATTGGACCGATTACAATGTATCGCTCAACTGGCGTGACGACCTCGAATCCATGCATATCGCCTGCGCTTTCGATTTCAAGGTTCCGCACGGCCGCCTCCAGGAAATCTACCGGCTGGTGGCTCAAATCAATGAACAACTTTGGCTCGGGCACTTCGATGTTTGGACGCAGGAAGGTCTCATCATGTTCCGCCACGGCCTGATGCTGAACGGCGCGGTCGCGACAACGCGCCAGTGCGAGGCGCTGTTGAAGGCAGCACTCGAAGCCTGCGAGCGCTACTATCAGGCCTTCCAGTTCGTCGTTTGGGCGGGCAAGGAAAGCCGCGAAGCGTTGGTCTCGACCATGTTCCAGACCGAGGGCCAAGCGTAGACGATTCGGAGTCGCCGCCATGCGTATTGCGTTGACCGGCCCGCTGGTTCTCGTTGGTGCCGGTAAGATGGGTGGCGCACTGCTGGCTGGCTGGCTCGAGCGCGGCCTCGACCCCAAGCAGGTGGTGGTCCAGGATCCAGGTCCGCCGCCCGAAGTAGCGGCGCTTCTCGAGCGTCATGGTATCTCGGTGCACCTTACACTTCCTGCCAGCCTCGCTGAGCCTACCGTGCTGCTGATGGCCGTAAAGCCACAGGAAATGGAAAAGGTATTTCCCTCTGCTGCGAAACGCGCCAGCCTAGCGACGGTCGTGCTGTCGGTCGCGGCAGGACGCACCATCGCCAGCTTCGAGAAACATCTGCACCCCAACGCGGCCGTCATCCGGTCGATCCCCAACACGCCGGCAGCAGTGGGTCGTGGCATTACAGTCTGCTGCGCGAACGCGCATGTGACGCAACCACAGCGCTCCCTGGCCGAGCAACTGTTGTCGGCTGTGGGTCAGGTCGGATGGGTCGATCAGGAACATCTGATCGACACTGCGACAGCGGTTTCGGGGTCTGGCCCGGCGTACGTTTTCCTGCTGGCCGAGTGCCTGGCCGAAGCGGGCAGGGCAGCGGGTCTGGACGCAGCATTGGCGCGACGTTTGGCCGATGCCACCGTTGCTGGTGCGGGAGAGCTCATGCACCGGTCGGGGACCGAGCCGGCAGCGCTGCGCCGCAACGTCACATCTCCCAACGGTACGACGGCCGCCGCACTCGATGTGTTGATGGGCCAAGACGCGCTGCAACGGTTGATGACCGCGGCCGTCGCGGCAGCGGCCAAACGCAGCCGCGAGCTCAGCGCCTGATCCAAATCCGGACGATGTGCGCTATAGATAACTCTGTATCTGTTAGCGGAGGCTGCCATGATCGATGCAACGACGGCTAAAGGACGCGTTGTCTCCGCAGCCATGCGTCTGGCTGCGGAGCACCCCTGGAACAAGGTCGGGATGCTCGACATTGCCGAAAGCGCGGGGCTGACGCTGGTCGACTTGCGCCGCGAGTTCAGCTCAAAAGCGTTGATCGTTGCGAGCTTCATCCGCTCAATCGACGACATTGTGCTTGCCAAAGCTGCGAAGCCGCAAGCCGGCACGGCTCCCCGAGATGCCGTCTTTGAAGTCATAATGAGCCGCTTCGACGCCCTGCAACCTTACAAGACCGCGCTTAAGTCGATTTCCCAAGCCATGGGTTTCGACCTCGACATGGCGCGGCGCATGCTCGCGTCGCAGGCATGGATGCTGAACGCAGCAGGTATTCCGCTCGACGGCGTCGGTGGCAGTGTGCGCGTGATGGGGCTGGCATCGGTCTATGCGTCGGTGTTTCGCACCTGGCTCGACGACGATGACGCCGGCCTCGCCCGTACCATGGCGGCATTGGATCGGCGCCTGCGGCGCGGCGAGCAAACCATGCAGACATTCGACGGCGTGTGCGGCTCGATGAGCCGCATACTTGAAACTCTGACAGGGAGCGGCCGCAGTACGACATCAAAGAACGGCAGCGCGTCGAGTTTCGAGAACGAAGCCAAATCGCTCTAACAATCATTTTAGTTCTCGTTTGCCTCACCCCCCTCGGTGCCGTCCACACAGGATAGCGTCTATGACCCGCAGGCGCGGCAGAACCGATGAGCTCGACCACTCCGAGGAGATCCCAAGTGGCAGAACCGCCAAGCCTATCTCCGACAATGACGTTCGACGATTTCATGAAGGTCGATATTCGCGTTGGCACCATTATTGAGGCCACGCCTTATCCGGAGGCACGCAAGCCTGCGTTCAAACTGCGCATCGACTTCGGGCCAGGCATTGGAATCAAGCGCTCCTCGGCGCAGATTACGGTGCACTACAGGATCGAGGAACTCGTCGGGCGGCAGGTCGCTGGCGTAGTCAACTTTCCTCCGCGCCAGATCGGCAAGTTCTTGTCGGAAGTGCTGACGCTCGGCTTCCCCGACGCGAACGGTGCCGTCGTGCTGTTCAAGCCGGACATCACGCTGGCGAACGGTGCCAGACTGTTTTGACATGGCGCGTCCGGCATCAAATTGATTGCGCTCGTAACTATTTGCCTGCTCTAACCATGCTGAAAACGGCCGACTGGAGGCGATTTTTGACGAACCCAAACTCCAACCGCCCCCGACGTGAAACAGCATCATCGATTGCCGAGGGCAATCGCGGCTATATGTCCGGTTTCGGCAACGGATACGAAACCGAGGCGCTCCCCGGCGCGCTTCCAGTCGGGCGCAACAGTCCGCAGAAATGCCCCTATGGCCTTTACGCGGAGCAACTATCGGGCTCGCCGTTCACCGCTCCTCGCGCTTCGAACGAGCGTACATGGCTCTATCGCATCCGGCCGACCGTGAAACATTGGGGCAGGTTCGAAAAGTGCGACCCCGGCCTGTGGCGGACAGCGCCGTGTCTCGAGATCGAGATGCCGATCGCGCCGCTGCGTTGGGATCCGACGCCAATCCCGTCCGAGCCTTTGACGTTCCTGCAAGGCCTGCGGACGATGACCACTGCCGGTGATACCGCGACGCAGGCCGGCATGGCGATGCACGTCTATCTGATTACCGCATCGATGACGGACGCGTACTTCTACAACGCCGACGCCGAGATGATGTTCGTTCTCCAGCAGGGCCGTTTGCGGTTCGCAACCGAGTTCGGCATGATCGACGCCGAGCCGTGCGAGATCGTCGTCATCCCGCGCGGCGTCAAGATCCGCATCGAACTCAACGGCGACGCAAGTGCGCGCGGGTACGTCTGTGAGAACTATGGTGGCACGTTCTCGCTGCCCGAACGCGGGCCGATCGGCGCCAATTGCCTGGCCAACCAACGCGACTTCCTTACCCCTGTCGCCGCCTACGAAGACCGCGATGCACCAGGCATCCTGGTCGTAAAATGGAGCGGCCAATTGTGGCAGACCCGGCTCGAACATTCGCCGCTGGATGTCGTCGCCTGGCACGGCAACTACGCGCCCTACAAGTATGATCTCCGACACTACTCGCCGGTCGGGCCGGTGCTGTTCGACCATGCCGATCCGTCGATCTTCACGGTACTGACATCGCCCTCGGAAGTCCCCGGCACCGCCAACATCGACTTCGTGGTGTTTTCCGATCGCTGGATGGTGGCCGAGAACACTTTCCGCCCACCTTGGTATCACATGAACATCATGTCGGAGTTCATGGGCCTGATCCAAGGCGTGTACGATGCCAAACCGCAAGGCTTCGTTCCGGGCGGGATGAGCCTGCACAACTGCATGTTACCGCATGGGCCCGACGCGGAGGCCTTTGAGCATGCAAGCAACACCGAACTCAAGCCTGCGCGGTTGTCAAACACCATGGCCTTCATGTTCGAAAGCCGATTCCCGCAACGGGTCACCAAGTACGCGGCAGCGCTCCCGACCCTACAGCACGACTACGTCGACTGCTGGAAAGGCATCAAAAAGCACTTTGACCCGACGAAGCGTTGATGTCTGCCTCTAATTTGCGGGCGACGGCAGGCGAGTCGCCTGACTGACCGCCATTTTCCAGACATCGCCGACTTTGACGAAAACCTGCGTCCAGCGGAAGTCATGGGTCTTGCCGTCGGCGAGACTTTTGATGGGGCTGCGGCCGCTGACGATTGCGGTTGTCGGCCCATGCAGGCGAACCAGCAATTCATCGACGGGCGCGAGTTCGACGACCGGATCGCCCGACAGCAGAGCGACGATGCGATTATCGCGGGCGTCGACTTTTCCGGAGCCGTGAACATGCGTGAAATCGTCGGTGTAGAGCAGGCTGAGCTCCTTCGCATCCTTGGCGTCGACAAGACCGCGGATCGACTCCCGGGCCGCTAGGACCGCCCGCGCGATGATGGCCTCCTCAGCCGTCAGCGGCCGGCCGGGAGTGTGCGCGTGGGCGACGCTGGCAGCAATCAGAATGGCGAAGCTGAAGCAATGAAATCGACGGCGCATGTTCGATTTCTCCCGTTCTACCGCCATGACGTCCAGTCTGCTGTTGTAACCCTATTGATGCGGACCCAAGTGCGAGCCTCGGCCCGTTAAGGCCTTGTCGGCATAGCTGAGCGGTCGCCACAGATAATAGAGTGCCTCTCCTGTCGGTGTGGTCGGGAAGATCACATAGCTCTGCCTATCCTTGGCCCAGACCTGCGTGTTTCCTTCACGAAAATAGGCGTAGGAACTGGTCCATGCGATGAGAAGCACAATCAGCAGTCGTTTCATATCCGATCCTCGGTTGGGAAGGTCATCGCAGCAGTGGCCTAGGCCTTGGAGCGGTAGAACTATTCTCACTCTTCGCCGGCTTTGAGGCGGGCTCTCCGCTGGCCGCGTCGCGCCTGACCAGGAACCGTCCCGACCGAGCCTCGCGGGGGCCAGTCAACGCGTCTCGGCCTGCCTTTTTCAGGGCTGCTTCTACTTTGTCCAAGTCGATCTTCCGTATCATGTGTCGTCCCATGCCTCAGCGAGTTTGAAACCGCCCTCTAAGCTTTCGTAAACGTACCACTCGTCAACGATAGGCTTGTAGTCGGTCAAGATACTCCAGGCTCTTTATGAACCGCCGCCGGATCACCGGTTCCGGTATATCATGGCCGCCTGCCGCTACGCGTCGTCTCACTCTAAGTATTGAGGTTTCGACATTCGGTAATCGCAGGTAAATCACCACAACAACATAGCCCAGTCGCTGCCAACCTGGAATGCGTTGGGCATAGGCTAACGATGCAAGCGTAGTCTCAATCAGAAATTCGACCCGTGCATTGGACAGGGCATCGATGCGTTGCAGCATCAGGCGCCCAGCGCGTAGATCGCGATGAGGTTTAGATAGGTTGACGTCCGAAAGCTCAAGGGCAATCATCTGCGTTCACAAACACAAGTCTGTTCGCGGTCGCAGGAAGATAGGTGTTGGCGAAGCTGGTCTTCCCAGCCATTCGGACCAGCAACTATGATCAGCTCCTGCATGCTTGCAATCGTGATCAGCGTCTTACCCCAACTCCTTGTTGCTCGCCCTCACCGCGTTTTGTGCCTGCCGCTCCGGGGCAAGCCCCGACGCGGTTGCCTTCGCCGCCTCGGCATCGACATAGACCTGCCCACCCATCTCCTTGAACTTGGCGCTCATCTCGTCCATGCCCTTTTGCCGCTCCAGGGCAAGCCCTGACGCGGCGCCAGCCTGCTGTTCGTTGAGCGTCGCCGCGTAGTCGCGCACGTCCTGGGTGATTTTCATCGAACAGAATTTCGGCCCGCACATCGAACAGAAGTGCGCGACCTTGTGTGCGTCTTTCGGCAGCGTTTCGTCGTGATAGGCGCGCGCGGTGTCGGGATCGAGCCCCAGGTTGAACTGATCCTCCCAGCGAAAATCAAACCGCGCCCGGCTGATCGCGTCGTCGCGCAACTGCGCCGCCGGATGGCCCTTGGCCAGGTCGGCGGCATGGGCCGCGATGCGGTAGGTAATGACCCCGATCTTGACGTCGTCGCGGTTGGGCAGCCCCAAATGTTCTTTCGGCGTCACGTAGCAGAGCATGGCGCAGCCGAACCAGCCGATCATGGCGGCGCCAATGCCGCTGGTAATGTGATCGTAGCCCGGAGCGATGTCGGTGGTCAGCGGTCCGAGCGTGTAGAATGGCGCCTCGCCGCACTCCTTCAGTTGCTTGTCCATGTTGATCTTGATCTTGTGCATCGGCACGTGGCCTGGACCCTCGATCATCACCTGGCAACCCTTCTTCCAGGCGATTTGGGTGAGTTCGCCGAGGGTTTCCAGTTCGGCGAATTGCGCCCGGTCGTTGGCGTCCGCCTGTGAGCCCGGGCGCAGGCCGTCGCCGAGCGAGAATGTCACGTCGTACTTGCGCATGATGTCGCAGATGTCGGCGAAGTGGGTGTAGAGAAAGCTTTCCTTGTGATGCGCCAGGCACCACTTGGCCATGATCGAGCCGCCTCTGCTCACGATCCCGGTGACGCGATGCGCAGTCAGCGGCACATAGGCCAGACGCACGCCGGCGTGAATCGTGAAGTAGTCGACGCCTTGCTCGCATTGCTCGATGAGCGTGTCGCGATAAAGCTCCCAGGTCAGTTTGATCGGATCGCCGCCGCACTTTTCCAGCGCCTGATAGATTGGCACCGTGCCGATCGGCACCGGCGAATTGCGCAGGATCCACTCACGGGTGTTGTGAATGTTGCGCCCCGTCGACAGGTCCATCACCGTGTCGGCACCCCAGCGGATCGCCCACACCATCTTGTCGACCTCCTCCTCGACCGAGGAAGTGACCGCAGAGTTGCCGATGTTGGCGTTGATCTTAACCAGGAAGTTTCGGCCGATGATCATCGGCTCGACCTCGGCGTGATTGATGTTGGCCGGGATCACGGCGCGGCCACGGGCGACCTCGTCGCGCACGAACTCAGGCGTGATGTGCGTCGGGATCGCGGCGCCGAAGCTCTCGCCGTCCGCGAGTGCGGCCTTGGCCCGCGCCAGCGCTTCCGTCCGCCCGAGGTTTTCGCGGTGGGCGATATAAATCATCTCCTTGGTGATGATGCCGGCCCGCGCGAACTCGAGCTGCGTGACCGGCGCATCGCCCACAGCTCTGAACGGTTTTGGCTTGTTGGGGAAATCGCGCGCCAGGGCCTTGCCCTTGACGTTGCCGTTGTCCTCGGGACGAATATCGCGGCCGCTGTATTGCTCGACGCCGGCTCGCTCGCGGACCCAAGCCGCACGGTGGCGCGGCAAGCCGCGCTCGACGTCGATCGTTGCCGACGCATCCGTATACGGACCTGACGGATCATAGACGCGGAATGGCGGCTCGTTACTTTCCGGTTGCAGCGCGATTTCACGGAAAGGAACGCGCACGTCGAGGTGGCCCTCGGGTGCATCGTACACCTTGGCGCTGCCAGTTATTGGGCCGGTCGTCACCACTGGCAACATCAGGTCCTTGGAGCGGGTCATCTTGTTCATTGCGGTCCTCCTGGAAGTTCTTGATTTTCAGCGAATCGAGGCAACGCGCGCGGATGTGCCATTGCGCTTCAATGCCGCGGCAATAGCTCTTGAGCTCGCCGGCTGACGATCAACGAAAAGGATTTCGGCGGCTTCGAGAACCTGCCGCAACTGCTCCGCGCTCGCGGTTTGCAACAACTGTGGTGAGCCCATGTCCGTCCCTTCGCCGGCATTATCCGGATCAGGTCCTAAGAGTAGCGGAGCAGTAACAGCTCCATCTCAGCCGGCTTCTGCCGACCCCCCTCGGAACAGGAGTGTTGTGGAACGGACGCCGAAGTAATGCAAGCCCCGATGCGTGGACGGGCCGGCATCGCCAGCGCTTCAGGCCGCCTCCGCAGCTTCCGAACCATGTTGCCGTACTCTGGACGGCGGCAGCAGCACTCGAGCCGAGGTGCCAATGCCCAGTGCACTCCACAACGTGAAAGTGCCTCCGTGCAGTTCAACGAACCGCTTCACGATCGGCAGTCCCAATCCGCTGCCGGTGACCGCCTCATTCGCGGCGGTTTGGGCCCGCTGGAAGGGCAGCAGGACGCGGTCCAGGTCTTTCGGCGCGATGCCGGGCCCATCGTCGCGCACGGAGATTTCGCAACCACCATCGTGGGTGAGTTGGCATCCGATCGTCATGACCCCACCGGGTCGACCATAACTCACGGCATTGCTCATAAGATTCAAAAGCACCTGAAACAGTGCACGCTCATCTCCCAAGATGCCGGGCGGCTCGCATTCAAAGGCAAATCTGACCTGCGTTTGTCGCTCACCGACCTGCACGTCAATGTAGCGCGCGGCCCGTTGAATAATTTCATCGAGACCGAACTCGTGCTCGACAAGCTCGTACTGGCCCGCCTCCGCCCTTGCAAGATCGAGCAGATCGTTGACCAGCGCCAGCAGGTGCCGTGCCATGGCGTTGATGTCGCGGACGTAGCAGTCGCGGACTTCCGTGGTGAACTGCGAGGCACCTCGGCTGGCCAGCAACTCGGAAAATCCGATGATGGCGTTGACCGGCGAGCGCAGTTCATGGGTGACGGTCCGGACAAATTCGGATCTGGCGGCATTAGATTCATCAGCGTCGCGGCGAGATCTTGTCAGGCTGGCTGCCATCTCGTTGAACGAAGCCGTCAGTGTCCGCAACTCACGCGAGGTGAACCGCCCGGGCGTGGGGACGGTCGCATCCAGTTCGCCCTTGGCCAATCGTTGCGCCGAACGGTTTAACGCTTCCAATGGCCCGACGATCGTGCTGCTGACGCGGATAGCGACGAGCGCCGCAAACAGCAAGGCGCCAGCAAAGATGCTGGAGACCAGCCGGCGTGAGCCGTCAACGTCGAGCTCCACAACATGCGATGCCGGCCACAGCCAGAGCACCAACACGAGCGGGCTTGCGGCCAGCAACAGGCAGACCAGAATTAACGCCCGTCCAATCGGTAACATGTTCTTCCCGTCGGGGCCGGCTACTCGACCGCACAACGCGGATTGGCCCTCGACTGGAACGATGCCGCAGCCGGCATTCCAGGTGGTTAACGGAGGCAGGTTGTCTGGCTTTAGGGTTTAATCACTGTAACGAAGACCAATGGGAATTGGCGCAATTTGCATTCCACGGCCTTCGGCACACGATCGAAACAAAAAAAGCCCCCGGCGGAGGGCTTTTCCTTGCTCGGTATCCGTCAGGCTTACTGCTTGGGAGCCTCGGATTTGCCCTTCACGGCTTCTTTCGCCTTCTCGACCGCGCTCTTGGTCGCGTCCGAAGCCTTCCTGGCGGCTTCTTTGGTGGCTTCAGCAGCTCTCTCGAGCGCGGTCCTTGGCGGCTCGGCGTACTTGTAGGGTTGGACCGCGGCCAAGACGTCCTTCGTGGTGTCTAGCGTCACGGTCCGCTTGCCGTCCTTGGTTGCAAACGTCAACGCCTTGTACTGAACGCCGATCTTCTTTTCACCGACGCCCAGGACGCCTCCGACTCCAATGATCACGCCATCTATTTTGTTCGCGCCGGACGCCATGATGATGTCTTCGATATCGCCGATGAGCTCACCCGCCTTGTTGACCACCTTGGCGCCGATCAGACGCTCCTTGGCGCTGAATTGGTCGACCTGTTGGCCCCGATAAAATACCCCGGTCGGAATCGAAACTTTCTTGACCGCCGGCGCAGCAGGCTCGGGCGCTTTCTGCTGGGCCAGCGCCGGGGTACTGGCTGCCAGCGCCGCAGCGGTGATGACGCCGAGAAGCTTCTTGATCATGAGGGTCCCTCGGATAGCCGAAAAGCGCTCGTGCGAGCGCTCAAGCGTTTGCGTCGCGCTCGGATCATCCCGCCCGCGTCGAGACAGGACTTAAGCGCCTTCGATGACCGGTTCAAGTCTGCGTGATGGCAACTTCACGACCAAATCCTGTGCGCGCGCTGAATATCCTGAAGTGCCGGTGGAACTTTGGGGACAACCCGTCGCCAATGCCGCCCGGATTTGCTCAATTCAACGTGGCTGGGGTAGGTTACAGGACAACCTGTATTCGCATCGCGCGTGCCGTGCAGCGTGCGCGGCTTTTCGTACAGATCGGGACTTCTTCTGTGATCAATCCATTTCACGAAAACGACCAAGCCGCACCCCCGGATGAGCCGCCTAAAGGACCGCCGGCGGCAGGCGGTTCGGGCGGCGGTGATGTTCGCCCCGTCTTGATCGTCGACGAGATGCGCAAGAGTTATCTCGATTACGCCATGAGCGTCATCGTCTCGCGCGCGCTTCCCGATGTGCGTGACGGCTTGAAGCCGGTTCACCGGCGCATCCTGTTCGGCATGAGTGAACTTGGCCTCGAGCCCAACAAGAAGCACGTCAAATGCGCCCGCGTCGTCGGCGAGGTGATGGGCAAATACCATCCGCACGGCAACCTTGCGATTTACGATGCGCTCGTGCGCATGGCACAGGACTTCTCGATGCGCGTGCCGCTGGTCGACGGCCAAGGCAATTTCGGTTCCGTCGATGGCGACCCGCCAGCGGCCGACCGCTATACCGAGTGCCGGCTCGCCAAGGTCGCAACCACGCTCCTCGACGATTTGGACAAAGACACCGTCGATTATCGCGAGAATTACGACGGCTCGCTGCGCGAGCCAAGCGTGATGCCGGCTAAGTTCCCCAATCTGCTGGTCAATGGCGCTGGCGGCATCGCAGTCGGCATGGCGACGAACATCCCGCCGCACAATCTTGGCGAAGTCATAGATGCGTGTCTGACGCACCTTGATAACCCGGAAGTAAGCATCGACGAGCTTTGCCAGATCGTGACCGGCCCGGACTTTCCGACCGGCGCGATGATTCTGGGGCGCGGCGGCATCCTGTCGGCATACCACAAAGGACGCGGCTCGATCATAATGCGCGCCAAGGTGCATACGGAAGACATTCGCAAGGACCGCGAAGCGCTGATTGTCACGGCGATCCCTTATCAGGTGAACAAGAAAGTCCTGCAAGAGAAGATTGCGGACCTTGTCAGGGAGAAGCGCATCGAGGGCATTTCGGACCTGTGGGACGAAAGCAACCGCGAAGGTATGCGGATCGTCATCGAGCTGAAGCGCGACGCCGTTGCCGACGTGGTGCTCAACCAGCTGTGGCGCTTCTCGGACCTGCAGACGACGTTCGGCGCCAACATGCTGGCGATCACCGGCGGCCGGCCGGAGCAACTCAACCTTAAGGACATGATCCAGGCGTTCACCGCCTTCCGCGAGGAAGTGGTGTCGCGACGGACGAAGTTTCTCCTCAATAAGTCGCGCGATCGCGCCCACGTGCTGGTCGGGTTGGGGATCGCGGTCGCCAACATAGACGACGTGATCAATTTGATTCGGCGCGCACCATCGCCGTCCGACGCCAAAGAACAGTTGATGGCACGCGATTGGCCCGCGAAGGACATGGCGCCGCTGATGGAACTGATCGCGGACCCCAAGAGCCGGATGAGCGCCGGCGGCACAATGCGCATGTCGGCGGAACAGGCGCAGGCGATCCTCGATCTCAGGTTGCAGCGCCTGACCGCACTCGGCCGTGACGAGATCGGCGACGACCTCAAGAAGATCGCCGGCGAGATCAAGGAATTCCTCGATATCCTGTCGTCGCGGGCCCGCATCGTCGCGATCATCAGGGGCGAGCTCGCCTCGATCAAGACGCAGTACGCGACCCCCCGCCTGACCGAAATCATCGACATCGAGGGCGAGGTCGAGGACGAGGACTTGATCCAGCGCGAGGATGTGGTCGTGACGGTGAGCCTCAAGGGCTACATCAAACGCGTGCCGCTCTCGACCTACCGGGCACAGCGGCGCGGGGGCAAGGGCCGGTCGGGCGTGTCGACGCGCGAAGAGGATGTCGTGACCCGTCTGTTCATGGCATCGACGCACACACCCGTGCTGTTCTTCTCGTCGCGCGGTATGTGTTACCGCATGAAGGTCTGGCGCCTGCCGGTCGGCACGCCGCAGTCCCAAGGCAAGGCGCTGATCAACTTGCTGCCGTTGGCGCAGGGCGAGATCATTACCTCGATCCTGGCGCTGCCCGAGGATCCGAACAGCTGGGCCGAACTCGAGTTGATGTTTGCGACTCGCAACGGCAACGTGCGGCGGAATTCGCTCGCCGACTTCGAGAACATCAATCGCAACGGCAAGATTGCGATGAAACTCGACGACGGCGACAGCATTGTTGACGTGGCGATCTGCTCGATCAGGCAGGATGTTCTGCTCGCAACCGCCGACGGGCAATGCATCCGCTTCAGCGCCGAGGATGTCCGGCTGTTCAAGGGCCGCGACTCGGACGGCGTGCGCGGCATACGACTTGCCGAAGGCAATACGGTAATATCGATGGCGATCCTGACCAACGTCGCCGCAACGCCCGCCGAACGAACTGCGTACACGCGGCACGCAACCGCGCTGCGGCGCGCGCTCAACGCCGAAGCCAATGGTGATGAAGCCGAAGCTGCGCCAGAACCTGAGTCCGATGCGGAGGAAGCAACAGAGAGTGAAACCGTCCTGACGCTTGAGCGGATCGCCGACTTGTCGGCCGCCGAGCAATTTGTCCTGACTGTATCGGAACGGGGCTACGGCAAGCGCTCGTCATCGTATGAGTTCCGGCGCTCAGGCCGCGGCGGCAAGGGCATCGCCGCCATGGTCGTCAACGAACGCAACGGACGGCTTGTCGCCTCGTTCCCCATCGAGGACAATGATCAGCTGATGCTCGTCACCGATGCTGGGCAGCTGATCCGCTGTCCGGTCCGCGACGTGCGGATCGCTGGCCGCAACACGCAAGGTGTGCGCATCTTCAAGACCGATAATGCGGAGAAAGTCGTCTCCGTCGAGCGCATCCGCGACGATGGCGAGAACGGCACCGAGGGCGAGGCGGAAATGCCGTCCGATCCGTGAAACGCACAGGACGGGATCAATGACCGCCACCGCATCCGGCGCAAGTTCGAACGCCACCCGCCGCATGAGCGGCGGGCAGGCGATGGCCGAAATGCTGAAGCTGGCCGGCGTCGGCCCGATGTTCGGCATGGGCGGCTTTCAGCTTCTCCCGTTCTACGAGGCCTGCCGGGCGCTCGGCCTGCAGCATGTGCTGATCAACGACGAGCGCTGCGGCGCGTTCGCGGCAGATGCCTACGCCAAGGTCACCAACCGCCCCGGCGTCGCCGATGGTACGCTCGGCCCAGGCGCCACCAACCTTGTCACCGGCCTGGTCGAGAGCTTCAACGCCGGCTCGCCCGTGATCGCCATCACCGGCGATACCAACCGCGAGCACGCCTGGAAAAACATGACCCAGGAGACGCGGCAGCTTGAAATCCTGCGACCGGTCGTCAAGGAAGTGATCCGCGTCGAAATCATCAAACGCGTGCCGGAGCACTTCCGCCGCGCGTTTGCGGTGGCGACGAGCGGTCGTCCCGGCCCTGTGCTGATCGACGTTCCCGAGGACATTGCCCACGCTGAACACGACTTCGACGCCGAAGACTTCTGGATCGATCCGTCGACCTTGCGCGCGCAGGCCCGACGCTACCGACCCGATGGCGCTGACTTGACGCACGCGGCCGCATTGCTGGCCAAAGCCAAGCGCCCTCTGATCCTGGCCGGCGGCGGCATTCACATCTCCGAAGCCCATGCGGCGTTGCTGAACCTCGCCAGGTCACAAGGTATCCCCGTTGCGCACACCATGTCGGGCAAGGGTGCCATCTCGTGCGCCGACCCCCTTTCGGCCGGACTGTTCGGTCGGTATGACCGCATCGCCAACGGTTTGATCGCCGACAGCGATTGTCTGCTCGTCGTTGGCTGCAAGCTCGGCGAAATCGCCACCAAACGGTTCGCGCTGATGACACCGGGCAAGCCGGTGATCCACGTCGACATTGTGCCGGAAGAGATCGGCCGCACGACCCGCACAGACGTCGCCCTCGTCGGCGACGCCCGACTGGCGCTGGACGATTTGGCCGCCGAACTGGCCGACAAAGGCGTGCGTGCGAAAGCCCGCGCTGGATACCTCGCCGAGATCCCGAAGCGAATGGCCGAATGGCGGCGTGGCGCCGCGGACCGGCTGGAGTCGCGGGAGATCCCGATCAATGCCGGCCGGCTGATGGGCGAACTCAACAGGATCATGCCGGCCGACGGCGTGCTCGTCGCCGACGGCGGCTTCGCGGCCCACTGGGGCGGGCTCATGTTCGACACCAAGGCCGCCGGACGTCACTTCCTCCCTGATCGCGGCTTTGCCTCGATCGGTTACGGCGTTCCTGGTGGTATCGGCGCCCAGCTTGGCATCGGGCCCGAGCGGCGCGTGGTGGCGCTCACCGGCGACGGCGGCTTCAACATGAGCCTCGGCGAACTGGAGACGGCGCGGCGGGTCGGCGCCAACTTCGTCACCGTCATCTTCAACAACGCCGCCTCCGGCTACGTGAAGGCGCTGCAGCACGCGGTCTATGGAAAAGGCAATTACCAGTCATCCGACCTGAGTGATCTCGACTACGCCGAAATCGCGAAAGGTTTCGGCTGCTTGGGGCTCCGCGTCACTGACCCGGAAAAGCTATCGGCGGCGCTGGCCGAGGGGCTGGCGAACACCTCGAGCCCGACGGTGATCGACTGCGTCGTCACCCGCGATCCGGCCAAAATGCTGCCCGCCGCCGACAATCGTGCGCTCAAGGTTCAGAAGGGCGACCGGCCGGTGTGAGGTTGCGGCGGTTGCACGAAGTGCATTCAACCCAACGCCGTGATAAGCTGAGTGCAAATCGGCGAATGCGGAAGCGCAAACCATGAGCGAGCTTCATAGGATTACCGTCAAACCCGACCTATGCGGAGGCCGTCCCGCTATTCGGGGCATGCGCATTCGCGTTCAAGATATCCTCGACCTGCTGGCTGCCGGTGCCGGGCGACCGGAAATTCTTGAAGACTATCCTTATCTGGAGGAAGGCGACATTACCGCAGCCCTTGAGTATGCCAGCCGGCAGCTTGATCACGCGGTTCTTGCAGCCGAATGACCCGCCGGTTTCTCGTCGACGCCAACCTGCCGATCGCCCTGGCCAGGCAGCGGCAATTTCTTGGCCTGACAAGGGCAGCCGCACTGCAAGAAACCTCGGCTCCTTCCCGGAAACCGTGCCGACCGCAGGGAGGCGCGGTTGTCCGGGATCTTTACCCGGTGCGGTGGGGCATGATCATGCCACGTCCAAGCAGGTAAAGGCCCCGGACATTTGCCGCGAAGAGGCGCGTCAATTCCGGGGAGGCGGAACGTGGGAGTGGAGAATTGAATTGCCCTGGCCTCGGCCCGCTGCCAACCACGCCCCACCCCCTGCCCTTTTGCGAACGCCGCGACGGTGCTACACCCCCGCGCATGACCGACACCTCACTGATCCGCAACTTCTCCATCATCGCGCACATCGATCACGGCAAATCGACCTTGTCCGACCGGCTGATCCAGCTCTGCGGCAACGTCGCCCTGCGCGATATGCAGGAGCAGATCCTCGATTCGATGGATATCGAGCGTGAGCGCGGCATTACCATCAAGGCGCAGACCGTGCGGCTCGACTACAAGCACAAGGATGGCAACACCTATCAGCTGAACCTGATGGACACGCCCGGTCACGTCGACTTCGCCTACGAGGTCTCGCGATCGTTGGCCGCCTGCGAGGGAGCGGTGCTTGTGGTCGACGCATCGCAGGGTGTCGAAGCGCAGACGCTTGCCAACGTCTACCAGGCGATCGACGGCAACCTCGAGATCCTGCCCGTTCTGAACAAGGTCGACTTGCCGGCCGCCGACAGCGACCGCGTCAAGCAGCAGATCGAGGACGTGATCGGCATCGACGCGTCGGATGCGGTGCCGATCTCGGCCAAGACCGGATTCAATGTTCCAGCCGTGCTCGAAGCCATCGTCGAGCGCCTTCCCGCCCCCAAGGGCGATCGCAACAAGCCGCTGACGGCCCTGCTTATCGACAGCTGGTATGACGCCTACCTCGGCGTCGTGGTACTGGTGCGCATCAAGGAAGGCGTGCTGAAAAAGGGCCAGAAGATCAAGCTGATGTCGACCGATGCCAACTATCAAATCGAACGCATCGGTATCTTCCGCCCCAAGCAGGAGATGCTGACTGAGCTCGGGCCAGGCGAAGTCGGCTTCTTCACGGCGTCGATCAAGCAGGTGGCCGACACCCGCGTTGGCGACACCATCATCGACGAGAAGAACACGAGCGCCGTCGCGCTTCCCGGTTTCAAGCCGGCGCAGCCGGTGGTGTTCTGCGGTCTGTTCCCGGCTGACGCCGCCGACTTCGAGGATTTGCGCGAGGCGATGGGGAAGCTGCGCCTCAACGATGCCAGTTTTTCGTTCGAGACCGAAAGTTCGGCGGCACTCGGCTTTGGTTTCCGTTGTGGCTTTCTCGGGCTTCTCCACCTGGAAATCATCATCGAGCGGCTGGAGCGCGAGTTCAACCTCGAGCTGATCACCACGGCGCCGAGCGTGATCTACCATGTCCACTTGAACGACGGCTCGATGATGGAAATGCACAACCCGGCCGACATGCCCGATGTCGTCAGGATCGCCCGCATCGAGGAGCCATGGATCAAGGCGACGATCCTGGTACCGGACGACTACCTGGGCGCGGTATTGAAACTGTGCCAGGATCGGCGCGGGCGGCAGAAGGAGCTGACCTACGCGGGCTCCCGCGCCATGGTGATCTACGAACTGCCGCTCAACGAAGTCGTGTTCGATTTCTACGACCGGCTGAAATCGATCAGCAAGGGTTACGCCTCGTTCGACTACCAGATCGTCGGGTACGAGGAGGAACAGCTCGTCAAACTATCCATCCTGGTCAACTCGGAACCCGTCGACGCGCTGTCGATGATCGTGCACCGCACCCGCGCCGAAGCGCGTGGCCGCGTGATGTGCGAAAAGCTCAAAGACCTGATTCCGCCGCATCTGTTCCAGATCCCGATCCAGGCAGCGATCGGCGGCAAAGTCATTGCGCGCGAAACCATTAGGGCATTGCGCAAGGACGTATTGGCGAAGTGCTACGGCGGCGATATCTCGCGCAAGCGAAAACTCCTCGACAAGCAGAAGCGCGGGAAGAAGAAGATGCGCCAGTTCGGGTCGGTCGACATCCCGCAGGAAGCCTTCATCGCCGCGCTGAAGATGGACGAGAACTAGAAGGCCATGTGAAGCGATTGCGTGCTGCAGGCAACCAAAGGAGCCTCAATGGAACGTATAGCGAAGGTTCATATAGAGAAACTGCCTGAAGGGCTTTATCTGGCCACATCGGACGATGTGCCAGGGCTTGTCGCCCAGGGCCGCACAATTGCCGAGACACTCGAAATAGCTCGTGACGTTGCGAAGAAGCTGCTGGAGGCCCAAGCGAAAGGGCCCGGCTCTATCAAACTTCAACCAACTGGGGATGCGTTTGACTATCCGCTCATCGTTGCGACCTGATGGGGCGACTGGCTGGTTTTCGATACAGGGACATTGCAAGAAGACTGCGGGTGCTTGGCTTCGTGTTTTATCGTCAAGCAGCCGGATCTCATGAGATCTGGCACAATGCGGCAACCGGCAGGCTTACGACCATTCCAAATCATCCGGGCGACGTTCCAGAAGGCACACTGAGAGCCATTCTAAAGCAGGCCAGTGTTGCGGTGGACGACTTTCTTGATGCTTGATTGAGCCAGCCAGCAAACGCACCTGCTCGGTCGACATCCCGCAGGAGGCGTTCATCGCCGCCCTCAAAATGGACGAGAACTAGAACGAGCTGTCTGGCTCTTGTAGAAATGCCAGCTCTTCGGCCGTCGACACCCGGCCCAGGATCTCGTTGCGATGCGGGAAACGGCCGAACCGTTCGATGATCGTCTGATGTGCCAGGGCGTACTTCATCAGCTCCTCGCTGCCGAGTGCGGCAAACAGCTCGATACTGCGGCCCTGAAGCACTCGATCCTCGGCGTGCTCGAACGGCATATAGAAGAACTGCCGCGGTGCGACGGCAGTCGCCATGTCGAAGCCGTTGCCGATCGCTGCGGTCGCAAGTCCGAGCGCCTTGCCATCCGAAGCGAAGGCGCGCGCGGTTCCACGAAACATGTTTCGGGAAAACTGGTCGAGCACGACGATCGACGCGAGCGCCGTTTGGGAATCAGCAAGAAGTACATTGGCGCTGGCCGCACTGACGGCGTCATGCACTGCGCGATACCGATCGTTGATCGCCCGGTCGACGGTCGCATCCTTCTTGAACCACTGCTCGGGCGTCAGCTCCCCGAACCAGAAGCGGATGACGTCGGTGACCCAAGTGGCCTGGGCGAACGGATCGGCGCTCAATGGTTACCGCCTTTTTCGAAGTGCGCATAGAACAGTTGCTGGCCGATGCCCATGCGCTTGGCCTTTTCCAGAATCGCACCGCCAAGTGCGATGTCGGACAGCGACAATCCGCGATGCCAGAACAGGATGGTCTCGTCGTCACGTTCGCGTCCCGGTTTGAGGCCGGCGACAATCTCCCCCATCTCGGCGTGCAGGTTGTCCTTGCTGAGCCGACCGCTGTCGATCTGCCGGCGCAACGCCCCGAACTTGCCGGAGTGCGCCTGTCCAAAGTCGTCCATCACCCACTTGTCGACGATGTCGGGCAGGTCATCCTCAACGACGCTCATGGTGCCGTAGGGCATGACGAGGCAACCCTTCTTGATCCAGGCGGTCTTGAGCATCGGCGCCGGCTCTTCCAGGCGCGAGGCGTCGACGATGATGTCGGCGCCTTCGACACAGCTCTTCCAGTCCGGCGTCGCGACTACCTTTTTTCCGATCGCCTTGCCAATTTTCGCGGCGAACGCATCCCGGCTTTCCTTGCGCCGCGAGTGCACACGGACCTCGTCGAAATCGTAGAGCCGAGCCATCAGCTTGATGTTCCAGAACGCTGTGCCCCGCGCACCGACGTGCCCCAAAATCTTGGAGCCTTTTCGCGCCAGGTATTTTGCTCCAATCGCGGTCACTGCGCCGGTGCGCATCGTCGTGATCGCGGTCGCGTCGATCATGGCGATCGGGCGACCGGTTCTGGGATCCGCGAGGTAAAGCATTGCCATCTCGGACGGCAAGTCGTGCTGGTAGTTGTCGAAGAAATCACCGACGATCTTGACGCCCGCCAGACCCAGCGGCTGCACGACGCCGCGCAACACGTTGAAATGACCGCGTGTCGAGCCCTTCTCCGGCACGAGGTGCACGCGCGGCTCGATGATCGCTCGACCCGTCGCCTGCGCCACCAGGGCGCTTTCAACAGCGGCGATGATCTCATCATCCGTAAGAGCAAGGGCCTCGATGTCCCGGCCATGCAGATAATGGATGTGGATGTCGGTCATAACGTACTCCAGTTGGGAAGAACGGAACGGGTCGATCAGGCGGCCCCGAGGCTCGGTTTGGCGGCTTCGCGCGCGGCGTTAACCACGGCGATGGCGCTCATGTTGAGCAATCCGCGCACCGTGACCGATGGCGTAACAATATGCACCGGCTGTGCCGCACCGAGCAGGATCGGACCGACGGATACCGCGCCCGACACGGCCTTCAACAAGTTGAAAGCGATGTTGGCGGCATCGAGCCCCGGCATGATGAGTAGGTTGGCTGCGCCCTTCAGCCGTGAATGGGGAAAGATCTCGTCGCGGATGAATGTCGATAGCGCTGCATCGGCATGCATCTCGCCTTCGACTTCGAGCTCCGGCGCCCAAGTGTTGAGCGTGGTCAGCACCTCCCGCATCTTACGCGCCGACCCCGTGTGCTCTGAACCGAAATTCGAGTGCGACAGCAGCGCGACCTTCGGTTCCAATCCGAAGCGCCGCACTTCTTCGGCGGCCAGCAGAGTAATCTCGGCCAGATGCTCGGCATCGGGATCGTAGCTGACGTAGGTGTCGGCAATGAACAGCGGCCCGGTCGGCAGGATCAGGCCTGATAGCGTCGCGAAGCCCCGCACGCCACGCCGCTTGCCGATCAGTTGAGAGACGTGTCGCAGCTGCGTGTGATAGCGCCCGACTGCTCCGCAGATCATGGCGTCCGCGTCACCGCGCTTCAACAGCAGACCAGCCGTAACGGTCGATCCGCCGCGCACGATGCGGCGGGCGTGTGACGGCGAAACGCCCTCGCGCTCGACGAGGCGTTCGTATTCGGCTGTCATCGCAGGAACGCGGGGATCGGTACTCTGATCGAAGATTTCGAAATCCTGATCAACTTTTAGTCGGACGCCCAAATGCGTCAGCATGCGCTTGATGGTGTCGCGGCGGCCGACAAGAATCGGACGCGCGAGCTTCTCGGTGATGACCTGCTGGGCGGCTTGCAGAACATACGGATGCTCGCCCTCGGCGAAAACCAGGCGCATCGGCATGCGTGCGTGTTCGGATTTGGCCAGATCGAAGATCGGCTTCATCACGAAGCCCGAGCGATAGACGAATCTGGACAACTTTTCCCGATACACTTCGAAATCGGTGATCGGGCGCGTGGCCACACCGCTCTCCATCGCGGCACGGGCAACGGCCGGCGCGATCTCCAGAATAAGCCGCGGATCGAACGGTTTCGGGATGATGTAGTCGGGACCGAACACGAATGTCTCCGCGCGGTATGCCGACAGCACCACGTCGGAGGCTTCGCTTTCGGCGATCGAGGCCAGCGCGACGACGGCAGCTTTCTTCATCTCCTCGTTGATCGTCGTCGCGCCCACATCAAGAGCGCCACGAAAAATGAATGGAAAGCACAGCACGTTGTTGATCTGGTTCGGGTAGTCGGTGCGGCCGGAGGCGATGATCGCATCGGGACGCACGGCCTTCACGTCCTCCGGCATGATCTCGGGAGTAGGATTGGCAAGCGCAAAGACCAGCGGCTCCGGCGCCATTTTCGCGATCATTTCCCGGGTCACGATCTTGCCTGCGGAAAGCCCAAGGAACACGTCGGCGCCTTCGATCACCTCCGCCATGGAACGGGCGCGCGTTTCGCGAGCATACGGCTCTTTGTAGGGGTCCATCAGTTCCTTGCGGCCCTTGTAGACAACGCCTTTCACATCGCAGACGATGATCTGCTCCCGCCTGAGACCAAGGCTGACGAGCTGGTTGAGGCAGGCGAGTGCGGCGGCCCCCGCGCCCGAGCAGACGAGCTTCACGTCCTCGATGCGCTTGCCGACAATCTTCAGGCCGTTGACGATGCCGGCGGCAACCACGATGGCGGTGCCATGCTGATCGTCGTGAAACACCGGGATGTTCATGCGCGCTCGCAAACGACGCTCGATTTCGAAACACTCCGGGCTCTTGATGTCCTCAAGATTGATGCCGCCGAACGTCGGCTCCAACCGCGCCACCGCTTCGACGAACGGTTCGATCTCTTTCTCGGCAATTTCAATGTCGTAGCAATCGATACCAGCGAATTTCTTGAACAGGACCGCCTTGCCTTCCATCACGGGCTTTGAGGCCAGCGGGCCGATATCGCCCAGGCCCAGCACCGCCGTGCCATTGGTGACGACGCCGACGAGATTGCCGCGCGCGGTGTAGCGGTAAGCGTTGGCCGGATCCTCGGCGATGGCGATGCAGGCGTGCGCAACGCCGGGCGAGTAGGCGAGCCCGAGATCGTGCTGATTGGCGACCGGTTTGGTCGCATGAATGGCGATCTTACCCGGCGGATCGGCCTCGTGATAGTCGAGCGCCTGCTGGCGCAGAGCATTGTCCGGCATGACGGCTCCTCAATTCAATCCGGTTAGCTTGCACGCCGGCGCGGATTTGGGAAGCGCACGATGCGCGATCACAGCACGAGCGCGCCCTTGGCCTTGGCTTCCGCTTCGGGCTCGACGTGAATCAGAATTTGCGCGTCATCGATGAACTCGTTGAGCGCAGCTTCCAGGCGGTCGCATATGCCGTGTGCGCGCGCGACCGTCATGGTGCCCGGCACGACGAGATGAAACTCGACGAAGGTTGCCGGTCCTGCGGTTCGCGTCCGCAAGTCATGCACCTGCAATGCGCCATCGGCATTCAACGCAATCACGCGGCGGATCTCGGCCAATATGTCGGCCGTGACGCTTTCGTCCATCAGCCCGCTGACCGATGAGTTCATGATGCGCCATCCAGCCCACACGATGTTTACAGCGACGAGCGCCGCCAGCACGGGATCGAGGAGCGACCAACCCGTGACGGTCGCAACCGCCAGACCCGCCAGCACGCCAGCCGATGTGATGACATCCGTGACAAGGTGCCAGCCATCGGCTGCCAGAGCCGGAGATTTGCGCGAACGGCCCTGGCCGATCAGCACCCATGCCCAGCTCGCGTTGAGCAGCGTCGCAACGCCGTTGATCATTATGCCCGCCATCGGCTCCGACAGCGTACGTGGCTCGATCCACGCATCGTAGGCCTGCCGCAGAATCAGCAGCGCGGCCACCAGGATCAGGGCGCCTTCGAGTGCGACGGCAAAATACTCCGCCTTGTGGTGGCCGAAGGGGTGCCGTCGGTCGGCTGGCCGTTGCGCAATCTTGACGGCGACGAAAGCCGCCAGCGCTGTTGCCACATTGACCAGGCTTTCGAGCGCGTCCGAATAAAGCGCAACGCTGCCGGTTTTGGCATAGGCCAGGTACTTGAGCGCCATCACGGCGACCGCAACCAGAATGCTCGCCAGCGCCAGATGGCCGATGATGGTGCGGTTTGGCGACAATGCGGTCGGCTCCGGTGGGGGTACAGGTTCGCTGTGTTGTCGTGTCACGGCGCACGGCGACTGATCAAGCTCCGAATACCGGGCAGGAATTGTCCACGGAATTTACGGCTGCGCCGCCTCGCCTAGCAGCGACGAATCAGATGCTGCTGAAGGGCTCAATTCCCGGAGCGGAGCAACGAGGCGCGGACGATGGCGAACTTCACGACCCACATCGCGGTAGGCACCGTCGTCAGCGGCGCGCTCGCGACCTTGACATTAGCGGCCGACGTGATCGCTCCCGAGAACCTCGTCGCAGTGACCATGGCCGGTGTGCTTGGCAGTGTGATGCCTGACGTCGACCTGAAAGAAAGCCGGCCGGCACAGGCTCTGTTCGGCGGGCTTGCGATTTTTCTGTCGTTCGCCGTGCTGTTCTCGTTCGCCTACAAGTATTCGGTCGCGGAAATGTGGGTGTTCTGGCTCGGCACACTGGTCGGGGTCCGCTATGGGCTGCAAGCACTGTTCCACCGCTTCTCCTACCATCGCGGCATCTGGCATTCGATTCTGGCGGCCGTTTTCTTCTGGTTTCTCACCGCCATCATCTTCAAGTACGCCTTGGACAAGCACGAAGGGGTCGCGTGGCTTGCCGGCGCCTTTATGTTCCTCGGCTACCTCACACACCTGATCTTGGACGAGATCTACAGCGTCGACGTGTTCAATACCCGGATCAAGGCCTCGTTTGGGTCGGCAATGAAGCTGTTCGATGGCAAGCAGTTGGGTGATTCGGCCGTGATCGCCGTGGCAACCCTCATTGCGTTCGTGTTTACGCCGTCTGCCAAGACGTTTGTCGACGGCATCGCAGCCAAGGACACGTGGACCAACCTGCAGCAAAAGCTTCTACCGCGCGATCAGACCTGGTTCGGATTGATCCATGTAACCGAGCAGACAATCACCGGCGCGGTTCGCATCAGAGCAGACGGATCGGCGGTGTTTGCGCTACCTAGCAACACAACCGACATGACCACGGGGTCGCTGCCGGTTACCAAGCCCGAGACGCCTCGCTAGCAACCTGCGTTTTCATTTGTTAGCCTCACCGGCGCAATCCGTGGCGTTGGGGGGAAGCTTGGTGGTCGACGGAGTCGCGCTGCCGATTTGGGCGGTTGTAGTGTTGGGGTTGCTGGCTGCGATCGCTATCGCCGATCGCGCAGTGCTGCCGCTGCTCGGAGCTTGGTTTTCATACCGTCGCGGCCGGACCATCGGCATTCTCAACCGACGCCTCAAGCTACCGATTGCGCCCTTCAAGCTCGCGAGCCAACGGCAGGTGGTGGAGCAGTTGCTGCTCGATCCGGCCATCCAGGCCGAGATTGCAACTGAAGCCGGATTGACCGGCGAGCCGACCGAACGGGTAGCTGCACGCGCCAGGCGCTACGCCCGCGAGATCGTCCCGGCATTCAGCGCAACGCTTTACTTCAAGCTGGGCACGCGTTTGGCCCGCTGGCTGTCGACCGCGCTCTACCGCGTCAGGGTCGGGGCCAGCGATGCGACCGCTCTCGAACAGATTCCACCCGACGCGGCTGTGGTGTTCGTCATCAACCACCGTTCCAATCTTGACTACGTGCTCGTCACCCACCTCGTGTCCGGCAACTCGGCGCTGAGCTACGCGGTCGGCGAATGGGCGCGCATCCCTGGGCTTGCCGGTCTGATCCGGCTGATGGGCGCCTATTTCATCCGGCGCGATAGCCGCAATCGGCTGTATCGGCGCGTGCTGTCGCGTTACGTGCATCTGGCAACCGCTGCCGGAGTGACGCAGGCAATCTTCCCGGAGGGTGGCCTGTCGCGCGACGGCGCGCTGCAACCGGCCAAATTCGGGCTGCTTTCCTACATGGTTTCGGATTTCGACCCGCAGGGGCCGCGCGACATCGTGTTCGTGCCGGTTGGCCTCAACTACGATCGGGTGCTCGAGGATCGAATTCTGACGGCGGTCGCCAATGTCCCTAGCGGCGAACGGCCACGCTTCGACTTCGAGATCGGGACCTTCCTGAAGTTCTTTGCGCGCAACGTGAGCGGCCGGCTGACCGGACGGCGCTATCGTTACGGCTATGCCTGCGTCAGTTTCGGCCGGCCGCTGTCGTTGCGCGACTATCTCGGCCAACGTCGCATCGACTTTCGGACACTTTCGCAGTACGGCCGGTTCGACGAGATCAAGCGGCTGGCCGAGCGCCTGATGGACGGCGTCGGACGGGCGGTGCCGGCGCTGCCCGTCAGTCTCGCAGCGCTGGCCCTGGTCGAGGCCAACGGTCGGCCGTTGTCGACACTGGAGTTGAAGGCCGCGATTCTGGAGCTGATACAGCGACTGTCGGCGGCGGGCGTCGAGGTCTATGTGCCGCGCGCCGATGCCGAATATGCAGTCGATCTGGGACTGCGGATGCTGTTGCTGCGCCGGCTGGTAGCTTCGACCGATGGCATGCTGACAATCGCGCCGGATGCTGCGACGCTGATCGCCTACTACGCGAATTCGCTGGCTCCCCACACAGGGGACACGGTGTGGCCTGCCCCAGAAATGGCAACGGCGCAACCTACATCAACAACTTGATGATGGTTCAAGTTACCACGCAGAGCGGGCTGCCATTATATTGGATCATCGCCGATTGGCGCGGCTTCAGGTAAAACTTGTCCTGTATCGCGGTGCTGCTGTTGTCCAACGCAGTCTCGACGAAAATCTTGAATATCAGCGGCGTGTAATAGTAATGCACCTCTGCCACCATGACGCTGGAACCCTTGTCGACCACGCCTGCGGGCAAAGTATAGGCCGCATTGTCGGCATAAGTATTGGCGCCACCCTGGAAATTGTAAGACCAACAAACCTTTGTGTTTGACGCGTTGGTGATGTTGGCGCCGACGTTCAACAGCGTGATCCGCAGCAACGTTGGATCGTAGGGCTCCATCAAGACCCGCGCGATGGTCATGATGTTGTTGATCTCGGCAGTGGTGATGGTTTTTTCCCGTGCCACGAGATCGGCAGTCGAACTCGCGATCTGTGTCACGCGGCGGTCGATCGTCAAGACTTGGCTGATTTCAACCGTGCCTACGAGCAAAAAGAACAGAAACGGGAGAAGCATGGCGAATTCGACCACGGCCATGCCGCGGGTGTCGCGTCTACAACGGCGCAGCAGCGCGAACACATTCGTCGTCCAAGGTTTCAGGAGTAGGAACCGCATGACGTGCCTCGATTTTCGTACATCAATTCTGGCTCTAGGTGTCTGCGCGCGCAGTCCGATCAGGAGTAGGGCTCGATCTTGAAGGTCGTGGACGCCTGGATCATCGCAGCATCACCACTGCCAGAGCCAAGCTTCAGGAAAGGAATAGAGCCGGCCAGATCGAACTGGTAGCAAACCGTGACGAGAACGATACGGTTGGCGGCGCCGGGTGCGTATGTCTCGCTGGCGGGCGGCACCAGGGCACCGCCGCCGTCGGTGCAGGCGGGCGGCGTGATCACATCGGTCAGCGCAAAATTCTGCACGTTGACCCGCATTTTGCCGGCGCAGTCGATGTAAATGGGAGCATGTGCGCAGACCTTGGCCTTGAATTGCTCCTTGGTCATCCCGTCGGTCTGTGCTTCGCCGGTGCGGATTGGCCGTGAGGCCTGCTCGATGGCATTTTCGAGCGAGAATGTGGTGAAGAAGAACAGCCCAATCGCGATTATGCCGAACATCATCGCCAAAAACGGAAATCCAACCATGGCGAACTCGATCGCCGTCGCACCGCTTTCGTCCTTGCCCAACGCGCTGGAGGCACGGCCGCCGCGCAGCCTGGTTCGCCGCCACATCGAGGCCGATAACGTCGTCATGACTGACACACCCTAAGCGACGAATACACGTAGTTCCGCAAAGGGGATCAAATACTACAATTATGAACGATTAGTTTATTCGGCAGTTCGCGTCAAAGAATGGTTAAAAACGCGGGGCTATGAATAAATAAACTCGCGGGATTAGATGACGCCTTATAATGATGGCCCTTATTTTGTGGCGGCGGGCTCCGCTGGGGACGGCGCCGCTGCTGCAGGTGCAGCCGCCGCAGCGGCGGCAGAAGCT
>JBGTIU010000051.1:0-5818 GCA_041745515.1 Hyphomicrobiaceae bacterium | reverse complement strand
CAAAGGGGGCGGCCGGCCCGACCTCGCGCAGGCCGGCGGTCCCGATGGGGCGAAGGCGGGTGAAGCCATCGCCGCCATCGAAGCGCGCGTGAAGCAGTTGGCCGGAGCCTGATGCAAGGATAACGCGGAGGTGCAGCCGTGGCGGACGCGGGCGGTCAGCAGGGCGGGAGCCGAACGCGCCGCGCCGTCCTTGATCTGCTGGAAGGAAGCATCCGGCATGGACTCCGGTCGACGGTGCTGCATCTATCACTGATCCTGCTGATCCTTGCGAACGTCGCCGTTTGTGCCGCGTGGTCGATGCCGGACCTGCGCTCCAGCTACGGCATGTGGTTCCAGCTGATCGACAGCGTTTCGGTCGCGGTGTTTGCGATCGAGTACGGCTTGCGGATCTGGTCGTGTGTCGAGCTGCCGTTCTTTGCCGCCGGGCCCGCGTGGCAAGGTCGCCTGCGGTTTGCCAGCCAGCCCATGCAGATCATCGATCTGATGGCGTTTCTGCCCGCGCTGATCGCCTGGGGCGTCGGCGCCGACGCCTGGCCGCTGATGATGCTCCGCTTTTTGAAGATTGCGAGGTACACGCCGGCGCTGGTTTCGCTCGGGCGCGTGCTTGCAGCGGAGCGCAGCGCGCTGTTCGGCGCGTTCATGATCATGCTGACGCTGTTGTTGTTTTCGGCCACCGGCATGTATTTCATCGAGCGCGATCTACAACCGATTGCGTTCGGCAGCATTCCGGCCGCAGCCTGGTGGTCTGTGGTGACATTGGCGACGGTCGGATACGGCGACGTCGTGCCGATCTCAGGCCTCGGCCGAGCCTTTGGCGGGGTCATCATCATTCTTGGGATCGCCACATTCGCGCTGCCGGTCGGCATCATTGCGACCGGCTTCAGCCGCGAATCCACGCGACGCGACTTCATGGTGTCGTGGTCGCTGGTCGCACGCGTGCCGCTGTTCGCCGGGCTCGATGCGACCGCGGTATCGCAGATCATTACCCTGCTTTACTCGCGCACCTTCGAGTCCGGCGACGTGCTGGTGCGGCGTGGCATGCCCGGCGACAACATGTTCTTCATCGTCTCCGGTGAAGTCGTCGTTGAGCGTGAGGCCGGAGACATCCTGCTGAAGGAGGGCGACTTCCTCGGCGAAATGGCGCTGCTTGAACAGAGACCTCGGTCGCACACCGTGCGGGCACTCGGGCGGGTCCGGGCGCTCGTGCTCGACCGCGAAGACCTCGACCGGCTTGGCCGTCAGCACCCAAAGGTCCTGCAAAGTATCCACGATGTGGCGGCAGTCCGGCGTACAGCACCACAGTCGCCAGCATAGCGCGAACGTCACGCTCTGACCGCGGCCTGATCGAACCGCTGACCCAAGCGGGGGTAACGTGTCGCGACCAAGCGTTTCACATGTGGCAGGACGAGTCCGAGCACACGAGCTTCGATCCGGTCGCACACGATCTTGATGGCGAGGAATGCTGTCACGGCCCAGCCGAATTCGCTCCAGGTCATGATCTTGAACCAGAACGCCAGGTCGCGGATTGTGAAGTCCAGGACGATGCTGTCGAGGATGCCGGCGACGGGGGGCAGTATGCCGACGTCGCTAGGCAGAAATGCCGTGCTGAATTCGTGAAACATAAACCACCGTCCGTCGTCGAGAGGCTGCGGGAGCCAGGACGGTGAAGGGATGCGTTGGATGCAGAAGGTGGTAATCGGCAGGATTTGAGGCTATGCAACTCGAACACATCGAGCGTTCTGCAAGGGAGCCCGCATTGCTGGCGTTGCAATCCTCTGAAATGAGGCGGATTGAGAATCTGCGAAATCGAAACCATAAAAAATAGCGATAATTCAATGAATAAAACCGTTAAGCTCATATAGAATGCGATGCAATGTTAAGTATCAAATCGAATATTATTGCAGGAAATGCAAAGTGCATGCGATGAATACAGCGCACCGGAAATGGAACGTATCCAATGGCGTGGCGTGATCAGAGCGTTGGCTCGCATCGAGAATTCGATTTGCAGGGGGAGGTTGACCAGCTGGCCATTGGCGACCGGCTCTATCAATCCTTCAAGACGGGCATAATGAAACCTTTAACGGCACTTTCCGTCACCGCGCCCGATGACGTTCGCCAGCAGATCGAACGCATCCGCGAGCAGCTCGACGCACTGGCAACGCTGATCGATGACACCGAGCCCGCGGCGACTGTCGCGACAATGCCGGCTGTGAACGGCGCGTCGGTTGTTGCCGCAAGCGTCGCCACGCCGCCCACACCGCACGTCGATGACATCGGTCGCAATCAGCGTAGCCGCGTGCGCGAAATGCTGCTGCTGGAAACGCTCGAAGCCGATCAGCGCGCGTTTTCGCTTGGTCAGTTGACACGAGCGCTCGAAACCGCCGGCTTCAGCGACACCAGCGCCGCGGTCGTATCCCAGCTGCACCGCTTGAAAAAACTCGGCATCATCGATCAACCCGCGAACGGCATGTACGAGATCACGCAGGACGGCCTCGCCCAGGTGCGCCGGCTTCGGCGCAGCTTCGGCGCCATGCTGCGCCGGTAACACCTATCTTTTCGAAAATCCCCCTATCCAACGGCCGCCGCAATCGGCTTGGATAAGGCCGTACGCGAATCGGGGATGCCGAAGGGGAAACACCATGTGCCGATGGATCGCCTACCTTGGGGAACCGGTTTTCGTCGAAGACTTCGTGTGCATGCCGTGCCAGTCGCTGATTGCGCAGAGCCGGCACAGCCGCGAGGCGAAAAGCGAGATGAACGCCGACGGCTTTGGCCTCGGCTGGTATGGCGAACGGGAGACGCCCGGCGTGTTTCGCGACATCCGCCCCGCATGGAGCGATGAAAACCTGAAAAGCCTCGCGTATCAGATTCGTACCCCGCTGTTCTTCGCGCACGTGCGCGCCTCGACCGGGGCAGCTACGACGCGCGCCAACTGTCATCCGTTCAGCCATGGTCGCCACATGTTCATGCACAACGGTCAGGTCGGCGGGTTTGACAAGCTGCGCCGCCGCATCGATGGGCTGATCCCGGACGAGCTTTACGAGGGACGCGGCGGCACTACTGACAGCGAGGCGCTTTTCCTGATGATGATTGGCGATGACCTGGGCGCGTCACCCAAGACCGCTTGCGCGGCCGTTATCGAGACGGTGACGCGAATGCAGTCGGACGCCGGAATCAAGTCGGCCTTCCGCTTCACGTCGGCCTGGAGCGACGGCACCGCGATCTACGCGGCACGTTATGCCACCGACTTGGCTCCACCGTCGCTCTATACCAAGATGCTGCCGGACGGGTCCGGTACGCTCGTCGTCTCCGAGCCGCTCGATGACGTGCGCGATGGCTGGCAGGCGGTGCCACCGCAAAGCTTCGTCACTGTTACGCGCGACGGCGTGCGCGTCGAGCCGTTGGAGATCGAGGCGAGGGTGTTGGAGGGGGTGGGGTAAAGAGGTTTGGGCTTGCGCGGGTTCTCGGGGGCGGAGTTCGATCACCAAGCCTGCGAAAGCGGATCCTACTGCTGGCCTTCCGCGTGATCGCGGCTGCGTTTCTTCAGTTGTGCGAGGACCTCTTCCAGGACTGCAATTGCTTCGGAGCTGACCTGCTTCGTCAGATCAACCAACACACGCAAGCCGTCCCGTTCCTGAAGCACGACCCTGCCTTCGTCCACCAGCTCCTTATAGGTGCCAAGCAGCTTGTAGGTGTTGATCGGCCTCACGAAGCCCTTCACTGTCATCGGCGGGTGTTCCTCGGTCAACACCAAGTCCTGCACGAGGGCATTGGTTTCGTGGGACAGCAGAATGCCACCCGGTTCCGCAGCGGACTGCAGGCGTGCCGCAAGGTTCACCTCGTTGCCGATGATGGTGTAGTCCATGCGGTCGCGGCTGCCGAAATTTCCAACGGTGCAAAAGCCGGTGGTTATTCCCATGCGGATGCGGAACGGCCGCTCCAGCCCGCGTTTCCGCCATTCCTGTTCCAACTCACGCATGCGGCGCTGCATTGCGATCGCCATCATGACGCACGCGTGAGCGTCCTCCTTGACTCCCTTGGACTCCGGATCGCCGAAGAACATCAGCATGGCGTCGCCGATGTATTTGTCGATGGTGGCGCCGTGGCTCAGTGCAATGGTGGACATCTCCGTGAGGTAGTGATTGAGGACGTCGGTCAGCTCTTCCGATTCCAGATTGTCGGTGGTCTCGGTGAAGCCGGCGATGTCGGAAAAGAAGATCGTCAACTTCTTGCGTTTGGAGGAAACTTCCGCGCCTTGCTCGCCCCGGAAGATCGACTGGTAAATCTGCGGCGAAAGATATTTCGACAGCTTGGCGGAAAGGGTCTCGAGGAGCGCATTCTTTTCGGCAAGGAGCCTGCTCGCTTCCTCTGTTCGCTGCTTGGCTTCGATCAGCTCGCGCTCGGCCTCTTTCTGCTCGGTGATGTCGGTCATCACCGTGACTGTGCCACCCATCCCCGCCCGACGGCGACGGATGCGATAGCACCGCCCGTCCGGCGTTCGATCCTCGAAGCTTTTGCCGGTCGGATTTCGCAGGCTCTCGACGCGCCGGGCGACCAGGGCGTCGATGTCACCGTCGCCGTAGTAGCCGTTGCTGGCAAGATAGCGCAGCAGATCAACGTACGGGCGGCCGGGTTGGAGCAGTTCGGCCGGGACGCGGTACATCTCCTTGAAGCGGTCGTTGCAAAAAACGAAACAAAGGTTTGCGTCCGTGTAGGCGAGCGCCCCCGGCATGTTGTCGAGCGCGACGTGGAGCTGGGCCTCCTTGCGAGCTAAATCCTCCTCGGCCTGCTTCTGCTCGGTGATGTCGGTCATCACCGTGACCGTGCCGCCTGCTGCCGCACGGCGGCGAAGTATGCGGTAGCACCGGCCGTCCGGCGTGCGGTCCTCGAAGCTCTTGCCGGTCGGATTGCGCAGGCTTTCGACGCGGCGGGCGACGAGCGCATCGACGTCGCCGTCGCCGTAGTAGCCGTTCTCGGCGAGGCAGCGCAGGAAATCGGGATAGGGCCGGCCGGGCTCGAGCAGCTCCCGCGGCACCCGGTACATTTCTTTGAAGCGCTCATTGCAAAAAATGAAATTCAGATCGTCGTCAGTGTAGACGAGTGCGCCCGGCATGTTGTCGAGAGCGACGTGGAGCTGACTCGCCACCGCGTCCGGCCGGCGATCGCCGTTGATTACTTTTCGTAGTCGTACCAAGTTGCGCGCTCCCCAGTGAGTTGCCCGGGTGAACAGCCGTCAATTTGGGCCAGGAGTCCGAGATCGGCAGCCCCACCCGCAATCTCAAAGATTATGCATTTTAGTAGCCACGGCATAGGGGCCAAGAATGCCCGATAGCCAATCTCGAAACCGTCGGTGGGTTTAACCCGTTGCCACATCCCGCAACCATTGCACCCTGGTCAACGCCGCCGCGAGCGCGTCCTCCTGTCTCTCGAACACGGCACCAGCGTGATGGCCGATGGCGAACCAGCCTCGGTTATCCTCGACGTCGCGGCGATATTCCTCGAAGCCGAAGGTGCCGTCCGGTCGCACGAACAGGTCCACGCACCGGCCGCCATCGACGGTCTCGATCGAGCGCAGAACCCGTTTGTCGTGAGCCATGGACTTGGGCTTTCCGGCTACACAGTTCCGTTAGTTCAGGCTCCATCTCGGCGAGCCCGGAGTAAACTGCCGAGCATAGGCGCTAGCCCGACCTTCTCAAAGGGTTGGGGTCGGCACGGAGGTAATTTCGATGACAGGGCAGGAGCGGCGCGCAGAGCATAGCCCACCTATGGTCAAGCGTCGCGACGCACCCTGTCATCGAAATTACCCCGCCCTTCGGGT
>JBGTIU010000050.1:0-17097 GCA_041745515.1 Hyphomicrobiaceae bacterium | reverse complement strand
CGCGCCTCGTCACCGGCCTCGCACTGATCGGCTGGGCGGTCTATCATTGGCGCTATGGCCATCGCCATCGCGTCCGCTTTGGCATGCAGGTGGGGCTCGTCGGGCTCGGCCTGTGGTCGTTCTTGATGGCGACGGCGCATGGCGCGGGGCTGATGCTGTGGCCTGCGATGCTGCCGATTTGCATTGCCGCAGGCGCCGGTTCGTCAGGCGAAGGCCTGCTGCTGGCGGTCACGGCCGGCCTGGCGCTGCACACCCTGGTCATGCTCGTCGTCACTACGGCAACCGCGGTAGCCGTCTACGAATGGATTGGACTGGAGGTGTTGCGGCGCGCCTGGATCAACGTCGATCTGCTCTGGACAGCGGCGCTGATCGTGGCCGGGGTTCTGCTGCTGGCCGCCGGATGACAGCGGGCATGGGCCTCGCATCTTGACGCCTTGCCGCCGATCCAGCAAATGAGCCGTTGGCCGGGGGGGCAATGTTGTGATGGCGCCGATGCAAGTCGATAGCGATGCCGCCAAACGGCAGACGTTGATGGCGCTGTATGAAACCGCCGTTGCTGCCGCCCACCCGCGCGCCTGTCTGCCTATTCACCTGCCGACCGTGCCGCCTCAGGGACGCATCATTGTCATTGGGGCGGGTAAGGCGGGTGCGGCGATGGCGGTTGCTGCCGAGCAGCATTATGTCGCAACGACCGAGATTCGCCACGTATCGGGCTTCGTCACCACGCGCCACGGCTTCGCGCTGCCGGCCGAACACCTGGCAATTGTCGAAGCCGCGCATCCCGTTCCCGATGCAAACAGCGTCGCTGCCGCCGCACGCGCTCTTGAACTCGCCGAGGCGGCCGGATCTGACGATCTGGTGTTGGTGTTGCTGTCGGGAGGGGCTTCGGCGCTCTGGTGTCAGCCCGTCGATGGCGTGAGCTTCACGGGCAAACAAGAGCTGACCCGGCAACTGCTGCGCGCCGGGGCGCCGATCGGCGAAATCAATACCGTGCGCAAACACCTGTCGCGGATCAAAGGCGGGAAGCTTGCAGCCGCCGCTCATCCGGCCCGGCTCCTGACGCTGGCGATCTCCGACGTGCCGGGCGACGAGCCGGCCAGCATCGGCTCGGGGCCGACGGTTGGCGATCCATCGACTTTGACTGACGCGCGCGCAGTGCTGAAACGATTCAATATCGATGCTGCGCCGGAGATCTTGACGGCGCTGGCCGACCCTGCCAACGAAACCTTGAAGCCGGGCAGCCCGGCGCTTCAGCACGCCGACTACAAGATTATTGCCGCGCCGCATGTCTCCCTTGAAGCCGCAGCTGCACAGGCTCGCGCAATGGGGTATCGCGTGCAACTGTTGGGTGATGCGCTCGAAGGCGAGGCGCGCGATGCCGGGCGCGCGCATGCCGCTCTCGCGCTCGATGCCCGGCAACGTGGCGAATGTGTTGCCTTGCTCTCCGGCGGAGAGTTCACTGTCACCGTGACCGGCAACGGCGCCGGCGGTCCGAACCAGGAATATGCCCTGGGGTTGGCGATTGCGCTCGATGGCGCTGCCGGTATTCACGCACTCGGCGCCGATACCGATGGCATCGACGGCGGCAGCGGAGATGCGACCGATCCTGCCGGCGCCATGGTGTTTCCGGACACCCTTGCGCGGGCACGTGCGCAGAACCTCAATGCGGCCACGTTCCTCGCCAACAACGATTCCTCGAATTTTTTTGCTCCCCTGGGGGATCTCGTTTCACGCGGGCCGACCCAGACCAACGTCAACGATTTCCGCGTTATCCTTGTCGACCCCTGAGAGACCCTGCTTTGATGAAACTTGCCTCTCGATCTTTGGCCGGGTCCATGGCGCTTGGCGTCGTCGTCATCCTGTTCGCCGCCCCGGCTGCCGCCGACTTGAAGCTGTGCAATGCCACATCGAGCCGGCTCGGCGTCGCCATCGGCTATCAGGATCAGAAGGGCTGGGCGACAGAGGGCTGGTGGAACATCCCCTCGCAGTCCTGTGAAACGCTGCTCAAGATCATGCCGAGCCGCTATATCTACGTCCATGCTGTCGATTACGACCGCTCCGGCGAATGGGGCGGCACCAACTTTATGTGCACGGCAGATCGTTCGTTCGTCATAAGGGATGTCAAGGACTGCCCGAAACGAGGCTATAAGCGGGCAGGGTTTTTCGAAGTCGATACCGGCGAGGCCAGGGACTGGACGATCCGCCTCACCGATCCTTGAGGAGTTGTGGGGAAATGCGGCGCAATCGGCGGGTCAAGATCGTAGCGACACTGGGGCCCGCGAGTTCCGAACCTTCGATGCTCGAGCGGCTGTTCGAAGCCGGCGTCGATGTGTTCCGCATCAACATGAGCCATGCCAGCCACGACGTTGCCCGCAAGCTGCATTCGACCGTGCGCAACGCCGAGGTCGCGTTCAAGCGCCCGATCGGCATCCTGTGCGATCTGCAGGGGCCGAAATTCCGTGTCGGCGAAATGGGCGGCGGGCGTGCAATCGTCAAAGAAGGAGCGCTGTTCCACTTCGACCGAGAGGAGGCGGCCGGCACGCCCGAGCGCATCTTCCTGCCGCATCCGCAGATCTTCGAAGCGATCGAGCCCGGTCACAACCTGCTGCTCGACGACGGCAAGCTGCGCATGCGCGTTGTCGAGGCGAGTGCGACACGGATTACGGCCGAGGTCGCCGTCGGCGGTGCGCTCGCCAGCCGCAAGGGCATTGCGATGCCGGACACGCTGCTGCCGATCAGCCCCATCACCGACAAGGATCGTGCCGACCTCGACTACGCGCTGCGCCTCGGCGTCGACTGGATCGCGCTGTCGTTCGTGCAGCGAGCGGAAGATGTGCGCATGGCGCGGCAACTGATCGGACAGGGCGCGGCGATCATGGCCAAGATCGAGAAGCCGTCGGCGATCGGCGACCTCGATAATATCGTGACAGCCGTCGACGGCCTGATGGTCGCGCGTGGCGACCTCGGCGTCGAGATGCCGGTCGAGCGCGTGCCCGGCCTGCAGAAGGAGATTACTCGTAAGGCGCGCGCTGCCGGCAAGCCGGTCGTGATCGCGACGCAGATGCTGGAAAGCATGATCTCGTCGCCGGTGCCGACCCGCGCCGAAGTATCGGACGTTGCCACCGCCGTGTTCGACGGCGCCGATGCCATCATGCTGTCGGCGGAAAGCTCGGTCGGCCAGTTCCCGCTCGAAGCAATCCAGATGATGAACCGCATCGCCATCGAGGTCGAAAAGGACCCGACCTACGACGCGATCGTGCACACCACGCAGACCAAACCCCAGGCGACCGGCGCCGATGCCATCGCCGCTGCCGCCCACGCCATCGCCAACACGGTAAAGCTGTCGGCCATCATCTGCTACACGGCGACCGGGTCGACCGCGCTTCGTGTTGCGCGTGAACGACCAAACCTGCCGGTGATCGGCCTCACGCCCGTGTTGTCGACGGGGCGGCGCTTGTCGATCGTGTGGGGTACGCACTGCGTCCTGACCGGCGATCCGGAAAACCTCGCCGACATGGTTCGCAAGGCCTGCCGCATTGCATTCGAGGAGGAGTTCGCCAAGGCAGGCGAAGGCATTCTGGTCACCGCCGGCGTCCCGCTGGGCTCGCCCGGCGCCACCAACATGGTGCGCATGGCGTTCCTCGACGAGAACGGCGCGCCGGTCGCCGAAGGGCAGTGAGGGCAACGTCGCCGCGCCCCTGCAATCGCGTCCCCTCGAACGACGCGCTCCCGAGTAAACGCCGCTCTTTACCGTCGCGACGTGTTCCGGCAACGCAGAAATACTACGCTGTGTCGAAAAGTTATCCCCTGTCTTGCACTCTCCCGCATACTCCGCTTCGACCTTTGCGCAGAGGGGACGTCACCGGTGGCGACCTGTGATCGCGTGAAGGTTACAGGTCGGGGTCACCTGCGAAACGCATCGTGTGTTCTCCCGAGGCTCGCCGCACCAGCTCCGTGGAACCCGGAGTCACGGCGTAATCGTGTGAGTGCTGTGGGTAGGCCAAAAATCCTGTCATGCGGGGCAGCTCCTTGCTGCTTGTTACCCAAATTGCGGAAAGGCCCGCCGCGGCTTGCGGCTGCCCCGCCCCCTCATTAATGAGGGTGAAAATGAAAAACACGAAACAGAGGAAGGGTCAAAGGAACGCAATTGTTGTATCAACATGAGCATAGCTCCAGATACGCACAGGCGATCCTGGCGATTTTGAACTATGATGAATTTGCCACATTCTTTTGCTTTCGCTACGTGCACCCCGTGCAAGGACGACTCACCCGGAGTGATGGTGCACTCAAGCAAGCGTTCCAGGCGACAGCGCCGGAGTCTATGATGCGACAAGCCGAGGCGCCGAAGTCATCGAGCGTCGCGACCGCCATGCGATATCGAGACGTTGCAGCGGCCGTGGATTGGTTGTGCGCGGCGTTCGCATTTGAGAAGCAGGTCGTCACGGCCAATGAAAGCGGGGTGATCGTTTATGCTCAACTGACATTCGGCAATGCCCTGATCATGCTTGGCCCCGTCCACGATACGCGGCTCGACAACTATATGAAGCAGCCGGACGAGATTGGCGGCGCGGAAACGCAGAGCTGCTACTTCGTCGTCGGCGACATCGACGCTCACTTTGTCAGGGCCAAAGCCGCGGGCGCGCAGATCATTCTGGACATGGAGGTCGACCGGCTCGGTGGGCAAGGCTACTCCTGCCGTGATCACGAAGGTCACATCTGGAATTTCGGGACCTATGATCCGTGGCGTCGTGCGTCCCTCGGCGCGCACCAGCCCCAGCCAGTGCGCGGCGGTTCGCGCAGGGCGAGGAGATGGACCGCGTTGGCCGGACTAGGTGCGGCGATTGGTGTGTCGGCCGCGGCAATCGGGTGGAATGGTAGAACTCCCTGGCAGTCCGACACCTCGAACTCTGTGGTTCGAGAAGCGCGAGATCGGCTGAGCCCGGAAAGCATTGCCTCACTGGTGGAAGAGCGCGCCGCCCGGATGGCGCAGCAGCATCTGGATCAGGCGCGGAGCACCATCGAGTCGGCCGAGCGTGCCGGCCGGGAGCTGCAGGTGCTGATTGACCGCGAGCGAGCAGCGAGGATGACGGCCGATCTGGCAAATGAGAACGCGCAGAAACTCGTGGCAACGGAACGCAATGCCAGGGAGGCTGCAGAGCGTGCCGTCCGGGAGGCGCGTGAGCAGTCGAAACGCGAGAAGGCCGAAATGGTCATTCCCGAACGCGCCAACGACGAAGCGCAAAAGCAAATGGCGCTGGAGCGTAGCGCTCGGGAGGTCGCCGAACGTGCGCACGAACAAGCGCGCCAACGCCTCGCCCAGGAATATAACTCCAGAATAGCGGCCGAGCGTGCACTCGAGCAGGCCATGCAGCGCCTTGCAGAGGCGCAAGGTGCCCGACAGGCAGCCGAGCGTGCCGAACGGGAGACGCGTGAGCAATTGGATCGCGAGCAGAGGTCGAAGGCAGCTGCATTGAGGGCAGCCACCCAACTGCGCAAACAGCTGAGCCGCGCACTGAGCACGAAGGAGCCGGGCGAGGCACCCGCAGGCAACTGAACGGCGAGAAGCCCCATCGACGGACGTGCAAAACTTGATATAAGCGCAGCCGCTGCGCTGTGCTCTTGGCGCGAACCTGGGCCCGTAGCTCAACTGGTTAGAGCTGACGGCTCATAACCGTCTGGTTGGGGGTTCAAGTCCCTCCGGGCCCACCATTCTTTGTGCACGGCACAATCAGCGGGCGAGTACTTTCGCCAGTGTCGTGCCGAGCGACGCCGGGCTGTCGGCGATGGCGATGCCGGCCGACCGCATGGCCTCGAGCTTGTCCTCGGCGCGGCCTTTGCCGCCGGAGATGATTGCGCCCGCGTGCCCCATCCGGCGGCCGGGGGGTGCGGTGACGCCGGCGATGAAACCCGCCATCGGCTTCTTACGGCCCTTCGCCGCTTCGCGCTTTACAAATGCGGCGGCGTCCTCTTCGGCAGCTCCGCCGATCTCGCCGATCATGATGATCGAATGGGTATCAGGATCGGCGAGAAACATCTCGAGGACGTCGACGAATTCCGTGCCCTTGACCGGATCACCGCCGATGCCAACCGCTGTCGACTGCCCGAGCCCGGCGTCCGACGTTTGCTTGACAGCTTCGTATGTCAGAGTGCCGGAGCGTGAGACGATGCCGACATTGCCCGCCTTGAAGATATTGCCCGGCATGATGCCGATCTTGCACTGATTGGGTGTCAGCACACCGGGGCAGTTGGGGCCAATGAGACGAGAACAGGAGCCTGCAAGCACGCGTTTTACCCGCACCATGTCCAGCACCGGGATGCCCTCCGTGATGCAGATGATCAGTGGGATTTCCGCATCGATCGCTTCGAGAATGGCATCGGCTGCGAACGGCGGCGGCACGTAGATGGCGGATGCGGTGGCGCCCGTTTTTGCCTTGGCTTCGATAACGCTGTCGAAAATTGGCACGCTTGCGAGGTCCGGATCGGGATGCTTGGAGCCGCCTTTGCCCGGTGTCACACCGCCGACCATCTTAGTACCGTAGGCCATCGCGGCTTTCGAATGGAAGGAACCTTGACTGCCTGTAATGCCCTGGCAGATGACCTTGGTGTTCTTATCGACAAGAATTGCCATAGCGAAAACTGTCCTTCGGATCGGATGCGCGATGCCTGCGCCAGCTATTGCGGCATATCCGATGGATGATCAAGTGCGGCGGCGTTACTTCAAACCCGCGAGCCGGTGCGTCGACAGCGCCTGACGCAAGCCCTTGAAAGAAAGCTCGCCAATAGGTTCGGTGTCTGCCACGTGCTCGACGGCTGCCTTCACGCGCTGCGAAATCAGAATCTCACCGGCCTTGGCGTGATCGCAGAGCCGTGAGGCCTGGTTCACCACAGTTCCGACCGCGGCATAGTCGCCGCGCCCTTCGAATCCGACACGGCCGAGGGTGGCAAACCCGAGCGCGATGCCGACGCCGAATCCCAACTGATGGCCACGCGAGTGCCAGCGTTCCGCGAGCCGAGTAACGTTATCCCTCAGTTCCACGGCCAGCCGCACCGCGCGCTCGGCGGGGTTGGGACACGGCAGCGGATCATTGAAGAACAGCATCAGCCCATCGCCTGTGAAACGTTCGAGGGTCGCTTCGTGTTTCTCGATCAATGCGCCGGCCGCCGCATGGTAGGTCGCGAGCACACCCATTACCTCTTCTGGTTCGGCAATCTCCGAAAAAGCTGTAAATCCGCGCAGATCGCAGAAAACCACTGTGATCTCGCGTCGGTGGCTGGCCAAGAGAGCCTCGCGATCCGAGGACACGATCACCTCGGCGACTTGACGTGACAGGAAGCGCTTCAATCGCTCGAGACGCTCGAGTTCGCCGAGCTGAAGCTGCACCCGCTCCTCGAGACGCTTGTTCCATTCAGAGAGTTCAGCTGCCTGCTCCAGCGTCTGGTCATGCAGCGCCTTGATGCGCAGCATGGCCCGCACCCGTGCGATGAGCGCGGAGTGTTCGACCGGCTTGGTCAAATAGTCATCAGCGCCGACTTCAAGCCCGGCAACCACATCCCGCACGTCCGCCTTCGCCGTCAGCAGGATGATCGGGATAAACGGCAGCGCCGCGTTGGCTTTCAAGCGCTTCACGACCTCGATACCGTCCAGCTTCGGCATCATGATATCGAGCAGGATGAGATCAGGCAGGGATTGTTCCGTTTGCGAAAGCGCGTCCTCACCGTCAACGGCAGTGATCACGCTATAGTTTTCGCTCTCGAGGCGCAGTCGCACGATCTCGACGTTGTCAGGCATGTCATCGACGACAAGGATCAGGGGCGGCTGTCGCATCGGGCTGGGCCTCGCACGATCAGGGCAGGAACTCGCGGACTTTTGCCAGCAGCTGGCGCGGACTGAATGGCTTTGCGACGTAACCATCGCACCCTGCCGCTCTTGTCTTGGCCTCGTCGCCGCTCAAGGCATAAGAGGTGACGGCGATGATCGGAATATGTTTCAGGTCGGGATCGGCCTTGATCCTGCGCGTTGCTTCATATCCATCGATCCCGGGCAATTGAATGTCCATCAGGATCAGATCCGGCCGATGCGCCACGGCGCTGCTAACCCCGGCAGCTCCGTCCACAGCCTCGATGTACTCGTAACCGGCGTTGGTGAGGAGGTCCCGCATGATCTGGCGGTTGTCTTCTGTGTCCTCGATGACCAGGATGCGCTTTGTCATGCGGCCTCCGCTGCCGGTTTTGCTTGCGCCGGAATAATGAACTCGAAGGTCGAGCCTGTTCCGAGCTGCGACTGCACGGTTATCTCCCCGCCGTGCAGTTCCACGATCCGCTTCGAGATGGCGAGGCCGAGCCCGGTGCCACCTTTTTTCCGGGTGCTGGAATTGTCGACCTGCTGGAACTCCTCGAAAATCTTGACGCGATCGGCTTCCGCAATTCCCGGCCCCGTGTCGCTGACCTGAACACTAAACCGCCCCTCGGCGAACGACGCCTTGATGCGAACCTCGCCAGCATCCGTGAACTTGATGGCATTGCCGACGAGATTGAGCAGCACCTGCGAAAGTCGGCGGGAGTCGCCTCGGCCGATCGGCATTGCGTCCTGTACGCTGGCGGCCAGCGTCAGCCCTTTGGTCTTGGCCAATGGTTCTGTTGCGGCGATCACGGTTTGCACAAGTGAGCCCATCGCGTAATCTTCGATGCCGAGCGACATCTGACCCGCCTCGATCTTCGACAAGTCGAGCACATCGTTGATCAGACCGAGCAGGTGCCGGCCGTTGCTCTGAACGCGCTCCAGAACGGTCGCGGACTTGGCCGGCAGCTCGCCGTAGATGCCATCCGCCAACAATTCGGTGTAGCCGAGAATGGCGTTCAGCGGTGTGCGCAACTCGTGGCTCATGTTGGCGAGGAACTGCGACTTGTGCCGGCTAGCCGCCTCGAGCTCAGCACTCTTCTGGGCAATCTCGCGGAACAGGCGGGCGTTCTGGATCGCGAGCGTCGATTGGCTGGCGAAGGTCTGGAGCAGCGATATCGTCGAAGGTTCGAACAGGCCCTGTCGCCGCCGCTGCAAGACCAGCACGCCGAAAGCACGGGCTCCCCGCACCAGCGGCACGAACAGCACCGATTGGAATCCCGCCGAGATCGCGAGACGGCGCAATGGATTGTCCGGCCCAGCATCCAGGTTTTCAAACTGCAGCGCCTCGCGGGTCCTGATCGATGTGCCCATGCCGGTCTCACGGGCCTTGAGCCTGAGCCCGCGTACCTGCTCCTCCAAGGCGGGATCGAGGCCTGCCGCGTGCCACAGGCGGAATGTCTGGTCACTCTCCCGGAAGCGGAAGATGGCACTTGCATCGGCAGCGGCCAGGTCGCGAGCCCGGTGCACCACCGTCTCGAGTACTTTTTCCAGGTCGAGCGTCGAACTGACCGCGCGGCCGACCTCACTCAACGCTTTGAGTTCGCCGACCGAGTTCGCAAGCTCCTTCGTACGCTGCTGCTCCGCCTCGAATAGCCGCGCATTCTCGATGGCGATCACGGCCTGGTCGGCAAAGCTCGAAAGAAGCGCAATCTGTTTGCCGTCGAATGGGCGCACCTCCTTGCGATAGAGGACTATAGCGCCGATGACCCGGCCTTCCTTCAGCAACGGAACGCCGAACAGCGTCCTGGCGCCTGCCAGCTCCACGGTGGCGACGGCAAGCGGGGTGCGGGCGAGATAGGCTGGTCCCAAACTTGCGTCGGAAAGCTGATACGGTTGCCCCGTGCTCGCAATGCGCGTGATCAGCGCGTCGGGGCCGGCGACGACGGGCGCCTTGTTCCAGTAGTCGGCATAGGCCGGCGGGACATTGTGAAGGGCCGCCGCCCGCCATGCCGTCCCGTCGAACAGCAGCAGATGGCCGAATTCGGCCGCACACAGCTCCCGCGCATTGGTCAGTATCGTCTCGAACACAGGATCGAGCCGGCCCGGCGAGCTGCTGATCACGCTCAGGATCTCGGATGTGGCGGTCTGCTGCTCCAGCGATTGCTGTAGCTCCTTGGTCCGCGCCTGCACTTCCTCGAACAAGCCGACATTGTTGATGGCGATCACCGCCTGATCGGCGAAGGTGGTGACCAGATCGATCTGTCGCTCGGCAAATGGCTTGACCTCTGTGCGCGCCAGGAACAGCACGCCGATGACCTCGCCGCCCCGCATGAGCGGCACGCTGAGCATCGTGCGCGCCTTCGACTGCCGCTGGCGATCGAGGTCTGTGAACCTCGGATCGGCAAGCGCATCGGGGAGATGAACGGTTTGCTTCTCGACCGCCACGATCCCCACCGCCGAGCCGTCTCCTTTCGCCACCGGATGGGCCTTGAGCCAGTCGAGGTTGATCGATTCGGCATTTGCGTGCGCCGCGAGATGATAAAGCCCATCGGGTTCGAGCTTCAGAGCCAGCGCATACTGTGCCTGGCAGAGGTCGAGCGCTGTCGTCGTAATGGCATCGAGCACCGGCTGCAATTCGTTCGGCGAGCGCGAGATGACGCCCAGCACCTCTGATGTCGCCGTCTGATACTCGAGCGACTCTTGCACTTCGCGCGTGCGCGCCTGCACCTCCTCGAACAACCGGGCGTTCTCGATGGCGATGACGGCCTGATCGGCGAAGGTGGTGACAAGTTCGATCTGCCGCTCGGTAAATGCTCCAGCGGTCGCGCGGGACAAAGCGATCACCCCGATCGGGTCTCCATCGCGCAACAATGGCACGCCGAGGAACGTGCGCGCGCCGCTGAGTTCCGTCCACTCCGACCAAGTGTACTCGGGGTCGGCAGTCACGTCGGGAATGTGGACCGTGCGTCGGTCCAGTGCGGTCCGCCCCGTCGTCGTTCCGCGACCCAGGCTGATCGGATTGTCCTGCAGGAACTTCATGTACTGGGTATCGATCGGATGCACAGCGGCGATATGATACTTGCCGTCGTTCTGCCGCATGAGCACGAAGGCGTAGTCGGCGTCGCACAGACGGCCCGAGGTCGTCACGATCGTGTCGAGGACTGGCTGAACTTGTGACGGCGAACGGGAGATGACGCCGAGGACTTCGGAGGTCGCCGTCTGATACTCCAATGCCTCCGTGACCTCCCGTGTCCTTGCCTGCACTTCCTCGAACAGCCGCGCGTTCTCGATCGCGATGACGGCCTGGTCGGCGAAGGTGGTGACGAGCTCGATCTGCTTTTCCGAGAACGGACTGACGGTGGTTCGGAAAAGGACGATGACGCCGATCGGAACCGCATCGCGCAGCAGAGGCACGCCCAGGACGGATCGGAAGTCAGCAATCTTCTGCCCTTCGACGTAGCCGTAGTCGGCGTCGGCCAAGACATCGGTAATATGGATCGTGCGCCGCTCCAGGACGACCCGCCCGGTCACGGTTCCGCGGTCGACGCGTGGGGGGGTCTCCGACGCGAATTTCGCGAAGGCGGCCTCGATTCGATTGAACGCCACGAGGCGAAACGCGTCGCCTTCGATCTGCCAAACAAAGGCATAGTCCGCCTGGCATAGATCCGTTGCGGTTCGCACGATCGCGTCGAGCACCGGCTGCACCTCGGACGGCGAGCGGCTGATCACGCCGAGCACGTCACTGGTCGCCGTCTGGTATTCAAGCGACTCGGTGAGTTCCTTGGTGCGCGTTTGCTCGGCCTCGAACAGCCGCGCATTCTCAATCGCAATCACCGCCTGGTCGGCGAAGGTCGCAACCAGCTCGACTTGCGCGGTGGTGAATGCCCGTGGCTCGCTCCGGCCGACGAAAATCACGCCCACCACTCTATCGTTGCGTAGAAGCGGAACGCCGAGTGCTGCCCGATAGCCGCCGACCTCTTGTGCTCCAGTCCAGGTATATTCCGGGTCTGCAAGCACATCGGCGACGTGAACAATTTTGCCTTCCATGAATGTTCGCCCCGTGATGTTGCCGCGATCGGCCGGCACCTTCAAGGGCGTGAGATAAGCTTTGATCCGCGCACGCAATTCGGCGTTATGACCGTAACTCGCGACCCACTGCAGAGAGTCGCCCTCGCGTTGGAACAGCCAGGCGATATCGCCGTTGGACAGCCGCGTCGCCGACTCGACCAGCGTTTCGAGCACGGGCTGCAGGTCGAAGGCGGACCGGCTGATCGCCTTCAACACATCGGCAGTCGCGGTCTGCTGCTGCAGCGACTCGCTCAGTTCCTTTGTCCGCGCCTGAACCTCCTCAAACAATCCGACGTTGTTAATGGCGATGACCGCCTGATCGGCGAACGTCGTGACCAGCTCGATCTGCCGCTCGGTGAACGGTTGCACGATGCTCCGTGTCAGGACAATGACGCCAATCACAACCTCGTCGCGCAAAAGGGGCACGCCGAGTGTCGTGCGGAAGCCGCGGTGCCCGGACACGTTCTTGGTATACTCCGGATCGGCCTCCACATCGGCAACATGAACTGTGCACCGATCGAGTGCGACGCGGCCGGTTACCGAGCCTCGATCCGGAGCGAAAGGATTGTCCTTCAGGAACTTGACTTGCTCGGGCGCGGCATCCTTGACCGCTGCAAGGTGATATACGCCGCCCTCGAGCCGCATGATGAAGACTTGGCCAGATTGGCAAAGGCGCTGCGCGGTTTCAGCTATCGCATCGAGAACGGGTTGGAAATTCGAGGGTGACCGGCTGATGACGTTGAGCACATCGCTGGTCGCCGTTTGATATTCCAGCGACTCGGTCACCTCGGCGGTACGCGCCTGAACCTCCTCGAACAGACCGACGTTGTTGATGGCGATTACGGCCTGGTCGGCAAAGGTAGTGACCAGCTCGATCTGCCGCTCGGTGAAGGGGGCGACCTCCGTTCGGGCGAGCACGATAACGCCGACAAGAGAACCTTCGCGGAGCAGCGGCACGCCGAGTACGGTTCGCTGCTTCCCGACCATCTGCCATTGCAGATGCTTGAATTCGGGGTCAGCCAGCACGTCAGGGACATGAATGGCGCTGCGTTCAAGAGCTACGCGGCCGGTGACCGAGCTGCGATCGATGGTGACCGGGTGTTTCGAAAGGTACTGGATGTGTTGCGCCTCCATCCGGTTGGCCGCGACCAGATGGCATTTCCCGTCGGACGCCTTGGCTATGAAGGAGTATTCGGCCGCACAGAGCCGCGCCGCGGTTTGCACGATGGTATCAAGCACCGGTTGAAGATCGTTGGGCGAGCGCGAGATGACGCCCAGGACCTCGGACGTCGCAGTCTGGTATTCGAGCGACTGGGTCAGCTCCGCCGTGCGATCCGCGACCGTCTGTTCGAGGCCGGCGTAGTACTGCTTGAGGCGCGCGCCCATGGCGTTGAAGCTTCCGGCCAGCGCCTCGACCTCGTCGCCGGTCCTGACCTCGATGCGATGATTGAGGTCGCCGGTACCGATCCTTGCTGCCCCGGCTGCCAAGGCATTGATGGGGACCACCATCCGTTGCGCGAGCCACAGTCCGGCAAGCCCAGCGAGGCCGAGGCCGGCAAGCAGAATAATGCCGCCGCGCAGCAGCGAAGCATAAAGCGGCTCGAACGCCTCCGAGACGGGGAGATCGACGAACACGTTCCAGCCGAGCGTCTCGACGGGAGCGAAAGCGGTCAGCACTTCGCGGCCCGTCGGGTCACGGGCGATCGACGAGAATACGGCGCCTGATCCCGCTCGTGTCGATGAGGCACGGGCTGCCGCCACGTGCGCGAGCCCCGAAAGATCGGACTTGCGCAGTACGAGGCCAATGTCGGGATGGGCGATCAGCAGTCCGCGGCTGTCGATGACATAGGCGGCGCCGGCCTTGCCGACCTTGAGGCGTGAGATCACGTCCCAGATGAACTTGAGGTTGACCTCGGCGACGGTAACGCCGGCGTTTCGCCCCGAGCCTGAGATCGCCAGCGTCAGGTAGGGCTCCGATTCCTTGCGGAAATAGACCGGGCTGACGTGCCGGCGGCGGGCCCTTGCTTCCTGGAACTGCGGCTCGGCGGACCGGTCGGTGCCGCTGCCAACGACATCCATCGACAACCGAGAGACTCGCAACTGCTCGCGGCCCGAAGCGTCGATGAAGGTAACTTCTGTGATCGCGGGGGCCTGGCGCAGCAACCTGAGAAAATCGAACCGGCGCTGGTCGGCGCCGCTCTGGCCGGCGAGGAAGCCCGCGTGCGTGGTCCAGCCGACCTGGCCTTCGATTTCCTTGACGAACTGCTCGATCACGGTCGCGGCGCCGATCGCCTTCTCACGCTGGACGGCGACCAGCGCTTCGCGGTTCTCGTGGTAAGAGTAGTAGCTCTCGATCGCCGCGCTGACGACGAGCGCGCTGCCGACCAGCGCCACCAGCAGCGCCGCATATTTGCGGAATAACCGGCCCTTGGAACGCGCGGCAAGATCGGCGAGCGAGTGCCGCAATCGTGACCCGAGCTCGCCCGCCGCGATCGTCATTCGATCACCTCGTCGGCGCGGATCAGGATCGAGGGTGGGATGGTGAGGCCGAGGGCGGCGGCGGTCTTGAGGTTGACCACCAGCTCAAACTTGGTCGGCTGTTCAAAAGGGAGATCACCGGCACGCGCGCCCTTGATTATGAGATCGACGTAGACCGCCGCGCGCTGTACCAAAACGTCGATGTTCGGCCCGTACGACATCAGGCCACCGTCGTCGACAAAATCCCGCCAGCCGTACAGCGTCGGCAGGCGGTAGCGGGCGGCAAGCTCAATGATCCGGGCCCGGTTCAGGACAGCGAAACCGTGCGTGAATATCACAAGCCCACCCACCTGCTGATCCACTGCCGCCTGAAAAGCTTTTTCGAGCGTGACGATTGAGTCAGCCGCCGCCGGAAACAATACCAGCCCGAGTGTCTGAGCCGCCGCTTCCGTGATTTTCTTTTCAAGCCGCGTCGCCGGTTCGCGGGGGTTATAGAGCACGCCCAGACGCTTCGACTGTGGTAGGACATTGCTCAGCAGCTCCAGCCGCTTGCCAGCGAGATCGGACGACATATAGGAAAAGCCGGTGATGTTGCCACCGGGACGGGCAATGCTCGGCACGATGCCGTCCCCGACTGGATCGCCACTGAAGGCGATCACGACTGGCACAGTATCGGTCGTTCGCTTGGCCGCCCACGCCGCCGGCCCGAGTGCGATGATCACATCCGATTTGTCGGCGACGAACGCGGCCGCAAGGCCGGGTAGATCATCGATCATCCCATTGGCCGAGCGCAGAGCAATCGCGACATTCTTGCCGTCGATATAGCCAAGACCTTGTAGCGCCTGCTTGAACTGCTGGACGCGGATGTCGTCGTCGGTTGCGTAGTTCAGAATGCCGACGCGGGGAACGCTGGTGCGTGATTGTGTATAGCCCGAGGCGGCTGCGAGGCTGCAAGTAGTGCCCAGAACTAAACAACGCCGATCGATCATTCGATCACCTCGTCGGTGATGCCGAGCATCGGAGGAGCCGCCAGCCCGATCGCCTTGACGATCCAGGCAATTATGACTATATTGGTCATCCTAGTCAAAACTGGAGATCCATCGTGGAAGATTGGACCGTTGCCGAGGCCAAGGCCAAGCTCAGCCAGGTGATCGAGCGGGCGATGGCCGGCGCGCCGCAGACCATCACGCGCAACGGCCGGACGGCCGTCGTGGTGGTCTCGGCGGATGAGTGGAAGCGCAGGACCGAACGTCGCGGATCGCTCGCCGACTTTCTGAAAAGTTCGCCGCTGGCCAACTCCGGCCTCAAGGTCACCCGTATCAAGGGCAAGCTGCGCGATGCCGAGGTCGCCTGACGTCGGATTTCTGCTCGACACCAACGTCATATCGGAGGTGAGCCGATCGCAACCCGATCCGCGCGCCATGGCGTGGCTCGCCGAGACCGACGAAGATCGGATGTTCCTAAGTGTCGCGACGCTGGCCGAAATCAGCCACGGCATCGAGGCGCTCGACCCCGGCAAGCGGCAACGCCGCCTGCGGTCATGGCTGCTGGACGATCTTGTATTGAGGTTCGATTCCCGCATTCTGGCCGTCGACGCGGCGGTTGGCTTGCTTTGGGGCAACGTCGTCGCACGCTCGGAAACAGCTGGCCGACCGATCGAGGCGATGGACGCACTCATCGCCGCGACCGCCGAGCGATTTGGCCTGACGCTGGTCACTCGCAACGTCTCGGATTTCAAGGCATTATCGCTGCCGATGCTCAATCCATGGGGCCCGGCCACGTCCTGAGAGCCTGAGTGCTCGCATCTCATTCAATCACCTCGTCGGCGAGTGTCAGCAGGGTTGGCGGGATTGTTACCCCGAGTGCCTGGGCGGTTTTGAGGTTGATGAACAGCTCAATCTTCGTCGACTGCTGAACCGGTAGATCGGCTGGCTTGGCACCGCCGAGAATCCGCCCCGTGTAAACGCCGGTCAAATGGTACGCCTGTGTGACGCTGCCGCCATAGCTCATCAGGCCTCCGGCGGCGGCGAATTCGCGGTACTGGTAAATGGTGGGAATCGCGTAACGGAGCCCCAGCGTTGCCAGCTGTTGGCTGCGGCCGTTGAAAAATGAATCAGGCCCGATCAGGAGTGCGCCGGCCCGAAGTGGGGCAAAGGCTGCAAAGGCCTGATCGATCTCCTGCTCGTTGCTGGCGCGCAGGACATGGAGCTGCAGCCCGAGGGTCTGGGCGGCCGTGCGCAGTTCGATCGTCAAGGCCTCTGCGTTGAAATTGGCCGGGTTGACGAGCACGGCAATGGATTTGGCAGTGGGCACCAACTGGCTCGTTAGCTCGAGCCGCTTGGGGCCCAACTCCATATTCAGGTTGGCGATGCCCGTGAGGTTGCCGCCCGGTCGCGCCAGACTAGCGACGTAGCCGAGCTTTACCGGATCGCCGGACCCGGTGAAGACAATCGGAATCGTGCTGGTTGCCGACTTTGCCGCGGTGGCCGCGACGCTGCCGCCCACCCCGACAATCACCGCGACCTGCCGGCGAACCAGATCGGCCGCCAATGCAGGGAGCCGATCATAGTGGTTGTCCGCCCAGCGGAATTCGATCGCGACGTTTCGGCCCTCCACATAACCGGCTTCGGCGAGGCCCCGTCGGAACGCTGCGACCATGGGCGCGTATGCTTCCGATGACGCGCTGCCCAGGATGCCAACGACCGGCAAGG
>JBGTIU010000049.1:0-6362 GCA_041745515.1 Hyphomicrobiaceae bacterium | reverse complement strand
GGCCTGCTCAGCACCCGCGCCACGCCCGACGGCAACGGCTGGCGTCTCGACGGCAGCAAGTGGCTGATCACCGGCGCCGAAGGGGCGGCGTTAGCGATCATCATGGCGCGCACCGGCGATGGAGCCAGCGATGCGACGATGTTCCTCACCGCACTGCCCAATCCGGCGTTCAAGCTGACCCGCACGCTGGACACCATGGACAGTTCCTTCATGGGCGGCCATGCGGTGATCGACATCGAAGGCCTCAGGCTGTCGGGCGATGATATGCTGGGCGAGCTCGGCCAGGGTTTCAAGTACGCGCAAGTGCGGCTGGCACCCGCTCGGCTGACCCACTGTATGCGCTGGCTCGGCTCGGCCAACCGCGCGCACAATATCGCCACCGCCTACGCTAAGGAGCGCATGGCGTTCGGCCGCACGCTTGGGAGCCACGAAGGCGTCAGCTTCATGCTCGCCGACAACGCCATGGACATTCACACGGCGCGGCTGGCGATCCAACATTGCGCGTGGGTGCTCGATCAGGGCGGGCGCGGCGGCACCGAAAGCTCGATGGCGAAGGTCATCTGCTCCGAGGCGATCATGCGCGTAGCCGACCGCTCGCTGCAGATCCTGGGCGGAACAGGGATCACGCGCGACACCGTCGTCGAGCGCATCTTTCGCGATGTTCGCGCGTTCCGCATTTATGACGGCCCCTCGGAAGTGCACCGGTTCGCGCTCGGGCGGCGTATTGTCGGCTCGAAGGCATGATCCGCGCGAGGGCGTTGGCGGGGCGGCCGCGCGCAAACATAAGGAGTGCGTCATGCGGCTCGTAACGCTTGCCGACGGCGTCAAGGTGCCGGCGCTCGGTCTCGGGACCTGGAAGATGGGCGATGACCGCCGGCAAAGAGCGTCCGAAGTTCGCGCACTGCAACGCGGGCTCGATCTGGGAATGTCGTTGATCGATACCGCGGAGATGTACGCCGAAGGCGACGCGGAGGAAGTTGTCGCCGAAGCCATTCTCGGGCGGCGCGACGGCATCTATCTCGTCAGCAAGGTCTACCCGCACAACGCCTCGAAATCCGGCGTAGTCGCTGCCTGCGAGCGCAGTTTGAAACGGCTCGGTACCGACCGGCTCGATCTCTATCTGCTGCATTGGCGCGGACAATATCCCCTGAGCGAAACCGTCGAGGCGTTCGAGCGGCTCGTCACTCAAGGCAAGATCAAAGGTTGGGGCGTCAGCAACTTCGATACCGACGACATGGAGGAGCTGGCCGCCGTTTCCAAGCATCGAGCCAGCATTGCAAATCAGGTGCTGTATCACCTGGGCGCGCGCGGCATCGAGTTCGATCTGCTCCCGGCCTGCCAGCGGGACGGCGTCGCGGTGATGGCCTACTCGCCCCTCGGCCAGGGTGAAGTACTCGACGATGCGACGTTGCGCGGTATCGGCCAGCGCCACGGTGTATCGCCGGCCGCGATCGCGCTGGCCTGGGTACTGCGTCTGCCCGGCGTGATCGCCATCCCGAAAGCGGCGACGCTGGCGCATGTCGAGGCCAACGCCGCAGCGCAGGATCTCGTGCTGACGGCCGAGGACCTTGCCGCCCTCGACGACGCGTTTCCGCCGCCGACCCGCAAGGCCGCGCTCGGCATGTTGTGATGCAGCCGGGTTAACCTTCGGCGCGCTTGCCCGTGATCAGATCGTGCGCCGCATTGATCTGCTTCAACCGAGCTTCACGAAAGCCGCGATCCTGATCGGTTTGGGCGAGATCGGGGTGCCAGCATTGCCGGAGCGCCCTGACCAGCCGTTGCAGCGTGTCCGCATCGGCATTGCGATTGGCCCCGAGTATGAAACAAGCCTCGTCCTTGGTCTTCGGGATGCGCGGCTCGCTGTGCCGGCTGCCGAATCCAACTCCGGCAGCTTCAGCCACAGCGCTGATGCGATCGAGGTCTCGGGCGGACTGCTGAAGGCGCTGACTGAGCAGCTTCCAGTATGGCTGGCTCTGATAAACCGTCACCGCACCTTTGGTCGTGCCCTGCGCACCCGGGTCCATGGCCAGCCGCTGAGAAATCAGTTTCAACTCGTTGAAGAGCAGCGCTCTCAGCGGCAGAGCCTCGTTCAGATCGAAAACCGAAGTCTCCGCGCGCTTCCATTGAACCGAAACGCTGTAGAACAACTGCCGCGACCTGTCTTCATAGTCGACGACGGGCCGCGAAATCGCAGACGCTTTGCGATGCTGATTCCGGCGTCGCCTCGCAGTCGTATGCAGCATGGCGAAGATCATCGACTCCAGCAGCGAAATCCCCAAAAGGGCCGTGGCGCCGGCCGCGAGCACCATGGTCGGCTCCGCAGCCATCGACACCGCTGTCCGGCGGTCTTGCCGATCCACAATGGCCCGCGCCGGTTCGACCGATGGAACTGCAGCTTCGCGCCCCGACGGTGCGGACAGGATCAGTGGCGACGCGGCCCAGCGAGCGATCGCCGCCGATGCCTCCGGCAGTACAAGGGCCGGCGCCGGAACTGCCGGAGTGCCGGACTGGGGGGCAATGCCACCAATGCCATGCATTGCCGGCAGGTTCAGGCCTGCCACCGGAATAACTGCAATTGCGCAAATCAGCGGCAGGATCAGCAGCCGCTGAGCGTTCACGCTTGGCAGAAATGGCCCGCACGTGTTTTCTGCCAGCGTGATCATGACCAGAGCCGAGCCCCAGGCCTACTCGAATCTGTCGCCAACTCAACGGCAGTCATTCCTTATTCCCCCGAAAGTGCTTCATTCTGCATGACGCGATTGTGCTTCGTCCAGGCGTAGACAACGGAATGCTATTCGACTTTCTCGCCCCACATCCGATCCAGCGTATCCAAGCGCAATCGAACCTCATCGGCCATCGACAGCTGCTGCCGCAAGTCCCCGCCGCGGTCGTCGCGCCGCTGGCGTAGTTCACCCCTTTGAAAGGCATCGCGCGCCGAGATCAGCGCACGCATGCGCGACAGTTGGGCCGTGCTCTGCTCCTGAAAAATCTCGACCAGCCCCACGTAAACCTTGGTGGCTCTGTCCAATGCCGCGGTCTGCTGAACCTTGAGCTGGCCTCGCACTGACGTTACCAGCGCGGCGGTGATGGCGTAGAATTCGCGCGTAATCAGAAGGTCAAGTTGCTCGATCTGTTCGTCGACGCTCCGCTTCCCCATGAACCATCGTTTCCACCACGGTTCGTCCAGATCCAACGCCACGACCATGCCCAGTGCATTCAACGACGGAGGTTCCGGCCGCAGAGAATCAGCAAGATGATCGTCCTGCTGGGCCCATTGCGGATGTACCTCGCTCAGCATCGCCTTCAAACGTGGGAAAATGTAGGTCTCGAGATTTCTGATATCGAGTTCAGCGGCCGCGTAGGAACTGACCAAGCATTCCTCGAGGCGCCGGCGCAGGCTCGAAGAATGGCACCTCCAGACACGGGTGCGGCGTCCGACGGCTATGGCTTGCCGCAGGTTCTCGCATTCCATCTCCGAAAAGCCCTGCACCACGTCATTGAGTAGTTCGCCCATTTTTTCGCAATGGTCGTCTATCACCTGATCGGTGCGGGCCTGCAGGTCGATCAACAGGCTGTGCAACGACACGATCAAGCGGTCATTGTCTTCGATCTCGGCTGCGATCAGCCGAAGTTCGTCTTCCCCTTGTTGCTGATTGACGACCTCCAGTTTGGTCTCGGTTGCGAGGCCTTCCAGTTCGTGGCGCGCCGCGTTGCTGTAGACATGCACCAGTTCCGAGAACGAAGCCTTGATCTGCTTCAGAACCTGACCTGCATGACTGCGCAGCGCCAGCGCGGCCAGCACGTCCGACAATGCAGGCAGTCCCGAACTCAAGAGCAACGCTTGCGTCAGCTGCTCCTTCGGGCCGTCCCCAGACAACGTGGCCAGCATCGGGTTTATTCCAGCCTGCGCCGACAAATGCGCTGCGTATGCGATCGTCTTCGCGTTGAGATGTTTCTTGATTTCTCCTTCAGCGCCGGCAATTGCCAATCGGGCCCAGTGCGCGCTGCCGGCAACGATCGGGATCTCCGTGCCTGGGAACTCCGCTCGCAATCCGGCTTTCACGTGTTGGATAATCTGAGGTGCCTCGCGGACCACATCGCCGAGATCGTCGATCCGGTTGATGAATACCGCAATGCGGTCCTTGTGCAGGCCGCGCAAAATCCGCAACAAGGCCACGTCCGCGGACGATAACGCTTGCCGTGCCGTCAGGACGACGATGTAAATGTCAGCAGATTCCAATGCTCCGCGCGTGATCTCATCGCGAACAAGGAACGGATCGTTGGTGCCGGGCGTGTCGAGAATGGTTGTCGGGAAGGTAAAATCGTTTGCATCGAAAAACAGGTCTGCCGTCTTTACGATATCCGAATAGAAGCCTTTTTGTTCCGGCGCGGCACCGGGAAGGCCGGTTACGCCGGCACAGACGTATCTTTCCAGAATCTCAGGCGTCAGCGAAGAGTACGAGTGATGCTGTCCCAGCAGGTCGCCAAGCGCTCCGCCGAGGCGCCCTTCCGCGCGACGACGCATCGCATCGACATGGGTCTGCAGCAGCTCGGCCTCGAATCCCGGAACGAGCCGTTGGGTCAAATCGCGCAGGTGCCCGCCACCCTGCGCCAAGCGTCGCCACTCATTGGCATCGAAGAACGTGAACGACGCGGCAGTATTACGCGGCGCGTCGTCGCGTCCGAAATGGAGCTGGGTGACCGCCGTCGTCCAGGGGTTGACATCGGTTGGCAGCAGTCCGGGGCGGCGCACAAAAGCGTTGATGAAGCTGCTCTTGCCGGCTTTCACCTGACCTATGACGGCAATCTTGCACGTCAAGCGCTCGAGCAGTTGAAGCGCCTCGTCAACAAAAAAGCCGCCTCGCGACGGCAGGCTCGCGCGCAAGTCCCTGCCGCACAGCATCAGTTCACGCCGAAAGACATCGAGTTCGACGCCGATCGAGCGCGTGGAAAAGAAACCTGGACCGGGCGTTGCCGTCGCGGTGGCTACATCGGCTTTCACTCTCGCGAGTGCTGCCAATGCGTTTGCGCCTCCGCGCAGATTGATCGGCGGATTTGACACGGGCCCCCTTGCGTAACGCGACATCCTGAGCAAGAGGATGCTGCGTCAAAACCTTTATGCGCCGGTTGCACCACCGGCCGCACACCACTGTAGTTGACCCCGCCGATGTATTGCATCGCAGCGTCCGGTAAAGCCCTCAAGAGCCTTCAGGCTTAATATTTGAACGCCTTGCTTTATAGAGACCGGAGTAGGGCGGAAATATGGTGCGAGCACTGCTAAGCCATTGAAGAGGGCTGAATTCTGCTGCCCAGGGAAGTTGAAGTTTTGATCAGGCTCAGCAAATCTCGGCAAAGGCGGTGCCTGAGCAGCGCACCGTAATTTGACGGTCATCAGATCAGGCCTCGATGGGGCTCGCCACCTTTCTGAACAGAACTTGTTCGATAGTGCTCACTGCGATGGATGCAAAAAAGGATCGGCATGGGGCGTTTCAACTCGGAAGATCCGAAGCTGACGGAAGTGAAGGCGATTCTGGCGCGTCTTCAAAACATGTCTGCCGATTGGAGCGCGAGCGAGCCCGGAGTCGAGCCGGATGGCCGCGTGCGGCTTTCGACCAAGCCGCTTGCCTTTGTGAAGGACTTGTCGACGCTGCCGGGGCCTGCGGTCTTGGAGCCAGGCGAGCCGATTGAGCTTGCGCCTCAATCGGCGATTAGTCTGCGAGCCAGCGGACGCGCTCGTGCGCTTGCCATGATACTGGGGGCCCTTGTGTCCACGACGCTCATAGCGGTTGCAACACGCTCGAGCTGGATGCCGGAGCAACGTTATCGATCGAGCGCAAAATCCGCCCCTGAAACGAACGCTGCAGGTCCGAGTGCCGCAAGTCCGAGTATAGCAGCGCCTGCCCCTGAAGCACCGCCAGCGCCAGCCCCGACTTCGGCATCAATTGCCACGCCGGAGCCGACCCCGGCCGGACCAAGCGTTGCCGAGAGCCGCGAACCTGCACGTCCCGGCGACCATAGCGCGGCATTGAAGCTGGCCGACGGGCTCATTGGCGCGGGACAGATTGCGGCCGGCCGTGCGGAGCTTTTGCGCATGGCGCCGGAGAGTTCGGCCGATGCCGCTTGGTCCCTCGCGCGGTCATACGATCCGAACTTCATCGGCTTGATTGCGAATGCCGACGCACCGGCAGACGTCGACGAGGCGACCAAGTGGTACCGTACATGGCACGCGCTTGCCGTGCGACAAGGGCTCGTCGCCGACAGCGTCTCGATCGAGCGCATCGTTGCATCGATGCGCTGATCGCTTTGTGAAGGCCGGTCTGCTCTTACCGGCTTCGTTCGGGCCGGACTGTCACCGCGCCGGC
>JBGTIU010000048.1:0-19608 GCA_041745515.1 Hyphomicrobiaceae bacterium | reverse complement strand
ACCCGAAGGGCGGGGTAATTTCAATGACAGGGTGCGTCGCGACGCTTGACCATAGGTGGGCTATGCTCTGCGCGCCGCTCCTGCCCTGTCATCGAAATTACCTCCGTGCCGACCCCAACCCTTTGAGAAGGTCGGGCTAGGCATACCGGAGCCTTGCAGTTGCATAGGAAGCGCCGGTCATTCCGAACTCGCGGGTTATGGCTGCGGGGCTGACTTGGTTGACGACCACGCCCACCACTTTATCTCCGTTCGGACCCAGCGACTTGAGCGCATTTCTACCAAGTACGCGGGGCGTACGCCGCCAGGCCGTCACGAAGACAATGCTGTCGGCATGGTTGGAGATGATGCGCGCGTCAATCACGGGCAACAGCGGCGGCGCATCAAGAATGACAATCTCGAACTGCGTCTTGAGATGGTCCAACAGCTGGCCAAACCGATGGCTGCCGAGAAGACCCGGTGCATCCATGCTGAAATCCGGGCGGCTTGCGGCAGGCAGTACGAACAGCCCGGAGGTGCGATCCCGTACGATCAATGCATCAATGTCGCAGGCGCGCGCCAAGGCATCGGCAAGCCCCTTGCAGCCCTCAAGTCCCAGCTGATAGCTCAATTCGGCTTGCCGCAGGTCGGCGTCGACGAGCAGCGTGCGGCGGCCCGATCCGGCGTATTGCAACGCGAGATTCGAAGCAATCACCGTGCGCCCTTCGTTTGGCATGCTCGATGCTACCAAGACCACTGCGGGTCCGAGGCGATGACTGCGGCTGTCGATCTCGTGGCGGATTCCACGGATCGCCTCAGCGAAAGAACCGCGTGGTTCGGCGACCATCAGGCGGATCGCTTTCAACGGATCGAGACCGGCGACAGGATCGACGTCGAGCACCGGTACTGAGCCCAGATGAGGCAGTTCCAGAACGCGCTCGACATCCTCAGGTCGGCCGATGCCGCCGCTGCCAAGTTCGAGCAACATGGCCAGCCCGAGCCCAAGCACCATGCCGCCGGCCGCGGCCAACCCGACCAGTTGCTTGCGCTTCGGCGAAGCCGGATGGAGCGGCACGTCGGCCAATTCGACCAGCCGCGCATCGGCAAACTGCAGCCCTTGCGTTTCCACCGTCTGCTTGTTGCGTGCCAGCAGCGCTTCATACAACTGCTTCGAGGCGAACGTCTCGCGTTCCAATTCGCGCAATTGCCATTGTTTGTCGCGGCTTTCAGCGATCCGGCCCTTGAGCGTGCTCAGGCGGGCCGTCTGCTGGCGCTCCCCGTCGCTCGTGACTTCAAACTCGTTCTTGAGGTTCTTGATGATCTTCGAGATCTCGGCGCCGAGTTCCGATTGAGCCTTGCCGACGTCGGCCGCAATCTTCTGCATCTCGGGATGCTTCGGTCCGTATTTCGTCTGCGCTTCCGCCTGCCGGCGCAGCGCCTTGGTCAACTCGTCACGCTGCAACCGCACGGTGTTGCTTTGCAGCACGTCTGCCAGCGACTCGTTCCCCTCGCCCTCGACCATCATGCGCCGCGCCTGCTCGTAGCGAGCCTTGGCGGTTCCGGTGTTGTTGCGAGCGATGACGAGCGCTTCCATCTCGCGCGCGAGTTGTCGGTCGACCAGCAGGTGGCCGTCGGCGTCGAAGATGTCATGATCGGATTTGAAGCGCTCGACATTGCGCTCGGCTTCGGCGACCTTGTCGCGCATCGTGCCGATCGTCTCCTGTAGGCGGCCGCTGGCGTCCTGCATGGCGCGCGTCTTCAGCTCGATCTGGGTCTTGATGTAGGTTTCGGCGATGCAATTCGCGATGCGCGCAGCCTTTACCGGATCAACCGACCAGAAACGAATCTCGAGCACGAGCGTATTGCGCACGCGCGAAACCTTCAGGTGCTGCTCGAAAGCACGCGCCATTTCATCGCGCTCTGGTTCGCCGAGGTTCGGCAGCAGGTCATTGATCGAGGCCGGTTGTGAAATCTCGGTGCGTTTTATCGGGCCGGACGACCAGCCAAGCCAACGCGCCAGGCGCTGCACGGATGAGGTGGCGGTGAACTCCGGGTCGGTGCGAAGCGAGAGCTGATCGATTACGCGGATCAGGATCTGCCGCGAGCGGATGACCTCGACCTCGCTGTCGATCGTGGCTGCATCGGCTTTGAGATCGGAGAGCACGTTCTTGACGTTGAGGATCTCTTTGTTGCGCTGGTCGATCTGGATGGACGCAATGCCTTCGTAGCGGTTGGGCAGCGTCCACACGACCGCTGCGGCAGCCCCTGCGACAACCGACGTCAGCGCAGCGATCAGCCTGATACGCTGCCCGATCGCGGCCATGACATCGCCGAGGCTGAACGCACTGCCGCTCTCCTCCCCGGTCTCGTCGTTGGTCCCGTGACTTCGCATTCATGCATTCTTTTCTAGCCACAGAAGCTCGGCAGACCTCAAAACCGCAGTTTGGTGCTCAGCCAAACCCGGTTTCGCGTCAGGTTGTCTTCGTCGACGTTCGAGCGCTGCGTCTGGTGCTCGTAGCCAAGTGAAAACAACCAGTTCTTCGTGTGGTAGTAATCTATGCCAGCGCGACCGGTGGTTACGCGATCGCGGCGGTCTTCCCCGAAGAACTCCGACTCGCGATATTCACCTCCGAAGGTGAACACGAGGTTTCTAAGCACCTCATAATCGAGCCTGGCTTTGAACTCATTGTCGATTCTTCCACCCGCGCCGTCGCCGCTGATACCTTCGGCGTAGGCGCGCCGGGCGGTCAGAGTGATTGTCGACAGTTGGCTCGGCAGCCATTGCACCTCGGCCTCGAGCAGGCTGTGGCCGGCCGTCCCGAGCTTCGCGGCGTCGTAATCGCGAATGCCGTAACCACCGAGCAGACGCCAGCGCAGCAAGGGATTGATTTCGGCGGCCAAACCGGCGACGGCTTCATAGCCCGTCGCGGTGAAATCGACCAAGGGGTTGCCTGCATTCGTTTGCCGCAGCGCCCGCAGTTTTGTCTGCAACTCGAAGCCGGGGGACGCGCGATAGCCGAGCAGCGTCTGTGCCGACAAGATCTGGGTATCGCGATGGTCCTGGTCGATGGTCGACCCGTCGCGCGCCTTGACGTCCTGAAAATCCCAGCGTTCCGCGGACGTACTGAAGCCGGCATACATCCGGCCGGCATCGCGCTTCAGGCCAACGACAGCACGGTTGTGGAAGACACCGGTTTTCTCGATCGCGTTCCTTGGCGCTTCTGGCGCAATGCGATCCTCGTGGTTGAGCGCCGACAGCACGCTGACGGCAAGTGTGTGCGCATGGTCGAAATGCAGTGCACCGTCGGCGCTGAAGAAGGCGTCGTTGGTGTCGAGTTCGCTATTCCTGGCATGCCGCGCCAGCTTTGCGCCCACCGCAAAGTCAAGCACATGCCTGGGCAATTGCGACTTTGCCCGCACCACTGGCACAAGTTCGTAGCGTACATCCGATGCTCGATTCCTGTTGGTCGCATAGATGTTGTCGTCAAACAGCACCGTTGCGCCGATGGTGGGAAACACGAGATAGTTGCCGGCCCGCAATCCATCGGGCAGATACAACTTGCGATCCCGGTCGGCGACGCGCTCGGCCCCGTACATCTTGGCGTTGTCCCAGGTCTTCAACCATTGCTGGCGTGCCAGCGTGCCCTCCTGGGCGAGGTTCTCGCTGCCGAGGTCGAGCGCCAGACTGCGGGTTGAAATCGCAAACGACAGCGCCAGGACCGCTGCCGATCTGCACCACCGCCGCCGGGTTCGATTCGAACGCACGCGATACCACCACTGGTGCAGCCGGATTTCCGGATGCCTTCGTCAGAAAAAACGTTCAGGAATGCGAATGTTGTCGCCAGGCAGCACGTCGACGTCGGCTGGCATCGCGACCCGGACCTGCTCAGCGGCACCTTCGCGCACCAGGATCACGTAGGATTCGTTCGCCCGGTAGGTGTAGCCGCCCGCGACCGCAATGGCGTCGCGCAGTTTCAAGCCGTTCTTGAAGGCGAATTCGCCACCACTGCGCACCTCGCCATGGATATAGATTGGCCGGAAGTTAATGACTTCGACCGAGACCTTGGGATTGGTCAGGTAGCCCTGCGATAACTTTTGCCGCACAGCCTCGCGAAAGTCGCCGATGGCGCGCCCGCGGGCGCCGATCTCGCCGGTCAGCGGCAGGGAGATATTTCCGCTGGCGTTGACCTCGTAGGTGCCGGACAGATCCTGCTCGCCGAAAACGGTCAGCTTTACTTTGTCGCCGACACCGAGCCGATAGACTCTGCTCAGTTCGGGTCGCAAGCCAGCAGCACTGAGTTTTGCGACTGGCGCCTCACCACCGTCGGCGCACGCGACCAAGCCTACCGTGACACTAAGTGCCACGATACCGAAGGCGCGCATCAGATGGGGCGAGCTACGCAACAACATCAGCTCAACGGCATCCTATAGGACTGAGCGGCGAAGGAGCCCCAAACTTTGAGCCCCCCGCCTTGAGTCTAGAGAACACCGCGCCGGGTTAAGACGTGGTTAATTACGCTCTTACCGAACCAGAACAATTTTACGGATGGCTGTTGTCTTAGCCATGCATTCAGAGCTTGAACGGTAGGGTGCGCGTGAAACGCCACCGGGGGCCCAGCTATCGTGACCATCGACAGTTCTTCCCCTGAAGCCATCGCCGACGCAGGTCTTGCCCGCTTTTATAAGGCCAAGCAGGCAAGCTATTTCTCCGGAGCACGCCGCGATTTCATCGAACGCTTGCCACACGACGCGACCGCGCATGTCCTCGAAGTAGGCTGCGGCACGGGTGCGACCGGAGCCTTGGCGACTGCGAGCGGCCGAGCAGGCCGGTATACCGGCATCGAGTTGTTCGAAGGCGCAGCACGCGAAGCCGAACGCGCGCTTGATCAGGTACTGATCGGTGATGTCGAAACGATCGATCTGCCCTGGGCGCCATGTACGTTCGATGCGCTGATCCTGTCCGAGGTGTTGGAGCACCTGATCGAGCCCTGGGCGGTGCTGGCGCGGTTGCATCCGCTCGTTCGGCCGGGCGCCGTGGTGCTGGCGAGTTCACCCAACATCGCCCATTGGCGGGTCATCCGTGAGCTCCTGCTCGGCCGCTTCAACCTTGCCGACCAGGGTGTATTCGACCGCACGCACCTGCGCTGGTTCACGCCGGGAACGTACACTGCAATGTTCGAGAGGTGCGGTTATGATGTATTGCGGATCGAACCGCTGACGCCTTTTTCACCGCGCACCCGATATGTGTCGCGCTTGACCAGAGGCCGCTACGATCATTTGTTAATGACACAGATCTGCATCGAAGCGCGGCGACGCTGACCCTCCATCGGTCAAACTTTCATGACTTCGGCGAGGGCTGCTGCAGCACGTTCAATATCGGTCGTTGAAACGTCCAGGTGCGTCACGCAACGCACGCGCCCGTTGGTGCCACCGAACGAGCTCATGCGCACATTGCGCTTGAGAAGTTCGGCGCAGACACCCGGCCCCGTACGCCCCGGCGCCGTCACCTCGAAGAACACGATGTTGCTCTCGATCTTGGCGTTCGACAGTTTGATGCCCGGAATCGATGCGAGTTTGCCAGCCAACAGCCGGGCGTTGGAGTGGTCAGCCGCCAACACTTCGATATTGTGGTCGAGCGCGTAAAGGCCGGCTGCCGCGACAATGCCCGACTGGCGGAAGGCGCCGCCGATGCGCTGCTTCCACCTCCAGGCTTCGTGGATAAAGTCTTTCGAGCCGGCCAGCACGCCGCCGACGGGGCAACCGAGACCTTTTGAAAGATCGATCCAGGCGGTGTCGCAGTGCTCAGCGAATGTCTTTGCCGAAACGCCGGACGCGACGACGGCGTTCATCAATCGCGCTCCATCCATGTGCACCGTCAGCCTGTGGCTGTGCGCCAGCGCTGCCACCTCGTTGATCTGGGCGACCGGCCAGACCCGGCCGCCGCCCAGGTTTGCGGTCTGCTCGATGACGACCAGGCGGGAGCGGGGCAGATAGCGGCTGGGCTCGCGCAGTACGAGCGTCAGATCCTGTGCCGTGAACAGCCCTTGATCCGACCTGATCGGCCAGGTCTGCGCCCGTGCCAGCGATGCGGCGCCTCCGGCTTCCGAGAAAAAGATATGCGCGTTGTCGGCGGCAACCACTTCGTCGCCTGGCAGGCAATGCACCGCGATGGCGATCTGGTTGCACATGGTGCCGGAGGGCAGGAACACCGCAGCCTCCTTGCCGAGCAGGTCGGCAACCCGCTCCTCGAGCCGCTTGGTGGTGGGATCCTCGCCGCGCTGCTCGTCACCGACCTCAGCCTCGGCCATGGCGCGGCGCATGCCTGTCGAAGGTCGTGTCTGGGTGTCGCTGTAGAGATCGATGAGGCCGTTGTGTGCCATAATGATTTCCGACGATTGATTGGTGAAAGGATAGCAGACAAGCCGGACTTCGCCCCGAACGCAACCCGCAATCTGCACGCTTTACGCGAGGCTGCCGTGTTCTTAAGACAGGAGTGACCTTCGCGATGACAGGAGCCCTTGATGAAACTCGGATCGGATGTGGCGGCGATGATCACCGGTGGCGCCTCCGGGCTTGGCGCCGCGACGGCGCGCGCATTGGCCGACAAAGGCGTACGGGTCGCGATCCTCGATCTAAACGAGGCACAAGGCGGGAAGCTTGCCAAAGAGCTGGGTGGGGTTTTCGCCAAATGCGACGTGACGAACGAGGTGAGCGTCGATGCGGCACTGACCTTGGCGCGCGCCGCGCACGGACAGGAACGCATTCTGGTGAACTGCGCCGGCATCGCAATTGGCAAGCGCATCGCTCGCCGCGTCAGGGAGACAAACGCGATCGAGCCGCATGACGTGGCGTCATTCGCCAAGGTGATCCAGGTCAACCTCGTCGGCACCTTCACGATGATTGCTAAATGTGCAGCCGGCATGATGGCGCTCGCACCCCTGAAGCCGGACGGCGAGCGCGGCGTCATCGTCTCGACGGCATCGGTCGCGGCCGAGGACGGACAGATGGGACAGGTCGCCTATGCTGCATCGAAGGGCGGAGTAGCTGCCATGTCACTCCCCGTGGCGCGGGATCTCGCTCGCGACGGCATCCGCGTCTGTGCCATCCTTCCCGGTCTGTTCCATACGCCGATGTTCGATGGGCTGCCCGAGGAGGCACGCGCGTCGCTGGCGGCGACCGTGCCGTTTCCCTCACGGTTGGGGCATCCGCCTGAATATGGTCAGCTCGTCGTGCACATCGCCGAGAACATCATGCTCAACGGCGCAACAATCCGGCTCGATGGCGCGGTCCGTCTGGCGCCAAAGTAAGGTCGCAGTCTTGCTGGCCGTGTGACATACCACCCTCAGGTCGAACAACCATGCCCGTGACAAAGTTGCCAGTGAGCGAGCTTCCCGTTGGCGCGACGCGCGGCTGGGCGGCGGGCAGCCTCGTCGCGCCGGCGACGATCTTCGTTGCCATCGGTCTGCTGATTCCGATCGCCATCCTGTTCCGCTACAGCCTCAATGCCTTCGTGCCGGGCCGGTTCATGGTCGACGCGCTGACCCTCGACAACTATGTGAAGTTTTTCTCCGATCCCTTCTATCTCAATATTCTGACGCGCACCGTCCGCGTCGCGTTCATCACCACGGCGATCTGCCTGGTACTGGGATTTCCCTTGGCGTACGTACTGGCCCGCATGCAGTCGGGCTGGAAAAACCTGCTGATCATGTTGGTGGTGCTGCCGCTGTTCGTCGGCAATGCGGTGAGGGCCGCCGGCTGGATGGTGGCGTTCGGCTCGAAGGGCTTCGTCAACGCCAGCCTGATCGGGGCCGGTCTGACGTCGAGCCCGATCGAGATCATGTATACCGAAACGGCGGTTGTCATCGGCATCACCGCGGTCAACCTGCCGTTCATGGTGCTGACCTTGAGTAGCGTGATCGAGGGCATTGACCCGGCCGTGGAGGAGGCGGCGTTCAGCCTGGGCGCTCATCCCTGGGCGATGGCCCGACGCGTGCTGGTGCCGCTCGCGATGCCCGGCATACTTGCCGGCACCATCCTCACGTTCATACTGGCAATGAACGCTTACGCAACGCCGGTGCTGCTCGGCGGGCCGAAGTTCCAAACCATGGGGCCGCTCGTCTACAACCAGTTCGCGCAGCAGAACAACTGGCCGTTCGGCGCGGCGATCTCGTTCATTCTGATGACGGCGACGCTGCTGCTGACTGCTGCCGCAAATATGCTCGTGCAGCGCAGGTACAGCCGATGAGCGGGCCCCGGCCCGGAATGTCACTGTAGGCAATTCCAGCCCATCGGATGGTCGGCGTGGAGAAGTCTACGGTTGTCGAACGGCGCCTCGCATCAGCGTCCAGGAGAAGGCTGTGCGCGTCGTACCGGTGATCCCTGAAGGCGCGCCGTTCAATGCCGCGCAAAGGGCTTGCTCAATGGCTTCTTCGCGGGCGCGCTGTCGCTCGATAGGCCACCTCGAAAAACTTGGACCGCGGCGCCCCGATCCGGAAGCGTTTCTCTAATGTTGTTGTCGATAGTCTAGTCCGCGTCACTCCCACTCGATTGTTCCGGGCGGTTTAGATGTGATGTCGTAGACGACCCGGTTGATCCCCTTGACCTCGTTGATGATACGGGTTGCCGTACGACCGAGGACGGCGTGGTCGAACGGGAAATAGTCCGCTGTCATGCCATCGGTCGATGTGACGGCCCGAAGTGCGCAGACATGATCGTAGGTTCTCGCGTCACCCATGACGCCGACGGTCTTGACCGGCAGCAGCACGGCGAACGCCTGCCAGATCGTGTCGTAAAGGCCGGCTTTGCGGATCTCATCGAGGTAGATTGCGTCCGCCTTGCGAAGGATCTCGAGCTTGCCGACGTCAACTGCGCCAGGAATGCGGATTGCGAGGCCCGGCCCAGGAAAGGGATGACGTCCGACGAACTTTTCCGGTAGACCGAGTTCGCGGCCGAGCGCGCGCACCTCGTCCTTGAAAAGCTCACGCAAGGGTTCCACAAGCTTTAAACGCATGGCGGACGGAAGACCACCGACGTTATGATGCGATTTGATAGTGACCGACGGGCCGCCAGTGAACGACACACTTTCGATCACATCAGGATAGAGCGTGCCTTGCGCCAAGAACTCGGCGTCGCCGCCGATCTTTGCGGCCTCGGCTTCGAACACGTCGATGAACAAACCGCCGATAATCTTGCGCTTGGCCTCGGGCTCGGCAACGCCTTCGAGCGCCGCTATGAACTGCCGGGCAGCATCGACGTGGACGAGCGGAATATTGAAGGAATTGCGGAACAGGTCGACAACTTCGACGGCCTCGTTCAAGCGCAGCAGGCCATGGTCGACAAAAATGCAAGAGAGCTGTTCACCGACCGCCTCGTGGATGAGCTTTGCGGCCACCGCGCTGTCGACCCCGCCCGACAAGCCGCAGATCACGCGCGATTTGCCGACGCGTTCGCGGATACGGTCGATTTCGGCGACGCGAAACTGCTGCATTGTCCATTTGCTTGGAATGGCCGCAATTTTCCTGACGAAGTTGTTCAGCAGTGCCGCTCCGCGCGGTGAATGCACGACCTCAGGGTGAAACAGAACGCCGTAGTGGCGCGCCTTGTCGTTGGCGATCACCGCGAAGGGCGCGTTGTCCGAAACTGCAACGGTGCGAAATCCTGGCGGAATGCGTGTGATCGTGTCGCCATGGCTCATCCAGACGTGATCGCGCGTGCCCTTTGGCCAGAAGCCCTCGAACAGAGGACAATCGTCGACGACCTCGATCTCCGCGCGGCCGAACTCGGCGGCATGGCCACCCTCGACTGCACCACCCTGTTGGATAACCATCGCCTGATTGCCGTAGCAGATGCCGAGAATTGGCAACCCGGATGAAAAGATCGATTGCGGCGCGCGAGGCGCTTCGTCCCAATAGACGCTGCTCGGTCCGCCGGAAAGAATGATGGCCTTCGGTTGAATACGGGTGAGCGCGTCTTCGGCCTTGTTGAAGGGCACAATCTCCGAATGCACGCCCTGCTCGCGCACGCGGCGCGCGATCAACTGCGTCACCTGACTGCCGAAATCGATTATGAGGACGGTGTCGGTCGTGCCGGTCATGCATCAGCCGATACGCCATCGATGCCGCTCACACAAGCTTCCCCGCCCGTTATGCCCAATCGGGTATGTGATCGAGCGCGAGTAGTTGTTCATAATCTTGGCGCGGCCGAACAGCGGCATATTTGTCTTCTTTCACAAGCACCTCGGGCACCAGCAGCCGGGTGTTGTAGGTGGACGACATCACGGCGCCGTAGGCGCCAGCCGTCATGAACGCCAGCAGATCGCCGGGCGCCGTCGTCGGCAGTTCGCGCGCCGTGGCGAATGTATCGCCCGATTCGCATATTGGGCCGACAACATCGTACAGCTGCCGTTTTCCGTCAGGAGTGGGCTCCGTGATCGGCCAGATCTCATGGTAGGCCTCATACATGGCCGGCCTGATAAGGTCGTTCATGGCGGCGTCGACTACCAGAAATGTTTTCTGCGGCCTCGGGTTGGTGTGCAGCACGCGCGTCACGAGCACACCGGCGTTGCCGACGATGATCCGCCCCGGCTCGAAACCACGCTCGACATCGAGGCCCGCCAGCACACGGTCGACCATTGCTGCGTAGGCATCGATCTGTTCAGGCCCGTGCTCGAAGCGCCCCGGCATCTCGTAGGGGATGCCGAGGCCGCCGCCGAGATCCAGCCGCTCGACGGTGTGCCCCGATCCGCGCAGCCTTTTTGTCAAGTCAGCCATGCGCTTGAACGCTGCCTCGAACTGTTCGAGATCATGGATCTGGCTGCCGATATGCACGGCTAGGCCCAGCATGCGGATGCCGGGCAAGTTCGAGGCCACATCATAGAGCCGCTCGGCCTCGCCAAGGCTGACGCCGAACTTATTGGCGGCCGAGCCGGTGGTGATCTTGGCGTGGCCACCGGCGCCGACATCGGGGTTGATGCGAAACACCGCAGCCTGCCGTCGGTTGCGGGCGCTGGCGATGCGCGACAGCGCGTGCAGCTCGCCCTCGGTCTCGATGTTTATCTGATGGATGCCCGAATCGACGGCGAAAGCCAGCTCGCCTTCCGACTTGCCGACACCGGAGAATACGATCTTCGATGCTGGGATGCCTGCCGCCAGGGCGCGCCGGATTTCACCTTCCGAAACGGTGTCGGCGCCAGCGCCCAACCGCGCGAGGACGCGCAAGACGCCAAGATTACTGTTGGCCTTGAGCGCAAAAAATACGCTGTTCGTGGGCGCGCCGACAGCCTGCGCGAACAGCTTGTAGTGGCGTTCGATCGTTGCTGAACTGTAGCAATAAAACGGCGTGCCAACCTCGCCCGCGATAAGGCTCAACGAAACGTCCTCAGCGTGTAGGCTGCCGCCACGATAGCTGAAGTGGTGCATGTGTTTTTGGAGTTCGCTAAGACGCGGCTATCGAACCGCCGCTATCGGATCAGGCCGTCCAAAATGAAACCCTTGTGCGGTTTGGGCGTGGCCTCTTCGGGTTTACCCTGCCCAGAGTCCGCCGACGCGCTTGTCTGGGTCTGAGCCTTGGCATCCGGCGGCAATTCCAACGGGCCTTTGACGCCGCAGCCGGCAAGCAGCATCGCGGCTGCACCAGCCAGCATCCAAACCTTTGCGGCAACAGCCATCGGCAACGCTTTCAACCTTCCAGGTTCCGTTACATGCAGTCCTAGCCCTTTCCAGCGCCCTTTTCCAACTGGTTTATCCAGGCAGTGGCCATTTTGGCAACGTTCTGTGGCGCGGTTCCCCCATAGCTGCTGCGGCTTTTTACCGAGTTTTCCGGGCTCAAGACCTCGAAAATTGCCAGCGTGATGCGAGGCTCCACGGCCTGCATTGCCGCTATCGGCAGCGCTTCAAGCTCCACACCCAGTCGTTCCGCCTCTGCAACAATGCGCCCGGTAATGTGGTGTGCTTCGCGGAATGGCATTTGTAGGGTCTGCACGAGCCAATCCGCAAGGTCGGTCGCGGTCGAATAACCACGCCCCGCCGCCTCCTTCAGAGCTGCAATGTTCGGTTGCAGATCGTCGACCATGCCGGTCATGGCATCAAGCGCGAGGCCAAGGGCATTGAGTGCATCGAACGTGACTTCTTTGTCCTCCTGCATGTCCTTCCCGTAGGTCAGGGGCAGGCCCTTCATGACCAGCAGCAGGCTCTGGAATGCGCCCGCAATTCGCCCGATCTTACCTTTGACCAGCTCGGCGGCGTCCGGGTTGCGCTTCTGCGGCATGATCGAGGAGCCGGTCGTGAACCGATCGGAAAGCTTGATGAATCCGAACTGCGGCGTCATCCAGATGACGATCTCTTCGGCGAGCCGGGACAGATGCATGGCGCAGATCGAGGCCGCAGCAAGCGTCTCCAACGCGAAATCGCGATCCGACACTCCGTCCAGCGAATTCGCCGACGGCCGATCGAAACCGAGCGCTTTTGCTGTCATGTGCCGGTCGATCGGGAACGAGGTCCCCGCCAACGCCGCTGAGCCTAGAGGGCATTCGTTGAGACGCGCCCGCGCATCGGCCAACCTGCTGCGGTCGCGTGCCACCATTTCGACATATGCCAGCATGTGATGACCGAAAGTCACAGGCTGGGCGGGCTGCAAATGCGTGAAACCCGGCATCACCGTGCCGGCGTGGGTCTCTGCCTTTAATGCAAGGGCCAGCATCAGCCGCGTCATCGCGTGATCGAGCCCGTCAATGCGATCGCGCACATAGAGCTTGAAATCGAGCGCGATCTGATCGTTGCGCGAGCGTGCCGTATGCAGCCGTCCCGCAGCCTTGCCTACGATCTCGGTCAGCCGGTTTTCAACATTCATGTGAACATCTTCGAGGGCCCGCGACCATTGCATTTGGCCCGTGTCGATCTCCGCGAGCACCTTGGTTAGACCGTCGATGATCGCTGCCGCATCTTCGCGCGTGATAATGCCTTGCGCCGCCAGCATCTCCGCGTGCGCTTTGGAGCCCCTGATGTCTTGCGGGGCCAGCACCTTGTCGAAGTCGATCGAGGCGTTTATCTCCTCCATGATCTCGGCGTGACCGATGGCGAAGCGGCCGCCCCACATTTTATTGGCGGATTTGTCGGTCATACAAACACTCCGTTGAGCGCGGCCCAGCAACCAGATAGGTAAGACCCGAGTAATGGTCAAAGCAACGACATCAAGGCTGACATCGACGCTGTTGGCAATCGTTCTGCCGGCAGCCGCAGGGTTCGGCGCGATATACTTCATGACGTCACGCCGGGACAATGCCGGCCTTGACGTGCGCGCAACCCCACCTAATCAGACGACCGCGCAGACGCTGCCGCCGCCGACCGGCCCCGGCACCAACAGCCTGTCGCAGGGCGACATGGTCAAATTCGTGTTCCGGAAGGAACCCGAGCCGCTTGCCGAGATTTCCTTTATCGATGAAGCGGGCGCGACGCGCTCCCTCAAGGATTTCAGCGGCCGCACCGTGCTTCTGAACGTCTGGGCAACATGGTGTCTGCCTTGCCGCAAGGAAATGCCGGCGCTTGATCGACTGCAGAGCGAACTGGGCTCCGAGAAGTTCGAGGTCGTGGCTTTGAGCGTCGATCGCGCCGGCGCCGAGGCGTCGAAAGCATTCCTGGCCGGCATCAAAGTCGCCAACCTCAAGCTTTACGCCGATCCGAGCGCCAAAATGGGCGCGCCCTTGAGGGTGATCGGGATGCCGACGACTATCCTGATCAATGGCGAAGGCCGCGAGATTGGTCGCCTCGTAGGCGAAGCGGAGTGGGACTCGGGGGACGCCAAACGCTTGATCCGGGCGTACATCAAGTGAGGCGCTTTTGGTAGGCCACGGCCATGGCGCTCGCTATGGCGCACATGGCAAAAGCTGCCATGAACCACACTTCGAACAGCCCGAAACTGGCGCTACCGGTCACCGCTACAGTTGTAAGGGTGGCCAGCAGATAGGGTTGAGTTGCCACTGGTGAGGCGGCCACGCCGTTGAGGACGCACAGTCCCAGCGCCAGGAGAATGCCTGTGCCAATCGCGCCCAATTCAAACCAGCTCTGCAGGAAAATGTTGTGCGCGTGAGGCCCGGTACGGCGCGCGTAAGCAAACTTCTTCGGCTTTGCTGCCTCGGCCTCGGCCAAATTGCGATTGTCGAGCAGCCTTGTCGCGGCTGCACCGACGCCAAGCAGCGGTCGCCGCGCGATTTGCTCGGCGGTGTAGTTCCAAAGAATGATTCGCGCCTCCATGCGGGCATAGCGTTCGTCCAGGTGCAGCCCGGCGCGAAATCCAGCAAGCGCAAGCGGAATGATCAGGACGAAACCAAGGACCCATCCCACAGCCAGGACCTGCCGCGTCCGCGTCGCATTCCAGTGCGCCGCTATGAAAGTGATGGTCGCGAGAGTGATCGCCGGCAGAGAGGATTTGTGATCGGAAAGCACAATCACCCAGAAGGTCGCAGCGGCAATGATTGCTTGCGGCAAGCGGGCCGTTTGTTTGCCCAGCTGAAGCGCGCAAATCAGCAGCGCCGGCCACAGCAGGAAATTAAGCGGCGGCATGTTCCATTTGACGCGCGCCGGCGGGATAGCAGCCGTGATGTGGAGGAGATCGAGCGAGATGCCGCCGTCGCGCCATCGCAGCGCTTGAAAGGGCCAGAACAGCGCGCGCTTGATTGCGTGGTTCGTCAGTTCTTCGACCAGGAGAAACAACAGCCCGCAGATCAACGCCACGAGCAGAGCGCGCGTCATGTGGGCAAGCCAAGACGTGTGGCAGAGGCTCAGGCAACGCGAAATTGAGTGAACACATGCGAGAAGCACAAGGACGATTATTGCTGTCAGCGCCGAGCTGCGCGGATCATCCGACCAAATCACCGACAGCAGGATGTACGCGCCGCCGAGCCCACCCGCGACAAGCCATCCGGGAACAGGCGACAATGTCAGCGCAACCCCATCGCGCCAGCTCAAGTACACAACGAACGAAGTAAGCGCGCCGACCGCCGCGAGTGACATCCACGGCGTGGACAGGAACACGAAAACGGTGGTGAACGTGATGACGATCAACGTCCAAAGCCGCGCACTAAGCCGCCATACGTCGGCTGTGAACCAGTCTCGCACGGCCATCGAATTTCCCTTGGCTACTTCGCTCACGCGCGGGCTCACTGCGGGTATCCCGAAATCAAATGGCAGGGTCTTAAAATGTCTGGCCAACGAGGCTCATCTCGCCACAGAGGACATTCCACAGTTGCGGCGGCGCGTCTAGTTTCGAACGCCCGGTGCCCAGGCAGCGTTGAGCGTGGTCAATTCCGCGACGCGCTGGCAATGCCGTGGACAATGTCATACTCGCAAGTGACGCTCGACAGCCGATCGCCGTTGGCGAGGTAAAGGTATGGATTGCGATAGCGTGCTTCCCACAAGCTGCTGTCGACCTGCCAGAACCATACGTCGAGTTCGCTCTTGCCGATCACGACCCGCACGTCGATCGGCTTCGACCAGGCGCTCGTATTGGTGATCATGCCCTGACTACGAGGCAGTTTCTGACAAGCCTGGATCGCGCGATCGCGATATGCGCTGATCAACACGTCTTGCGTGCCGCTGCGATAGAGGTATTCCTGCGTTCCGACCTTGGCTGCTGCCAGCGCGCCAAGCATCAAAGCAGCCACCCTCAAGCGCCTCATACCTGCCTCCCGACGCAGTACTGACAAGAGTGTCGCGCAACATGGTGAACAAATCATTGTAGTTGCTGCGAAAGCGGGCGGCCGATGCGCTATTGGTTGCTCATCCGTGCGGGTCTTCGAACAACTGGAGAGCGAAATGGACAAGACACTACATGACAAAGGGCTGGCAAAGCGCAGAGCGGTGCTGGGTGCCGACTATGTCGACAAAGCGCTGGCCAATGCCGACAATTTCAACCGCCCGTTTCAGGGCATGCTGAACGAGTATTGCTGGGGCAACATCTGGGGCGATGAGCGGATCGCGCCAAAGACACGGTCAATGATGAACCTGACGATGATTGCAGCGCTCAACCGCATGGAAGAGTGGGAGCTGCATTTTCGTGGTGCAATCCGCAATGGTGTGACCAAGGAAGAGATGCAGTCGATCCTGCACCAGATCGCGGTCTATTGCGGCATGCCGGCCGGCGTCGAATGTTTCCGAATTGCACGCCATGTCTACGCGGAACTCGACAACAAGTCCTGAATTCAATGCACAGCACTGCGCCGCGCACGAGGCCTGGAGACCGGCCTCGCAGACGGTGCTTTCTCTTCAAACAGCTCGACGAGTTTGTCGGTCATCGCACCGGCAAGCTCGCTGGGATCGGTGATCGTCACTGCCTTGCGATAATAGCGCGTCACGTCATGGCCGATGCCGATGGCAATCAGCTCGATCGGCGATTTGGTTTCGATTTCCTCAATGACCTGGCGAAGGTGGTGCTCGAGATACGAGCCCGAGTTGACGGACAAGGTCGAGTCATCGACCGGCGCACCGTCCGAGATCATCATCAGGATGCGGCGCTGCTCTGGCCGTGCCCGCAATCGATTATGCGCCCAAGCCAATGCCTCGCCGTCAATATTCTCTTTCAGCAGCCCTTCACGCATCATCAGCGCCAGGTTGCGCTTCGAGCGGCGCCAGGGCGCGTCCGCTGTCTTGTAGACGATATGGCGAAGATCATTGAGACGGCCGGGCGTTGCCGGCTTGCCGGCCGCGAGCCACGCTTCCCGCGCCTGCCCGCCCTTCCATGCACGCGTCGTGAACCCCAGGATCTCGACCTTGACGCCGCACCGTTCGAGCGTGCGCGCCAGAATATCGGCGCAGCAAGCCGCGACCATTATCGGACGGCCACGCATCGAACCTGAGTTGTCGATGAGCAGCGTCACCACTGTATCGCGGAAGTCGGTGTCGCGCTCGCGCTTGAAGGTCAATGGAAACATCGGATCGATAATGATGCGGGTCAGGCGCGATGCATCGAGCACGCCTTCCTCGATATCGAAATCCCAGGCCCGGTTCTGCTGCGCCAGCAACCGCCGCTGCAGCTTGTTCGCCAACCGCGCGACCGCGCTCGACAGCGACCGCAGCTCCTTGTCGAGGAAGGTGCGCAGGCGCTCAAGTTCGTCTGGTGTGGACAAGTCCTCGGCCGTGATCTCTTCATCGTTGAGTTTGGAGAACACCTTGTAGCCAAAAGCATCAGGGTTATTGAGTACGGACTGATTGGGGCGCCACGGCTCCCGAGTTTCGGACGGGTCATCGCCATCCGCATCGGCATCGAACTCGTCGCTATCGGCCGCGTCAGTCGCGTCCTCGGTTTCGCCGTCTTCGCCCTCGGTGGTCTCCTCGTCGTTGGCTTGATCCTGCCCTTCCGAGCCATCCTGGCCGTCATCAGTTTCCTGGTCGCCGCCGTCGGGATTTTCTTCGGCATCGCTGTCGCCGTCCTGCTTTTCGCCGTCGGCGAATTCGTCGGTCAGCTCGAGTTGACGCAGCAAATCGCGCGCCAGCCTGCCGAAGCTCGCCTGATCTTCGACCAGGCTGTCCATCCTGGCGAGGGTTTTGCCGGCACGGTCCTCGACCCAGTCGCGCCAGACATCGACCAGCGCCTGTGCGGTTTTCGGCGGAGCCTGGCCGGTCAGACGCTCGCGTACCATAAGAGCGAGCGCCTCCTCGAGCGGTGCCTCCGCTTGCTCCTTGACCGCTGAAAAGCGGCCATGGCCGTACTGGTCCTCCAACTTAGCAGTCAGATTGCGGGCCATGCCCGGCATGCGATTGGAGCCGAGCGCTTCGACCCTCGCCCGCTCTACGTTCTCGAATACCGAGCGCGCGGGGCCAGCGTCCGGCGCGAGTTTTTTGTGCAACTTTGCGTCATGCACCGCGGCGGTCAGGGCAAAGCTGTCGGCCCAGCCGCGAATGACTGCGATCTCCTTGGCCGAGGGGACGCGCGACGGCTCGGGCAGCTGCACCAGCTTGCCATCGAGTTCGGGCTTGCCCGCGGCATAGTTGACCTGGACCTGATCGTCGCCGGCAATGGCGCGCACGCATAGCCCCAACGCCCGCTTAAACGGCTCGGCCGGCGCTTCCTTTTTCTTCGGGCCCAGTGCCATCAAAACCTCGCGCAGACTCTCATGAGCCTTGTTTGCCAACCTCTCGCACTGCGCAGGGCTCAGAGACTTCGGGTCCCAGGCGCACTCTCGTTTGGAGTTTGGGAAGTATTTGCGACGGCCTCCAGACTCGAAGAACTGCGTCCCGCGCAGACCTGCGATGGCAGCCTTCCAGATGGGACGCTTCCAAACTCAAAACATCAGCCGCCACTCGGTCTCCCAGCCTTTCGGCAGAATCCTCCGCGAATTCAATGTCTTGACCGCTGGCCGGAAAAATCTGGGAAAACTCTGCGTCCGTAATTTTGAATACGCTAAACGTGCAGTTCGATGCGCCATCAATGATCTGCACATTCTTCATTTGTCGATGCCAATCAACTCAGCACCACATTCGCGGCGCTCTCGGGCAGTTCCTCGCCAAAGCAGCGCTGATAGAACTCAGCCACCAGCGGTCGCTCGAGTTCGTCGCACTTGTTGAGAAACGTCAGCCGGAACGCGAAGCCGATGTTGCTGAAGATCTCTGCGTTCTCGGCCCAGGTCATCACGGTGCGCGGGCTCATCACGGTCGACAGGTCGCCGTTGATGAAGGCGTTTCTCGTCAGGTCGGCAACCCGCACCATGTTGGAAACTTGCTTGCGCTTCGTATCGGACTTGGCAAACGATTTGACCTTGGCGAGAACGATCTTGGCTTCGTCATCGTGCGGCAGATAGTTCAGCGTCGACACGATCGACCAGCGATCCATCTGGCCCTGATTGATCTGCTGCGTGCCGTGATAAAGGCCCGACGTGTCGCCTAGGCCGATCGTGTTGGTCGTCGAGAACAGCCGAAACGCCGGGTGCGGGCGGATCACCTTGGACTGGTCAAGCAGCGTCAGCTTGCCCGACACTTCGAGCACGCGCTGGATGACGAACATCACATCGGGCCGCCCCGCATCGTATTCGTCGAACACAATCGCGGTGTTGGATTGCAAACAATAGGGCAGGATGCCTTCCTTGAACTCGGTGATCTGCTTGCCCTCCTTCAGCACGATCGCGTCCTTGCCCACGAGATCGATGCGCGAGATGTGGCTGTCGAGGTTGACGCGCACGCACGGCCAGTTGAGCCGCGCCGCCACCTGCTCGATGTGCGTCGACTTGCCCGTGCCGTGATAGCCCGCGATCATCACGCGCCGGTTGTGCTTGAAGCCGGCGAGGATCGCCTTCGTGGTCGGCGGGTCGAACACGTACGCGGGGTCGAGGTCGGGCACGTGCTCGGACGGCTCGGCGAAGGCGGGCACCTCCATGTCCGAATCGATGCCGAAGGTCTGCCGCGCGGACACGGTGATGTCGGGCAGTCGCGTTGACGCTGAGGGCGTCTCAGCCATGGGAAGCAATCCTCTGGGAACCACCGCGCGCAACGGCGCGGCCGGCGTGTCGGTCGACCGCGAAAGCACGGCATCTATCGGTACTTGGGACAGGGCGTCCGATCAACAATAGCCTGCGCGGCGCAGCACCGTGTAGGCGGTGATGACGTTGCGCAGCCGGTCCTCGGAGGAGCGGTCGCCCTGGTTTGCGTC
>JBGTIU010000047.1:0-17397 GCA_041745515.1 Hyphomicrobiaceae bacterium | reverse complement strand
GCGCTCCGCGCTGGCACGGGCCAACAAGCGCTCCAGCTCGCGCCGCACCTCCAGCACCAGCAGCTGCTTCCTGGGGTCAGTGTCGGTGACGATGATGGCCTTGCGCGGCAGCACCAGCACGAGACCCTCGCGTGCCAGTCGTTGCAGCGCCTCGCGGATCGGCGTGCGGCCAATGCGGAGATCGACCGAGAGCACCTGCTCGGACAGCACTGCGCCCGGCTCCAGCTTCAAGGTGACGATCATTTCCTCGAGGCGGTTGTAAGCCTGCTCGGTCAGCGTCTCGGGCTTGGCCGGGGCGTCGCGTGCCACTTTCCTGATTAAGACTGCATCGGTCATCGAGCGTGCTGCGGCCTGTTCGTCGTCGCGGCGATGACATACCCGACGCCGAAGAACACCGTCGTGAAATCGAGGTTCGGGGCGACCACGCGCTTCCAGGTCGGGGCAGGGGAACCGGGGCCGGCCATGCTTGCAACTCCAGGTGCTCAGATCTGCCGGCGCTTGGCCACCAGCTTGGCGAACTTCTGGTATTCGGCCTCGTTGACAGTATAGCTGTGGTCATCGTCGGGGAAAGAGCTCTCCTTCACCTCTTTGACATACTGCTTGATACCCGCGACGGCGACCTCGGTCAGCTTGGCGAAGCGCTTGGTGAACTTCGGCTTGAAGTCGGTGAAGACGCCGAGCAGGTCGTGGCAGAGCAGGATCTGCCCGTCGGTGCCGACGCCGGCGCCGATGCCGATGGTGGGAATGGTGAGTTGCTCGGAGATCAACCTGGCGATCTTGGCCGGCACCGCCTCGAACTCCAGCATGAAGCAGCCAGCATCCTCGATGGCCAGCGCGTCCTCCAGGATCTTCATGGCTGCATCCGCCGTGCGGCCCTGGATTTTGAAGCCGCCGAACATGGCGATGGTATGCGGGGTGAGGCCGATGTGGGAGGCGGTCGGGATACCAGATTCCACCAGAGTCTTGAGGATGTGCGCCTGGGATCTTCCACCTTGCGGCTTGACGGCGTCGGAGCCCGCCTCTTGCATGAAGCGCGTGGCGTTGACGAGCGCGCGGTCGACAGTGTTGTAGCTCTGATAGGGCATGCACCCCAGCACAAAGGTGCCGGGCGCGCCGCGTCGGATGGCCTGGGCGTGCATTACCATCATGTCCATGGTGGCCGGAATAGTGGAGGGGTGCCCGTGCGCGATCATCGCAAGGCTGTCGCCGACCACGACCACATCCACACCAGCCATCTCGGCCCACTTGGCGCTCGTGTAGTCCGGCACCGACATGTAGACCATCTTCTCGCCGGTCTTCTTGGAGTCGCGGATTTCCGTGATGGTGCGCTTCTCGCGCTTCTTGTCCGCGACCTTGGCATCCCCCGTCATCAGTCGTTCCTCCTCAAGCGAACAGCGTTCCGGCCAGTAATGTCAGGCCGAAGCCAAGCCCGGCGAATGTCAGCAATGCCCAATGCCCATTGACGAAACTATCGGGGAAGGGTTGCAGCAGCAGTGGGGCGATCAGCACCATGGCGCCGCCGCCGATGACGGCGGAGTAGAGCGGCACGTGCTGCCAGGCAAAGACGGCCGAGCGAAACGTGAATGCGGCGGACAGCGCCAGCGTGGCCCACAGCACGACTTGGCCAGCGCCCGTGCGCAGCGCCGGGGCGCGGTGTTCCTCGGGGAAGTGACCGCTCACCGTCAGGCCGTACAGCGACAAGACCAGCACGAGCGCCATGAATACGGCCAATTCGGGAAGCGAGGGGAGCGCCATCGGGCCTTCCTGCGCCGGGGCGCATCACTCCTGCTTGCTGGAGCGCGGCTTGCCGCCTTGGGCTTCCGGGAAAACCCACATGGCAATCACCGCGAAGACGGCAAAGCCGATTACGAACCAGAACAGGTGCGGCTTGCCGTTGGCGCTCTCCCAGTAGGCAAAGCCGATGGCGACGATCAACGCCACCGCCGACAGGATTGCCTTGATGTCATTGGGCATGCTTGATCCCTGGTGAGGTCAGTAATTGCCCATCGGCTCTGCGGCGGCGTGGTCGGGCCGCTTGGGCTGGTCGCGCAGCTTCGTCTTCAGGTGGCTGGTGTCATAGCCGTTGAAGAGGTGCCCGAGCAGACCGCGTTTCAGATCCGACGTCCCAAACAGCCAGTCGGCGATCGGAAAGGTGAGGTTCATGTTGGTCTCCATCATCAGCCGCGCGTTGTGGTGCGCGGTGTGATGGCGGCGCAACGTGTTGACGAACGGGCAGGTGCGCACGAACCAGTTCTCGTCGACGTGGCAGCAGAAGTGCATGAACTCGTAGATCAGGTACATGCCCGTCGTGGTGCACATGAACAGCCAGCCGACGTTGGACGAGAAGAGGTGGCCGAGGATCACACCCGCCGGCAGCGATATCAGGATGAACACCACCAGCGCATAAGGCGGGAACACGGTCACGCGCCAGTCCTTGTGGTCGCGAAAGCGCATCTCCTCGTCGGTGAAGAACTGGTGGTGGTTCAGCGTATGCCGCTCGTAGACGGCGCGCAGCCCCTTGATGGCCACCGGGCGGTGCATGACGTACTTGTGCACGAACCACTCGAACACGTTGGTGAACAGGAAAGTGATGGGAATGGTGAGCCACTCCAGCGACGTCACTCCGCTGATGTGTTGGGCGTAGATGTAGAAAGCCGCCGCGCCCATGGCGTAGATGATGGCGATGTGCAGGTACCCGTCATAGAAGCCCATGATGCGCGAGCGGTATTCCTGGCGGTAGGCCTTCTGGCGATCGGTGATCATGCTGCCGGTTTTCTCGTTGTGCTGGCGCCGATCCCAGCCCGTCGATATGCGACGGCTGGGGGGCGCCAGAGGGATTGGCATCTGATATATCACTGTACACCAACGTCCCTTGCATCGTCAATGCTCCGACCTGTGGTGCTTAGATGGTGCCTTCGACGATCCTGGCCACGGACGGGTCTTTGCGGACATCGGCCGGGGGGCCGGCAAAAATGATCTCGCCGCGCTCGATGACGTAGAGGCGATCGGCGAAATCCGGCACGTGATGGAGATTGGACTCGGCGATCAGGACGGCATGCCCGAGCTGCCGGATCGAAGCAATGCCGTCGACGATCGACGGCACGATCGCGGGCGAGAGCCCTTCCGTTGGCTCGTCGAGCAGGAGCAGCTTGGGATCGACTGCCAGCGCGCGGGCAATCGACACCATCTTGCGCTCGCCGCCCGAAAGCTGTTGCCCGCCGCGCTCACGATAGCGTTCGAGCCGGGGGAACACGCGATAAGCCAATGCCTCCCGATCCAGGGCAGAGCGCGCGGTCTGCCGGGTCCAAGTCGGGAGGAGAATATTTTCGGCCACCGTAAGGTCGCCGAAGACCTCGCTTTCCTCCGGTGCGAAGCCGACGCCCAGGCGGGCAATCTGGTACGGGCGCAGCCCCACGATGGAGTTACCCTCGAGAGTGATGGTGCCCGAAACCGGTTTGCGCATTCCCATGATGGTGCGGAAGGTCGTCGACTTGCCAGCGCCGTTGCGGCCGACCAGGCAGACGAGCTCGCCGGCCTTCACGTCGAGCGAGACGCTGCGCAGTATATGGCTGCTTTGGATGTCGACAGCGAGATCGGCGACGCTGAGCATCTAGTGACCCCTGCGCTTGCCGACCACGGTCTCGATGATGACCGGGTCGGCGAAGAACGGTCCGGGCGGGAGGTCCGCCAGCACACGCCCGTCGGACAGCGCGATGATGCGCTGCGAATAGGACGCGACCAGGTCCATGTCGTGCTCGACGAGAATGATCGCCTTGACGCCTGCCGCTGCCGCCGCAGCGATGAGCGTCTTCATGACGCCGTGTTTCTCGGCCGAAGAGACGCCCGAGGTCGGTTCGTCGAGCAGGATCACCTCCGGCTCGAGGGCGAACGCAGACGCGACGTCGAGCAGCTTCTTTTCGCCTTGCGACAGCAGCCGCGATACCGTCCGCAGCCGGTGCTCCAGCCCGAAGACGCGGGCAATCTCCTCGACGCGTGCCTTTATCTCGCCGTCGGCGTCGAGCCGCGAGAAAAGGCGCCACTGCTTGCCCTGGCGCGTTACCACTGCGGATGCGATCGTCTCGGCGACGGTGAGCTGCGGAAAAATCTGCACGAGCTGGAAGGCGCGCGCCATGCCGCGCTCGGCTAGTGCGACAGGCCCGACGCCGGCAATGTTGCGACCCTTGAAGTAGACCTCGCCCGCCGTCGGCACCAGAAGACCGGTGAGCAGGTTGACCAGAGTCGTCTTGCCGGCGCCGTTTGGACCGACGATCGACACGAATTCCCCTTCGGCGACGGCCACCGTCACGTCATCGAGCGCGCGAAAGGCGCCGTAATGCTTGGATACGCCCTTGGTCTCGACAAGAGGGCTCACGTGACAACCTCTCGCTTGACGATGCCGAGACGTTGAGCGAAATCGACTGCAATTCCTGCGATGCCGCGCGGGAAGAAAATGACCATGCAGGCCAGGATAGCGCCGAGAACGAAGCGCCAGTACTGCGTCGCCGACTGCAGCTGATCCTGCAGCAGCGTCAGGGCCAGCGCGCCGGCGATGGGACCGAAGAAGTTCGAAAAGCCGCCGAGCACGGTCATGAACACCAGGTGCCCAGAGTGGGTCCAATGCACAAGCTCAGGATCCGCGACGCCGACGCGAAAACCCAGAATGGCGCCGCCGACGGCGCCATAGACGGCGGATATGACGAAGGCGGCCAATCGGAATTGGCGCACCCGCACGCCGACGTATTCGGCCTTCTGCGCATTGTCGCGCAGCGACTTGAGGTGCAGCCCGAACGGCGAATGCACGATGCGCCACATCACCAAAGCCGCCAGCGCGAGCAGGGCCAGGCAATAGTAATAGAACGGCCCGACCAGGAATTCGATCTTGTTGTAGGACGCGAAATCGAGGCCCAGGATCGACATGCGCGGCACGCGCATGCCGCTGTCGCCGCCGGTCAGATAGTAGAATTTGAACAAGAACGAGTGGGCCAGCATGCCGAAGGCCAGGGTCAACATGCCGAAAAAGATGCCGGTGTAGCGTACGCACATGAGGCCGATGGGAAGGGCCACCACGATGGCGGCGAGCGCAACTCCCACCAGCACCGCTTCAAAATGCTTGATGCCGAGCACTCCGGCAATGACGGCAGCGCCGTAGGCGCCTAGCGCCAGAAACATGGCATGGCCGAAAGAGAGCAGCCCCGAATAGCCGAACAGCAGGTTGAAGCCGAGGAGCGCGATGGCGTACCCAAAGAAGGGGACCAGCAGGTTGGCGTAGAAGGGCGGGGCGAAGGAGGGTACGGCCGCGAGGCCGGCCGTGGCTGCAACGATGCCGAATAGACCCAGCGCGCGAGTCATGCAGCCGGCTTTCCCAACAGGCCGGACGGCCTGAAGAGCAACACGCCGATGACGATGAGGTAGATGGCGAGGATTTCGAACTCGGGATAGACCACCAGCGAGAGGGCGCGGATCAGCCCCACCAGCACCGCGCCAATCAAGGCGCCGGGCATAGAGCCCAGCCCGCCGATGACGACGACGGCGAACGCCTCGATGACGAACTCTATGGCCATGTCGAGCGAGGCGGCAGCCGTCGGAACGACGAGTGCGCCCCCGACCGTGCCAAGCAAAGTGCCGAGCGTGAATACGACGGCATAGACCCTGCGCACATCCACGCCGAGCGCCTCGGCCATGGTGCGGTTCTCCGCGGTGGCGCGTAGCAGGCGGCCGTAGTTGGTGCGCCGCAGGAACAAGCCGATAAGGATGGCAGCGCCCAGCGCCGCGCCGATGACGAGGAGATTGTAGACGGGCACGCTGAAATCGCCCGCCGCCAGCTTGCCATAGACAAGGTGCACGTTGTTGAGCGACTGGGGGTTCGCGCCCCAGATGAAGCGGAAGCCGTCCTGAAACATCAGCACGAGCGCGAAGGTCAACAGCAGCTGGAAGCTCTCATCGCGATCGTAGACGGTGCGCAGCACCCGCTCGATCGGCGGCCCGATCCCAGCCATCAGCAGCCCGGCCACCAGCAGCAGTGGCAGCAGTGTCCAGGCGGGAAATCCGGCGTTGAATGCCACTGAGACGAAGGTGATGCCGAAGTAGGCCCCGAGCGCATAAAAGGAGCCGCACGCCAGGTTGACGATTTTCTGGACGCCGAAGACCAGCTGCAATCCGGCTGCCACCAGAAAAAGTACGGCGGCATGGAAGATGCCGCCGATGAGGAGGTTGGCGAATGCCGACATCGCGCAATAGCCGGTCCTTTAGATTTTGAACTGCGCGGTCTTCAGCCACTCCCAGAAGTTGGCTCCGGCCGGCTTCTGCAGGTCCGCCGAATACATGGTCTCGATGCGCGCAGGGTCGAGCGTGACGAAGTCGTACTTGTTCTTGTGGGTCGAGAAGCCCTGCACGAACGTCTGGTCGGCGATGTGGTCCTTGCGCCAGGAGCCCTTGCCGCCGAGGCTCTCCACCGACAGCCCTACAAGAGCGCCAATGACATCGTCGGCGGATGGCCATTGGCCGCCTTTGGCTTTGGATGCGGCTTCGACCGCAGCCTTGTAGGAGGTAATGGCGAAGTAGGCACGGTCGGCCTCCCAGTTCGGGTAGTCCTTGAACTTGTCGGCGTGCCAAGCCACGAATTCCTTTTGCAGCGGCGTGGCGTTCGGGTTGTCGAAGTAGAGCGTATTATGACCGAAGATCATATCCTCCGGCGTGAAGTCCTTCTTCATGAGCGTGTGCTGCCAGCCCGCTGCCGGGAAAACCAGCTTGGTGCTTTGGGTGAGTTCAGCCGCGTGCGCCTGCTTCATGAATACGGGCAGGTCGGCAAACAGCAGCGAGGAGAAGATGAGATCGGCCTTGGCCGCCTTGAGCGCGGCGACATGGCTCGTCAACTCCATGGTTCCGACCTTGGGCCATTGCTCGGTGACGACCTCGTGCTCGATGTTGAAGCGCTTGAGGAGTGCGACGAAGGCGGCCATGTTGTTGCGGCCGTAGGAATAGTCCGGATTGATACCGGCGATGCGCTTGAACTGGCCCTTCCAGTGCTTGATGGCGAGCAGCGAGGACATCACCGCTTCGCACTCGTTATCGGTGCTGCGGAACAAGTATTTCGGATTGGGCAGCTTCTCTTCGACGCCGTCCTGCGTGGTGCCGTCCCAGAAAATGGTGAGGGCACGGGATTCTTCGACCACCGGTCCCAGCGCCAGACCGACGCCGGTCGAGACAATGCCCTGCACGCAGTCGACTTTTTCCTGTTGAACGAGCTTCTGGAAGCGTTCGATGGTGTCCTTGGCGCCGGTCTCCTCTTCGACGACCAGCTCGATCTTGCGGCCGGCGATGCCGCCGGCAGCGTTGAATTTATCTACTGCCCATTCGGTGGCGCGAAGGCCGCTGATGCCGGCGCTGGCGGCGATGCCGGAGCGCGGCGCGAGAATGCCAATTCGGACTGGCTTTACTTGCGCGAGCGCCGGTGCGAATACGCCGGTCGGAAGGGCAAGCGCGCCGGCGCCCACCATTGTTTTCAAAGCTCTGCGGCGGGAGATCGTCATGCCCTACTCCTAGGTCCTGCGCCTACAAGGCCGGGTGCGCGCATCGAGCCGCACCAGCAATTAGCATTGAGCGTTTCCTGCTTGAGGGCTGTTGGCATCGTGCGGGCGGCCGGCCCTCTCGGACTGCGGGCGCCTCCAGCCTCTTGGTCAGCAATTGATATATCAGACTCATGTCGGCATCAAGAGGTGCGGCAACCGCTCACCTCGTATCGATCTTTATGATTGCCTGCTCGATGTCCTCGTCGCTGAGCACCCAGTCGTTGTCGAGATTGGCGACCACATTGCGCATGAAGGGCTTAGAGAGCCGGATCGCCCGCTGTCTGTCGCCCAAGTGCTCCACTAGGAGTGCCAGGGCAAGTTGCTGCGGGCTGTCGCCCTCGTAGGTCCACTCGAAGCCCCACGTCGTGAACCGCTTCACGTCGTAGTGCTCGTCGAGGCGCTTGCCGTCGACGGTGACGAGAAGCCCATCGATGGTCCGTTTGCCCTCGAATGTCCGCACGAACATCCCTCACACCAGTAAAGCACGCTTGATCTATCACCGATCCGGGCGCGCGCGATAGGCCCGATATTGGCAGTCTGCGGACCTCGGTTGGCAAAGCGCTCTGGTGCGCCTGGGTCTGTGACGCTTCGGGTGAGGCGGATCTTTCGCCGCTGACGATCGAACAGGCTCTGGGTTGATGAAGTGCTGTTGCTGCTGTGCACAACTTGGCGGAGGGAAAGGAATGCAAGACGGCCCATTTCACGGGCTTTCGGGGTTGTTACTCCTCAAGTTCCTGCGTTAATTCCCCCTTTATATTCGCCTAGCGGTCAGAGACAAAATCAGTCTCACATGCCATAGCTTTTGTTGCAGTAAGCAATAGAGATTGATTTCCCCAATCCAAGAAGTCCGCGATGGTCGCAGGCTCAGCGAGATTACTGGCCGAGCTTGCTCGGGCAATCGCCGACGGTGGCGCTGCTCGGGAGCCAAATGACGCGACGGTGTCGGCACACTTTTGGTCCGTGCTGGGGGTCGCCAAAAAAATGCGGCGCATTTTTCACTTGCCCGTACCGGACGCGCCGGGTCTCGCTTTCGTCGGCGGCGAGGTCGACCCAGCCGCATTCGGGTTGGGCAGCGATGGCGACGATGCCGTCAGCGTCGCTGGAAGTGGCACAGATCTGATTGAAGCCACCGTTTCCTGCGTTTGCGAAGCCGTGGAGTTCCTATCGCAGCTGGTTGGGTGCAACGAGGAACTCATGCGCGCAAATCCGAGCGCCATCGATACGGGCCTCGACCCCCGCGACCTGGCACAACTGCTCTCTATGATGGGTTTCGACCCGACACATCCGGCCCCAGACATCCGCTGGATCGAGGCGACGCGGCTATCGGATGGAGCGAACATACTCTTGCCGGCAGGCCTGTGCCTTCGCGGCGTCGAGGAGCCTGGTGCCCGCGATTCCGGACTGAAGCTCAGCACAGGTTGCGGCGCAGGACCAACGCGACAGGCGGCTCTATTGCACGGGTTGCTCGAGCTCGTCGAACGCGACGCCGTTGCGATGTGGTGGCTCGGCGGCCGGGGCGGGCGCAAGCTGCCATCCGCCGTTGCCAACGAAGCGCTGGACTACATCGACAAACTGCGCCAACAGACCACCGGTCGATCAAGCTGGCTGATCGACCTCACCACTGACATTGCCATTCCTTGTGTGGCGGCGCTGTCGGTCGATCCCGAGGGGCGCGGATTTGCCTGCGGGTTTTCCGCGCGGCTGAGCTACGCAGTGGCAGCCAAAGCCGCCGTCCGGGAAATGTGCCAGATGGAGCTCGGCCTTCATCTGATCGACCTGAAGCAGCGGCAGCGCGGGAAAGTCTCGCTCAACAAGGTCGACCGGATGTATTTGCGTCGAGCGAATGGCTTCGATGTGCAAGGCTGCGAATTGCTGCATCCGGCTGGAGACGGAGAACTAGCGGTGGGGCCCGGCCAAAGCTCCGCCGAAGACCCCATCGGGATGGTGTCAAAGCGTCTTGCGAGCCACGGAATCGATGCGTCTTGGGCCGATCTGACCCGGCCGGCGCTGGCCATTCCTTCGGTTCGGGCGCTGGCCGCGGGCCTGCAGCCCTACCCTTCAAACATCGTCACGGCCCGGCTCGAGCGGCAGATCCGGCAAACGGGAGGTGGATTCGGACTGACGAATGAGCTTCAATTGATGTAGGGCGGCGCTTGCTGGCGGGCGAGAGTCAGAGCCCGCGCAAGTTGCCCGTTCTGAGGTGTGCATGACGGCGAAGCAGGCAATGCGGGACCCGGCACCCGCCGACGATCAGACTGCACGCGCCGAGCCCCATCGCAAGTCGCGACTGGAGATTTCGCTGTTTGGCGGCGTCGCGCTGCACTACGCCGGCCGTAAGATCGAGCTGCACAATCGCAAGGCAATGGCGCTGGTCGGTTATCTGGCGCTGGCCACCCGTCTCACGGACACGCGCGAGCGCATCGTCGGCCTGCTCTGGAGCGAGACAGAAGAGACGAAGGCGCGCGCCACACTGCGCCAGGTCCTCAAGGACCTGCGCTCGGCCTTCGAACAGTGCAGGTTCAACGGCTTCACGACGGGACGGGTCGATGTGGGCTTCGACACCTCCGCGGTCACGCTCGATGTCTGGTCGGCCCTCGACAGCGTGGCGGCCGGCCGGCCCGACGATGCGCTGCTCGATCGCTCGCGCATCACGGAGACGCTGCTGGCCGGCTATGACGACGTCGATCCGTCGTTTCGCGCCTGGCTGTTCGTGCACCGGGAAAACCTGCATCGGCGGCTGATCCGGGGGCTCGAGGACCAACTCGCGGGCAATGCGCGCAACGGGCTCGAGGTGCTGCGGCTGGCGCAAGCCGTGATCCAGCTCGATCCGACACACGAGGTTGCCTATCAGCGTCTCATGCGCTGCTATGCCGACGCCGGCGATGTAGCGGGCGCGCTGGCGGCCTACAAGAGACTCTGGGATCTGCTCGGCGACGAATACGATATGGAGCCCTCCGACAAGACCCAGGAACTGGTGGCATCGATCAAGAGCGGGACGGCGGCTGTCATCGGACCGCTGAGCGCAACCGCCCCCGGGCCACCGGAAAAAGCGACCGCGGGTGTGCCCGGCGCAGCGTCACCGAAGCTCTCTCTGGTGGTCGCGCCATTCGACATCGGGGGCGTGCATCCGGACCAGAAACACATCGGCATCGGTTTTCGCTACGAGCTGATTGCACGCCTGGTGCGGTTCCGGGAATGGTCGCTGATCGATGGCGCCGCGATCTCGGGCTCGACTCACGGCCTTGCCGGCCTACAGCCTCATTACCAGATCATGGCGCGGTTCTTCCAGAATCGCGATGCGCTGAGCGTCATTGTCACGCTGCAGGCGAGCGGAACGGGGGTCGTCGTCTGGAGCGAACGATACGACGTCGCGCTCGACAGCTTCTTCGCGACCCAGCAGCAGATCCTCAATCGCATTGCAGCCAGCCTCAACGTCAATCTGTCGGTCGAGCGTCTGAGCCGCATCGCCAGCGCGCCGGACGTGTCACTGGACATCTACGATCGTTGGCTGCAGGGGCAGGCGCTGATCGGTCTATTTCGTCCAAACGATCATGCTCGCGCAACGACGATCTTCGAATCCATTATCGACGAGTCGCCGAACCTGTCGGCTGCTTACAGCGGCCTGGTGCAGCTCGAGAATACTCGGCATATCGTCTTTCCTGGGACATACCGGACTGTCGCCCACCATCAGAAAGCGTTATCAATGGCGCGAACTGCGGTCCGGCTCGATCCGATCGACTCTCGCGCCCAGCTCTGCCTCGCGTGGTCGTTTGCGTTCAACGGCCAGTTCGAGATGGCGATTGCCGGTTTCCGTCATGCCAGTGGGCTCAACGAGGACGATCCGTGGACGACGACATCGGCGGCGCTCGGCCTCGCCTACAGCGACGAGCTCGCCGAGGCGCGGCGCCTTGCCGACCATGCGTTGGAGTTGTCCCGTTTCGCTTCGCCCCTGCATTGGTGCTACCAGGCCACGGTGCGATTTCTTGGTGGCGACTACGAAGGCAGCATTCGCGCCGCCGAGCAATCCGGCGATGCCATCAACTACTTCCTGGGCTGGCGCGCAGCCGCGCTGGCGCACGCCGGCCGTTTGCCCGATGCTGAGGCCGAAGGCTCACGTTTCATGACCGTCGTTCGAGGGATCTGGTCCGGCCAGGCGCCGCCGACTGACGAAGCGGTTTCCCGGTGGCTCCTGCATTGCTTTCCCATTCGCAACCGTAAGGCGGTGGGGCGCCTGCAAAAGGGCCTGGAACTGGCAGGCATCGCTGTGCCTCACTAGCGGACACCGACAAAGCGCTGCCCGACATAGTGAAGAGTGGCAATCGAAAGCCCGCCCGGGAACGCCTGCGTGAAAAATTCACAGTTGCAGGCGTCCCCGGGTCCATAGCAATGCACTGGCCGCCGTTGCCGGCGGGGAGTATCTTCCCTTCTCTGCAATAGGGGGCTTCAGGAGCGCCTGCGTTGAGGGACGCAGACGCTCCCGCACCTCGCGCAAACCGCCGTGGCCAGAGCTAGGCGCAGTGCGCGATCACGTAGTCGCCGACGCGGAACTCGAAGAAAGCCCGGTTATCCGGATGCAGACCCTGAACGAGCTTTTCTTCATAGAATGACGGCAGCTCGTAGGCTCCCTTGCCGCTCTTGAATGACTCTTCGCTGTCCTCGATGAGCTCGGCTGGAGGAAGGCGCACCAGCAGCACCTCCTTGTCGCCTTGCACGAACTGCAGCGCTTTGATGTAGGACGGAAGCTTGTCGACGACGCCCTGGGTCTGCTGCACGAACTCCGCCAGGGTTTTCGGTCGCGAGTCGGCGTCCTTTGCCCAGGCAATGAACTTCTTGCCGAGTTCCCGGTAGTCCAGGACCTTGATGCGTTGAACGGCCATTGGTCTGCCTTTCCTGTTGTTGAGCTCAGTCAAAAAATGTGGACTTGGTCGCTTCGCTTCAGGTGCAATCGACGTTCTGCAGTCCTCCGTTGCCCTTGATGAACCGGATCAATGCCGGCATGTCGCCCGGCACGGCTGCCCCGAACACGGCTGCTACTGCCTGCGCGATCGACGGATCGTCCTCGATCGTCGCGCGGCTCTTCTTGAGCGCCCCGAAAAACACCTCGGCGAGGATCGTCGAACCCAGGATGCCGAGGCGCTCGCCATTCTGCTCGAACGCGGCTTCGAACAGGATGAAGAACAGCAGTGGCGGATCCCGTGACAGGGAGACCTGATCGGCCGGAGAGAACTTGTGGCGGGGGCATTGATTGAGCCACTGCCCGATCTGGTGCTCGCGGAAGTTCGCATCGTTCAGCAGGGCTGAGCGCTGCCGTTCGGATGGCCTGAGGCCGGCGATCAGCGAGGAGGTCGAGCGAACGCCGGCATCGGCGCCGCGGACGAAATCGCGGTAGAACAGCCCGCCGTCGGCGCGGTCCTCGTTGGGGAAAAAAGAGTCGTTGGTAAGAGAGCCCCTGACGACCGGCCCGATGCGCCGGCTGAAGTTCAGATCCTGCCCGTCGGCCAGATCGAAGAACCTCGACCAGTCGACCAGCCAGGTGCAGGCCACAGGTAGAAGGCCGGGCTTGCGCGATGACGACCTGTCGAGGATTTCGTTGATGCCCGCAGTCTCCGGCACCGGCCCGTTCAGTCTGCGATCGTTCAAAATGTAGCTGAAGCGGATCATGGCGTGGCCGAACCGGAAGGCCGCGTGCGAGAACTCGACCGGCACGCGCCCGTCATCGCTTTGATCAATAAAATCATCGGGATATCGCGTCTGCGACGATGCGTAGTACGCATGAACAGCCGGCTCCAGGAGACGCCCGAGGAGGTCATCCACGACTACCTTGCGCCAGGCCAGTGTGACGACCTTGCGGGCCTCGAGCAGCGTTCGATAGATCCGGAAGTCGTCGGCCGGCGCCGGGGCGCCGCCCGCCGCCGCGAGCTTGCCATAGACGATGTTGTGCAGTTCGTGGAACAGCGCCGCCAGCTGAGAAATGATCAGGTGATCATCGTTGCGCGGATCGGCGACCAGCGCGTCAGGCGTGCCATCCCCTGGCACATCCTGCAGGTGCGGGCAGGCGACACGCCCGATGTCGCGGGCCGGCTGGTCGTTCATGGGAACAGGACGGGGCCGGTTCGGAATCGGCTCGGATGCAGGCACGTGACCGAGGCGCAGGTCGTGGCGTTGCCGCCAGGGCTTGCCGTTGATGGCGTACGGCAATGGGCTCGCGGCCGGGCCGCCGCCGTAGATCGTATCAAGCACCAGCCGGTCACTGCGAAAGTCACGCGCGAAATAGCCTTCGGTATCGTCGAGCCGCGGCAACGGCGTAATATTGTGCACGAGATCGTGCGCCGCCAGCTGGGCCAGATACGTATAGCCGGCCGGAATCGTCCGATTGTCGTCAGCAACACCGGTTGGCCAATCGCATACTTTCATGTGGATCGCGAGTTCCTGCAGCATCGCGCGGGTTGCCGCCCGCTGTTCGGGGGCCATGCCGTGCCCTTGGTAGCGCTCGGATAGATCAGCCGGGCCAATGAGATTGCGCGTCGTACCCGGCTCGGGCTTAGCGGCCATCAACATGTTGGCCTCAAAGCCAAATCTGTGCAGCGCTTCCGGCTTAGCGCCGAGAAACAAGGGCAGCGTCGCGCTGTGCGATCGCCTAGTCATTCACCAGCCCCCGATTGCGTGTGCGTTGGAACTGATTGGAGCGTGGCACCGCCAGCGTGAAGCTATCGTGAATCCTCCCAACGGGGGGCCGATAGGTCTGTTGCCGGCCGCGCATTTAGCGGCGCGCCGCGTGGGCTGCAGACAGCATGCGTCGATGGTTCATCACAATACCGCAACCAACTGTATTACGAACGCAAAGCCGTGGCCACCAGCGATGGCCTGCACAACGCGAACTGCCGGGTCTCACCGCCGGCCGCGATGCAATAGGGCCGCCTCCCGGGACCGCCGCGTTTAGCTCACGATCCCATCACGCAGGTCCGCCTACACCTCCTTTCACGGCAGTGCACTTCGCCGATGCGCACCAGAGGAGGACATCATGCGACCAATCGATGCGACAATGGTCCCCGCGATCGGCTATCGCGAGGGCATCGAGAGAGCCGGCAAGTTCTCATGCGTCGGCCACGTTTCGACGGGTCGCGGTCGCCGCCGGAGCAAAGCTCCCTTACCGACATTCGAAGACCCTGCACACGGCGTCGTGTTGCTCGAGAATGTTGCGGTGCTGTTCGCCGACATCGTTGGATTTACGCGCCTCGCCGAGGGAGTGCCGCCAGCGTCGACGATCGACTTTCTGCGCCGCTATCACTCCCGCATGGCCGAGTCCGTGTACGCGCATGACGGCGCCGTCGCGCAATACACCGGCGACGCCATCATGGCGACATTCGGCGTCCCGCATCCCGGCGCACACAACGCAACAGACGCTCTCGCCTGCGGCTTCGACATGCTCGCCGCAATCGCACGCTGGAACACGAAGCGTCGGTTGCGTGGCAGGTTCCCGATCGAGATCGGGATCGGTATCCATTGCGGCGCGGTGGCGGTCGGCGAGATCGGCGTCGAGCGCCACCTCGAGCAATCGATCAGCGGCGATACCGTCAACGTCGCGTGCAAACTCGAGGCGATGACCCGCACAACCGGTACGCCCCTCATTGTCAGCCACCGGCTGGTCGACGCGGTCAGGGGCGAGAGTCACAACTGCCGCATCCTTGCGCCTTTGATCGCGCACGGCCGCCGCGAGGTTCCAGGACGCCGCAATCAGCTTTCGATCTGGATGCTCGAGCGATCGGCTGCGCCTCGTACCGCTACCCGAGGTCCGGCCAGGTGCCGACCACCGGCCTGATCAGAACACCAAGTTGCACTGCACGGCTCCATCCTCGACATTCGGGAGGCACGTCAATGGACGATCCCTACGATTGGAAAAACCACAAGCCGACCCTGGCACATGTGGCAATCCTATTCCTGATCTATGCCACGATGCTGGCGGTTCTGTTCCTGCTAGTGCCGTTGCCGTGGCGCGAAACGGACTTCCCAGTTGCGACGACGGTGGAAAATCGAAGAGTGGGCAAATTCGTAGATGACGATCGGGACGAATTGTCTTCCGATGCGCTGGCGGCTCTCCATTGCAACCGTAAGCCTGTGCGCGTCATGAACGCGCGGTTCTGCGCCGGGGGACGGTGATAATTTGGCGTCGCATTTACCGCGGCGGCAAGCTTGGGCAACCGAAGCGACGAGGCCAACCAACTTGGCGTCGCGATCGCCTAACGGCGTGCTAGCTCTTTTTCAACAACAGCTAGCAGATCGTTTATGGGCTCGTGCGCTGTGTTTCAAATCACACTCGCTTGCAAGTTATGGGACACGTGACGGTAGGCATTTCCAGCGTCCTCGACTTGGCGCCACGGTATTTATATGTACGCCCCCGTGAGGTGGGACAAGCGAGCGACGGTGGCTCCGAGGGCAATTTGGGCGAGGCGTGATCTCCGGGAGATCGGACCGGCGCCCTTTCGTATTTGTATCGCTCAGTCCATAATGGTTCGAATTGATCCGACATTGCCACGACATATACTCCAACTATTTTGCTGGTACGCGCCGTAGATCAGCGTCGGTATATTCTGGTTAGCCCTATCGCGCTGGCCAATATTGCCCGCGCGACCGAGCCCCTGACGGGTCTCGGCCTATGCGGGTAACGGTCGGTAGGCCAAGTGACCACTCCTTCATTGCGTGCCCAGAGCCGGTGGTCCGGCGGCTCGGTCAGTTCGATACGTTGCGACCGGCAGCTGCGCCGATGACCAGCTGCTTGGCGGTCTCGGCAACGATAGCGTCGCAACGTGCCGGCGACGTTTCCGGTCCTGACTTGTGGCCCCGGCGAGCGACCCATGCGGTCGTTCCCTAATCCTGTTCACCGTTCCCGGAACGCCTTGGCGAACTGGTCCTGCAACGGCTTGACGAGATAGGACAGCGCGGTGCGGTCGAGCGTCTTGATCTGCACATCGACCGGCATGCCGGGGACGAGCTTCAAGGCCCCCATGCGCTCGATCTCCTGTTGCGACAGGGTGGTGCGGGCGACGTAGTAGGTCAATCCTGTCTGGGGTTCGCGTGTCAGGTCCGCCGAGACGCGGTCGACCGTACCGCTGAACTCCGGTGTCGTGCGCTGATTGAAGGCACTGAAGCGCAGGAACGCTGCCTGCCCGGGACGCACCTGGTCGATGTCCTGCGGCGCGATCCGGGCCTCGATGACGAGGCGGTCGCCGCCAGGTACGACCAGCATCAGCGGCTCGCTCGGGCTGATGACGCCGCCGACGGTGTGCACGGCGAGCTGATGCACGATGCCAGACTGCGGGGAGCGGATGTCGATGCGCTTGAGCTGATCCTCGGCCGCCACTTTGCGCTCGGCCAGTTCGGCCTCCTTGTTCTGTGCCTCGCGCAGCTCTTTGATCACCTCGCTGCGCAGGTCCTGATCGAGCTGCAAAAGCTGCAACTCGATCTCGGCAATCTTGCCCTTAGCCTGGGCAGCGGCGGCAACGAGCTGGGCGCGCTCGCCTTCCAGGCGCGCAAGATCACGCCGGTTGACGGTCATCTTGGTGGTCGTCGTGAGCTGCTTGCTCTCGAGTTCCTCGAGCCCAGCGAGCTCGCGCTTCAGCAGTTCGACTTCCTTGCTCTTGGCTTCACGTTGAGCGCTCAAGCCCCCGATCTCCTCTTTGAGCTGGTCAATGCGCTCCCAGAGCTGCGCCTTCTGGCTGGCCCGCCCGCTGCGGCGGCTGTCGAATAGGGCGCGCTCGCCGGTGATTATGTCGGCGACCTCGGCTTCGGCCTCGCGGCCAGCCAGTAGACGCGGCAGGGCGACAGCGTCAGC
>JBGTIU010000046.1:0-16178 GCA_041745515.1 Hyphomicrobiaceae bacterium | reverse complement strand
GGCTGCGAACGTGCGGGCGGCGCGGCCCAGGTAGCTGCGGACCTTGGCGCTGTCAGCCTGCGCGCCCGGCGACTGCTCGAACGGCGAAAACCGGCGCACGTGCAGCGCGTCGAGCGCAAATTTCCACTCTGCACCGCTCATAAACATCTGATCGGGCGGCACCGGCTTATAGGGCGCGGCGCCGAACTTGGCCGCTTCCAGGCCCTCGAGCCGCGCTTCGTAATGCTCCTTGATCTGGTCGAAGCGCCGGCGCACGGCCTCGTCCGCCGAGTGATCGAACGAGATGTCGCTGCCCGCCACATAGTCGAACAGGGTTTCGAGCGAACCGTGGAACAGCGGCAGCCAATGCTCGACCCCGGGATAGCGCTGGCCCGCGGTCACAGCCTGGTATAGCGGGTCATCGCCGGTATTGCCGCCGAACAGCTCAACGTAGCCCGCCCGAAACAGCTTTTCGCCCTCAGGCCCGTAGGCCACCTCGCTGATCGGCATCAGCACGAGCTTCTGCACGAGCTTCGACGTGCGCTGCGTTTCCGCATCGAACGATTTGATCGATTCCAGCGTGTCGCCAAAGAAATCGAGCCGCACCGGGCTCAGTCGTCCCGGCGGGTAAAGGTCGAGGATGCCGCCGCGCACGGCGAACTCGCCCGGATCCATGACCTGGCCCGTACGCACGAACCCCGCCGCGTCCAGTCGCTGCATCAGCTTGTTCATATCGATGCGCTGACCGGCTGCCATCGGCCGCAGAGCCTGCCTGATGAAGTTGCGCGGCGGCAATTTCTGCAGGATGGCGTTGACGGTCGTCAGCACGATCGTGGGCTCTTTGCGACCGCCCATCACGAGCTTGGCGAGCGAGGTAATGCGCTTAGCTGTGATCTCGGCATTGGGCCCAACCCGGTCGTAAGGCACGGTATCCCAGGCCGGTATTGAGATGACGCGCTGGTTCGGCGCGAAGAACGCGAGCGCATGTTCGAGCGCATCGAGCCTCCGGTCGTCGCGGGCGACGTGGAGAATGATCCCCGGCGCCGTTTCCGTACCGGCCTGCCGCGCCAATTGCGTCAGCACCAGCGCGTCGAGGCCCTCGGGCACGCCGGACAGGATCGTGTCGTTGTTGATGGTGGTGGCGCTGGCCGAAACTGTCATTGTGGCTGTTTAATCGGTTTTTTCTAAAGTCAGGCCGGTGTCTAGTCGAGTTTGTGAAAGTGCCGGAGCTGGTTGATGAGTTCCGCAAAGGCGCTATCTTGAAGCGTGACTGGGTCCAGCACCCAAGCCTGTATTTCAGGATCGGGCTGGCCGAGAAGCTTCTCGAACATTTCGAGATCGACAGCGGCCATGCCCGGCAACCGGGCGTCCGCAAAGCGGCCGAGAACCCAATCCATCTCCTTGGTGCCGCGATGTCGCGCCCGAAACCCGGCCCGCCGGCGGCGACTGTCGAGGTCGGCGGTCATCGTTATAGTCCTCGTTACAAACGCGAAAAACCACCGCAAGCGGGATCACGGGCTGAAGGCGATCTGAATGCGGCCGAGCGGTCACAGCCGGTGCATATATAATGCGCAGCTGTCAGGGGTCAAAGCCGTTAGGCCAGAACTATTGCCCACTTGTGTGGCTGTCCGGTTAAACTTCGAAGCGTTTGAAATCTGCTCCCGCGTGCTTCGTTCCCTGCAAGTAAGGAGGTGTTTCACATGCCTTGCGCACCATTGACATTCAAGAGCCTGAGAGCCCGGCCCGTCGTGCTGAAGCTCAAACGCCCGGTCGTCGCGCGCATCGCCACGATCACCGAGTGGCCGCTCATCCTGATCGACCTTCATACCGAGGAAGGCATCGTCGGCCGCAGCTATCTCGAACCCTATGTCGTGAAGTCGATGCGTTACCTCGTGCCCGCGCTGCACGATCTCGGCGATCTGCTCAAGGGCCGGCGCCTGGCGCCGCTCGAACTTTACGACGCGGCGCGCAAGTCGCTGCACTTCGTGGGCTACGAAGGGTTGTCAATGATCGCGGTGTCGGGGCTCGACATGGCGGCCTGGGACGCGCTGGCGAAAGCCGCGAACCAGCCGCTGTGCGTGTTGCTCGGCGGCTCGGTCGGACCGGTCAAAGCCTACAACAGCAATGGGCTGTGGCTGAAGGAGCCCAAAGCCGTCGCGGCAGAAGCGCTGGAGTTGCGCGAGGAAGGCGGCTTCACCGGCCTGAAGCTCAGGCTCGGTCGCGACCGACCCAAAGACGATCTGGCGACACTCGATGCGGTGCGCGAAGCCGTTGGCGACGACATGCACCTGATGGTCGATTTCAACCAGGGCCTCAATCTCGCCGAGGCGCTGCATCGCTGTCACATGATCGACGACCGTGGCCTCGCCTGGATCGAGGAGCCGATCGTCTATGACAACCTAGACGGCTACGCGCAGCTTGCGGCCGAACTCGATACCCCGCTGCAGATGGGCGAAAACTTCTACGGCCCGCGCGAGCTGCACAAGGCGCTGCAGAAAAAAGCCTGCGACCTGGTGATGCCGGATTTCATGCGCATCGGCGGCGTCACCGGCTGGCTCAGGGCATCGGCCATCGCCGGCGCGGCGGGTGTGCCGATGTCAACGCATCTTTATCCGGAGGTCGCCGCCCACGTCATGCGGGTGACGGAAACCGCGCATTGGCTCGAATGGCAGGACTGGGCCGATCCCATTCTGCAAAAGCCCTACGAGGTCAGGGACGGCCAACTGCACATCCCTGACGTCCCCGGCATCGGCCTCGAATGGAACGAGGATGCAGTTGCGCAGTATGGGGTGTGAGCGTAGTCGCGTCAGCGGCCTTGAAACTTCCGGTGCTGTCATCCCGAAGCTTGCCAGTGAGAACACGCCCAAATGCAGGTCCTCCCCGGCAACAGACTAGCGGTCGGCGACGCGATTGACCCAGATCTGACATTTAGACATTTATCAGCCGGTCGGTGGCTTGCCGGTGAAAACCGCCAATTGAGCGGCGAAAGCGCGCTTGTAAGCTGGCCGCGTTGACGCCGTGGACGTGATGCCGCTTCTGTCCGCTCCCGGCGCGTAGCACGGGCTCAAATGACTCGTTTCTTCCGCGCAGCACGCACTTGTTCGCTCAGCTCGATCACCCAGTACTGCCCGTTCTCATTTGGCTTCCGCTTTTGACCATTCCTCCGTCGTTGACCACCGGCAGGTCCGCTCTCTCTGGAAGCTGACCTCCCCACCCAATGGCGATGAGCCACCCACTACGGAGGCGACGCCGCCCCTTGCCATCCCGACCCTTCCCCTGTACATCCGGCCCATTCCACACGCGGATCACGCGTTGGGGCGGACCACACACCCGCGCCCGACGCTCCGGTGGGCTCATTCGGCACTTGCCCGAATACGGCCTATTCAGGTTCGCGGAGGTTCAACCGGAAAAGGACACGGACACCCCATGGCGCTTCCCGCCTTCAATATGCGTCAGCTGCTCGAAGCCGGCGTGCACTTCGGCCACCAATCGCATCGCTGGAACCCCAAGATGGCGTCGTACATCTACGGCGCCCGCAACAACATCCACATCGTCGACCTGACGCAGACGACGCCGCTGTTGCATGCCGCCCTCGTCAAGATCGCCGACACCGTGGCCGCCGGCGGCCGCGTGCTCTACGTCGGCACCAAGCGCCAGGCGTCGGACGCCATCGCCGAAGCCGCCAAGCGCTCGGCGCAGTACTACATCAACCATCGCTGGCTCGGCGGCACGCTGACCAACTGGAAGACGATCTCCGCCTCGATCCGCCGGCTGCGCCAGCTCGATGACATCCTCGCCGACCCGCAAGGCCGCACCAAGAAAGAAATCCTGACGCTGACGCGCGAGCGCGAGAAGCTCAATCAGGCGCTGGGCGGCATCAAGGATATGGGCGGCACGCCCGACCTGCTGTTCGTGATCGACACCAACAAGGAGCAGATCGCCATCGCCGAGGCCCGTAAGCTCGGCATCCCGATCGTCGCCATCATCGACACCAACAGCAACCCCGACGGCATCGATTTCCCGATTCCGGGCAACGACGACGCCGGCCGCGCCATCACGCTTTATTGCGATCTTATCGCACGCGCGGCCATCGACGGCATCGAACGCGGGCAGGCCGGCTCCGGCGTCGATCTGGGCGCCTCGGAAAGCCCGGCCGCCGAAATCCTGACGGACGTGAAGGCCGTGTTCAAGGGCATCGAAGCCGCCCGCGGCGAGGCCGACGATCTGAAGCGCATCACTGGCGTCACCGAAAAGACCGAGCAACGCCTCAACGATGCCGGCGTGTTCCACTTCTGGCAGATTGCCGATCTCGATGCAGCAGGGTTGGCGCTGCTCGACAAGCAATTGCGCCTCAAGAACCAGACAACCAAGGACGACTGGACCGGACAGGCCAAGAAGCTCGTCGCGGCGGCGGCGGTCTAAGTAAGAGGGAGTAGGGAATGGGGAATGGGGAGTAGCGAGGTCGCACACCACTTTCCACTCCCTACTCCCCATTCCCTACTGCCCGCGAACTACTCGCCCATCGGCGATAAGGAACAACCATGACCACAATTTCCGCAGCCCTGGTGAAAGAACTCCGCGACAAGACCGGCGTCGGCATGATGGATTGCAAGCAGGCGCTCACCGAAACCAACGGCCACATGGAGGCCGCCGTCGACTGGCTGCGCAAGAAGGGGCTGTCGAAAGCCGCCAAGAAGTCGGACCGGATCGCGGCCGAGGGCCTCGTCGGCGTGCTCGCGGCCGGCCGCCACGGCGCCGTCACCGAGGTCAACTCGGAGACGGATTTCGTTGCCCGCAATGTCCAATTCCAGGAGATGGTGTCGGCGATCACGCGGCTGTCGCCGCAAGTCGATGGCGACGTGGCCAAGCTGCTCGAGCTGACCTATCCGGGCAAATCCGAAACCGTCGAGACGCAAGTCAAGGAGATGATCGCCACCATCGGTGAGAACATGACCGTGCGCCGCACCGCGACCGTCAATGTCAAGGACGGCGTCGTTGCCGAGTACATGCACAACAAGGTCGCCAACGGTCTCGGCAAGATCGGCGTGCTGGTGGCGCTCGAGAGCAAGGGCGATGCGCCGAGCCTCACGGCGTTCGGCCGGCAGGTAGCGATGCATGTGGCGGCGCGCGCACCGGTGGCGCTCGATCTTGCCAGCGTGCCGGCCGACATCCTGGCGCGCGAGAAAGCGATCCTGCTCGACAAGAACAAGGGCAAGCCGCAACACGTGCTCGACAAGATTGCCGAGAGCGGCCTCAAGACCTATGCCAAGGAGAACTGCCTGCTCGACCAGGCCTTCGTGCTCGACGATTCGAAATCCGTCGCCCAGGCGGCGAAGGAAGCGGAGAAGACGGCCGGCGCGCCGATCAAAATTACAGCCTACGTGCGTTACGTTCTCGGCGAAGGCATCGAGAAGAAGCAGGAGGATTTCGCTGCCGAAGTCGCGGCTGCCGGTGGCGCGGCGAAGGTTTGAATCTTGTGCCTCGCTCTCAAGCTGATGACTTGGAGCTCGTCAGACTTTCGACAACCAGATTGCGGTTGGTATAGACGCAGATGTCAGCGGCGATGCCCATCGCCTTGCGCGCAATAGCCTCGGCCGTCTGATCGGTATCGAGCAGCGCACGAGCGGCCGCAAGCGCGTACATGCCACCCGAGCCGATGCCCATTACGTCGTGCTCGGGTTCGAGCACATCGCCCGTGCCGGTCAATACTAGAGTTGTAGAAGCGTCCGCGACCAGCATCATGGCTTCAAGGCGGCGCAGGTAACGATCGGTGCGCCAGTCCTTCGCCAACTCTACCGCCGCTCGCGTGAGCTGGCTTGGATATTGCTCCAGCTTCGCTTCGAGCCGCTGAAACAGAGTAAAGGCGTCGGCCGTTGCTCCCGCGAAGCCGCCGATCACATCGCCACGGCCGATCGAGCGGACTTTCTTTGCGTTGGCTTTGAGCACGGTCTGCCCAAGGCTCACCTGTCCATCGCCAGCGATAACCACGTGACCGCCCTTGCGCACAGTGAGAATCGTAGTGCCGTGCCAGACCGCCATCCCATGGCTCTCGGAGCTACTCATCATACACCTCGACCAACGACCATGCTTTTCGATCAACCCGCTAGCTGATAGATGCCTGTCAAACAGGATGCAAGGAAGTGCCCGTGACCCGAACAGCGACGATTACGCGCAAAACCAACGAGACCGAGATTTCAGCGACGGTCGATCTCGACGGCACCGGTGCCTACGACGTCCTGACCGGCATCGGCTTTCTCGACCACATGCTGGAGCAACTCGCGCGGCATTCGCTGATCGACATCGCGCTGCGCGCCAAGGGCGACCTGCACATCGACTTCCACCACACTGCCGAGGATGCTGCCATCGTGTTGGGCCAAGCCATCGCCAAAGCTGCAGGCGACCGGAAAGGCATCACGCGCTACGCCGACGTTCACCTGCCGATGGACGAGACGCTTACGCGCGTCGCCATCGACGTTTCCGGCCGGCCGTATTTGATCTGGAACGTGACCTTCACGGTGCCCAAACTCGGCGAGATGGACACGGAGCTGTTTCGCGAGTGGTTCCAGGCCTTTGCGCAGAATGCCGGCATCACGCTGCACATCGCCAATCTGTATGGCGACAACAATCATCATATCGCCGAGACCTGTTACAAGGGGCTCGCCCGAGCCTTGCGAACGGCCCTGGCGCTCGACCCCGGGCAAGGCAACCGCGTGCCTTCGACCAAGGGCAGTTTGGGTGGATGAGCGGAGCCCGTGGCGTGACAGCATCGCGCGAAGTGTCGCAAGTGGAGGCGTAGTATGCGGCTTTACTCGCTGGGACTTTTTGCATGCCTCTGTGGGACGCTCTGGCTCGGCATCGAACGAGCCGATGCGGCTGGTCCAAAAGTGGGCGAGACGTTCGGCGATTGCGTAAGCTGCCCGGACATGGTGGTCGTCCCGAGGGGCGAGTTTATGATGGGTTCACCCGAGAGCGAGAGCGGCCGGCGCGACAACGAGGGTCCGCAACATAAGGTCACGATCGGCAAACTGTTCGCAGTGGGCAAGTTTGAAGTGACACGCGACCAATTCGCCGCGTTCGTATTGGCCGCAGGCGGAAAACCGGGCGACAAATGCTGGACGTTCGAAAACAGCAAGGGAGAGGAACGTGTTGGCCGGTCGTACCTCAGCCCGGGATACGCACAGGATGGCAGCCACCCTTCGGTGTGCGTGAGTTGGGACGACGCGAAGGCGTATACTGCCTGGCTGTCGAAGACCACCGGCAAACCTTACCGGTTATTGAGTGAGGCCGAGTGGGAATACGCGGCAAGAGCGAAAACCACGACCCGCTTCCACTACGGCGACAATACTGACCAACAGTGCGGATATGCCAATGGTGCGGACGAGACCGCCAAGGCATTTGGTAGTGTGCCGAAAGACTGGACGTACGCGGGCTGCAAAGACGGCTTCGGTCGCACGGCGCCTTCCGGCTCGTTCAAGCCCAACGCCTTCGGGCTCCATGACATGCACGGCAACGTGTGGGAGTGGGTCGAGGATTGCTGGCACGTGAACTACGAGGGCGCACCCACGGACGGTTCAGCATGGACATCCGGAAATTGCAGGACCCGTGTCGCCCGCAGCGGTTCCTGGTTCCACATTCCAGTCAACCTTCGCTCGGCCGTCCGCATCGTTCACTCTCCCGATCAACGGTACCACTTCATCGGCTTTCGTGTTGGGAGGATGCTGCCCTGATTGTTGCCTACCCAACACTGGTGGTTCGTGAAGTGACTTGAACGAGCGTTGCGTACCACAATTCGAATGCCTCTATTCATCAGCGGCGAGGACCGCTCCCTGCCCCGCCGGGCACATTTGCCTCTCTCCAGCTTCCAAGGTAAAGCGGCGACAGCTCCTGTTGCGTCGTCGAAAGAGAACCGACCACATGATCGTCTTTACAGTCCATGAACCGCCCAATGCGCCAGCCGATCGCATCGACCGGGGGGAGAAGCTCGAGTTTGTGCGCGATGGGTTCACGGCGTTGGCGGCGGCCTTGCCCCCGGTCTGGATGGTCATGAACCGGCTGTGGGTGGCGCTGCTGATCTACCTCATCGGCGTCACTGCGGTAGACGTCGCGCTGTCGGCGCTCGGTCTCAAGGGGCCCATGATCGTATTGATCACGCTGGCAGCAAATGTGCTGATCGGTTTCGAAGCGGATAGGGTCAAGCGCTGGAGCTTGCGGCGCGGTGGCTGGGCGGAGATCGGCACCGTCGCCGGGCGCAACCGTGCCGAATGCGAACGCCGCTTCTTCGATGGTTGGCTCACGCAACAACCGATCATTCGCCGCGCGTCGGCGGCTGCAGGCGCGGACGGTCTGCTGGGTGTATCTGCGATCCAACCCACGCCGGACTTGATCGCGCGGCAAACGGCAGCTGGGATGTTGCGACGCTTGTGGCGCAGATTGCGACGCTCAAGCGAGGCTTGAGCCGATGCAGCGCGTTGCCATCATCGACTACGGCTCGGGCAACCTGCACTCGGTGCACAAAGCATTCGAGCGGTCAGCGCGCGACAGCGACACTGACGCTGCAATCGAGATCACGGCCGATCCGAAGTGGGTCGCTGCCGCCGATCGCATCGTGCTGCCCGGCGTCGGTGCGTTTGCTGACTGCCGCCGCGGCCTGGCCGCGGTGCCAGGCATGTGGGCCGCGCTCGAGGACGCGGTGCGTGTCAGGGAGCGGCCTTTTCTTGGCCTCTGTGTCGGCATGCAGTTGATGGCGACGCGCGGCCTCGAATTTGGCGAAACGACTGGGCTCGGATGGATTGCCGGCGACGTCGCGGCAATTCACCCCGCCGACCCGGCACTCAAAATCCCCCACATGGGTTGGAACACTTTGCGTGTGATCAACTCCCACGCGCTTCTGCGCGGCATCGCCACCGGTCCGGGCGGCCTGCATGCCTATTTTGTACACTCGTACCATTTGGCAGCCGCCAACCCGTCAAGCGTCTCAGCGGTAGTGGACTACGGCGGAGCTGTGACCGCCATGGTCGCCGAAGCCAACATCGCGGGCACGCAATTTCATCCCGAAAAAAGTCAGGCGCTCGGACTGAGATTGATCACCAACTTCCTGCGTTGGCAGCCTTGAACGATTTACGCCCCGGATCGGATCGATCCGGGGCGCCCGCTCATTCACGAATACCTAGTTCAAGACGATCTTTAGGTCAGCTCGCCTGCGCCAGAGGAAGTTCGGCCTGAGCAGCGGGCGCGGCCGGCAACGGAAACGCGATAATGTTGGTTTCCGACTCGATGTCGAAAGGCGTGCGGCGCTGACGGAACCAGCGCAAGCTGGTGTTGGTCAATTGCGCGCCATCGCTCACCGACTGCACGATCAGTCCGTCGTCGGCGTCGAGCAGTCCCGACAACCGAGTTTCGATGTCGGCCTCCGCCATATCTGCGCGCACGTACCACGTCTGTTCGAGCGGCCGCGCCCAGGATTGTCCGATGCTCATGATGGCGGTCGCGAGCACGTGCTTGTTGCGGTTCGGATGGGCCAGATCGTAGGAGATGAGGAACATGCGCATGGGGAGGTCTCTTCCGGCAAGAGGAGGGGGCAAACATCAAGGGGAGAAAAGTTACGCAACACAACATACGCTACAGTCGTGCGCAACGGGAGCAATTCGGGGGCGATAGGGTTGTAACACCTCCTTATTACGAGCCGGTTCAGGACATTACGCCACGCAGACCGCGCAAATGGGAGAAGCGACTGAGCGACTTGTTCCCAGGGGGCTAGGCAGAGAACATATTAGGAACATGACATGAGTCGTTACGCTGGTAAAGTACAAAAGTTTGCTGTTTGTTCTCTTTCGAATCACCATGCGGAACGTGCATGGGTGCTATTCAAAAAGCATCATCTGATCGGGATGCGGCGTGCGGCGTGCTCGCCGATGCGGACCAAAATCGATCCGATCGATCAAATCCGGATAGCGCCGCGCAAACAGCAGCTTTGCTTTTTCGCCGGCTGCCGGATGTCGCGCCCCTTCCCAGATTTCATAGAGCCGCCGTGGATCGCAGCCGTAGCGTCGGCGTAAATCGACCGGGCGGGTCCGGAGCCAGCGCGCAATCCAGATATCGATCGCATCGGCCTCGCTGAGCGGACGCGGTTCGCGCAGTGCGGGATCAGACCCGCAGGCCTTCGATGACAACTGGGATAATGGCTGCAACATGATCGCGCTGTTCTTGACGGGCCTGACGGTGACTGCTTCAAGCCAGTCAATCCAAGCAATTCGATGACTTGATCCAAGAATGCCATGATCCTGTTTCCCGCGATCGATCTCAAAGACGGTGCGTGCGTGCGCCTGAGGCATGGCGACATGAGTTCGGCGACGGTGTTCAACGACAACCCGTCGGCACAAGCTGAGGCGTTTGAACGCCAAGGTTTTTCGTGGCTCCACGTCGTCGACCTGGATGGGGCGTTTGCAGGCCGCACCGTCAACGGCGCCGCCATCGATGCAATTCTCGGCTCGGTGACCTGTCCGGTACAGCTAGGTGGCGGAATTCGCGATCTCGATGCCATCGAGATGTGGCTCGCCAAGGGCGTCGCCCGCGTTATTCTGGGCACAGCCGCACTGTGCGATCCAGCGCTTGTGCATAGTGCCTGTCGACTGTTTCCAGAGCGCATCGTCGTCGGCATCGATGCCCGTGAAGGCCGTGTCGCCGTGCAGGGCTGGGCCGAAACATCGCAACTCACGGCGCTCGAACTGGCCAAACGCTTCGAAGACGCCGGCGTGACCGCAATCGTGTTCACCGATATCGGTCGCGATGGCGCTCTACGCGGACTGAACCTTGCAGCCACGTCGCAACTTGCGCGCCACACATCGATCCGCGTGATTGCGTCCGGCGGCTTGGCTTCGCTGGCCGATGTCGAAGCGCTTCTGTCGCCTGAGAATGCGCTGCTGGAAGGCGCCATCACTGGCCGGGCGCTCTACGACGGACGGTTGGACCCGGCAGCGGCGCTGGCGCTTATTTCGAAGCGTTCGAGTGTTGCCGCATCGTCAGCACCACGCAGCTGAGCAGGCAGACGACGAGTGCGATCTGACACCAGAAACTTGACGAGTCAGGCTGCGCGCGTGAGCGCTCGTACTCTCGCAGACATCCAAAACTCGAATTGTCGCCGACGTCGTAGGACATTCGCTGCCGCTTTGATTTGGGCAACCTTGCTCGTTCCAACTGAGCCAGTCGTATTGCCAGGTTATTGAAACGTGCAAGAAGGCGACGCTGCAAGTGCGGCGGCAAAGCTCGAAAACTGTCATCGTCGAGCGGTCCTGCCACCTTCGACTGGAAGGTCTTGAGTTGCGTCGCGGCAACTTTGAGATCGCGCAACATGGCGCGCAGCGCCCGATGCTTGGGGCCGACACACTGCACCGCTTCGATACTGGCACGCAGCGCTGCGATTTCGACCGCCGCGAGTTTCCTGTGCGCAACCGCGATCGCAATCGATTCGAGTTCGCCGCTAGAGTCCTTTCGCACCGGTTCGCCTGCCCCAATAAGCTGTTCCGGTTAGAGCTTAAGGCCGGGCGAGAACGCGGGGACAACTCGGCTATCGTTCGACGCCAATTTCGCGCCAGCGACCCGACCGACGCCAGCTTGCAACGGCGCGAAGGGGCGTACTACCATAAGCAGCATACGGTTGAGGAACGCGCAACGTAGACCCTGGCAAGGCGGATAGCATCGTGAAAGTAGCGGACATTCTGGCATTGAAGGGCTCCACCGTCATTACTATCAAGCCGTCGGAAACCGTTGGAACGCTGTCGCTGCTTCTGCGCGAGAAGCGAATCGGTGCCGCAATCGTGAGCAGCGACGGGCGGACGATCGAGGGCGTGATTTCGGAGCGCGATCTCGCCTTTGGGCTTGGCGTCCATGGGGCCGAGCTGCACATGCTGCTCGTTTCTGCGCTGATGACGCAGACAGTCATCACATGCGCCCTCAATGACGATATTGCTCTCGTCGCATCGACGATGCTGTCTCGAAATATTCGGCACCTTCCCGTGCAAGAAGAAATGCGCTTTGTCGGTATGGTCAGCATGCGCGACGTCTTGAACTTGCGGCTCGATGAGCTTCAACAACAGACTGCCCAGCTTCGCTCTCTGGTAAACGAAATGGGCCGTCCGCCGCAGGATCGAGAGTAGCGAGAATCGGCAGTTGCGCTCGCCCAGCAACTGTTCAGCTTGGCTTGCCCGCCTGGATAGAGCGAGAATCGCTTGCGATCTTGGCGCACCAGCACTACGAACGCGCTAGTTCGTCTACACACTCAAGCAGCGAATTGTCTACAGGATGCCGGCTTAGCTCAGCGGTAGAGCAGCGGTTTTGTAAACCGAAGGTCGGGGGTTCAATCCCCTCAGCCGGCACCAATGATTTCAACGAGTTAGGTGGGCGACGGGAGTGACGCCCACCTCGTTTGCGTGAGTTTTGCGTGATTCTGTTCTCAGATTGCCCCTCAACACCACCAATTCCGGTCTCTTTCCGTTCCGCTCCACCACACGCTCGGTTGCCTCGATTAGCTGGGAAAGTTCAACTGCGGAGTAGAGCGTTGTCATGCGTCCCGACCGGTGTCCCAAAGATCCTGGCGGTCCTCGAAGCTGGATCCAGCGGCCCGCAAGCGCCGCCCAAAAGTGTGCTTCAAGTCATGCACGCGAACCATGGGTAAGCCTGCACGTAGCCGAGCCTTCTTCCAGGCGGAGTTAAACATGCTCCGTACAGGCACACCGTTGTAGGTGAACACATGCGTCGCGTGCCGTTGGCGTTGGCCCTCGATAACGGACCGCGCCACGCGGTTGAGAACCACCAATCGCTCGTCGCCGTTCTTGACCCTCGCACCTGGAACGATAAAGACCGAGGTTTCCATTTCGGGAACCTGGACCTCCCAATCCCAGCGGAGACCGCTGATCTCCGACGCGCGACAACCGGTATTGACGGCAAACAGTGCCATCTCGGCCAGGTGCGAAGGCAACTCACGAAACAAACGTGACTGCTCGTCCCAGCTGAGCGGATAAGGTTGCCGCCTCAGAGGGTTCGGCGTCAGTTTGATCTTGGCTGGCGCGTGCAGCCAAGTCAGCCCCTGTTCATCCACCCACTCACTGGCCGCGAGGTTTAGAATGCGCCGCACGACCTGCAGACCATTGTTAACCGTGCCGGCCGCACTCCAGCAGCACGACGTTCGCCGATCCAAGGCTGCAGCACCCCCATGTGGAGTTTGTCGATCGAGACTTTACCGATCCAGGGCATCAATCCCTTCAGTCGATTGACATCGTCTCGAAGGGTTCGCTTGCGCTGATGCTCCAGCACGAACTTCGCCGCAGCCTGCTCGAAGGTGCGAGAAGGCCGAACACCGTACACTCGTGCTTGCCGCTCCTGTTCCATCACTCTCGCAAGAGTTTGCTCGGCTTCTTCAAGCCGATCCGTTCCAGTGCTTTGGCAAACTCGCCGCCCGCGGATGCGTTTGTCGATATGCAAGAGCTTGCCTCGCATTTTGAGGCCGGGTATCCGTTTGCGTCCCATGCGGTTGCTCCTTTCTGAGCGGGACGCCCGTTGCGGGCGAGATAGTCGTCTACCCACGCATCGAGTTCAAGGCGATCGAAGGCGATGCCCTGTTTGCCAATGCTCACTTCAGTGAGAACCGGTCGAACTTCCGCATTGAACCGATTGCGATCCATACCGAGGTAGCGCGGTGCATCGCGGAACCGGATCAGGCGGGGTAGAACGTCATGGCTCATGGTGATGCGTCGTGCCAGCGGCATTGATCAGAAGCCGTTTGAATTCTTTGGCAAGCGCTGCGTCGCGACACGGTTCTGGATCATTTGTCAGGGATTTTCGGCCCTGACGATGCGAGAACGTTGCCCGCAGACCGTCCGCGACGCAACGCTCTGGCAAGCCGGCCTCGGCGATCGCGCCGGCCATGAAGTTCCCAAAACGTGTGCTGTGAAGGCTGTGCCGGCGGCCGTCGTCAGGATCAACTCGCTCCGTCGCGGCTGCGCCGAGCGCGTCGTCGCAAGGTCGGCCGCCGCTTTCGTTGCGCCGAGCTGGCCCCAAGTCATGCGCACGAGGGCCGCGCCACGTTGACGAGTGTGCAGGAGAAGGGTGAATGCTGTGTGTTCGCGCCTGCCGATCGGCCACCGCGCCGCGAAGGCATCGAGTTCCATATTGGTCCAGGCATGGCGGCGGCCGACCTCGAATGGTTCGATCCCTCCCGTAGGATCGTCCGCGCGCCAACCCTTGCCGATCGCGAAGCGCATGAGGATCGACAGCTTCTTGAGAAGACCATTGGCAGCCCCCGGCATCGCGACACGCCGCTCCAGCATCGCCTTGATGTGATGCGCCCGCAAAGCGGCGACCTTACGCGGACCCATGCTGTCTTCGTTGGCCCATCGGGTGAGGACGCGTTGGTATGTCCGCTGGGTGGCGGGATAAAATTCGTAAGCAACGAACCCGATGCGCCACCTACCGAGCGTGTTCGACGCGCTCGAGAAATTGAGCGTAATGTTCGGGCAGCCCGTGCACCTTCGCACCCTCGCGCAGCAAGGTGATTTACCGAAGCGAAGGTTTGCCGTCGGTGGGTTTGCCCGGAGCAATGTACGTGATGGCTTTGATCGGTCGACCGTCGATAATCTCCGCGTCGACCGAGGCGTGGCGATAGGGGCGGCCCTCGGTGGCATCGAGTTGCACCCAGTCCGCTTGCGTGATGCGATAGAGCACGCCCCACACCTCAGCCGCTGCTTCCGCGCAGATATTGGCTGGTGCTGATTTCCCGATCGGACGGCCATCCAGATTGAAGCGCAGGCGAAAGCCTTTGATCCGGCCGGCACGCCATTCGAGGGGGCGCATGCCGCGACGTCCGCGAAAGACGCTATCGTGCATGTTGGCACCATAAGCGAAGTACCACACCTCATCCGTCGGCGAGCCAGAAAGCGGTTGCGCAACCAGAATTGGGCGCGCGATAAGAGCCAAGATTTCGCAACCACTGCCGCAAGCGAAACCGCATCACAGCCTCGATCCTTCTCCGGCCGCGGGCAATTTAACACAAATGCCCGTTGGTCTCGGACCGCGCCTAACTCCAAGTTGCGAGCGACGGATCCGAGTGCTAGGCTTGCGTCGAACGAGAGTGCGATGCGAGGTTGGCATGGCGAACCCATTCACGCGGATGCACCGGCGGGGTCACTTCTGTACCGCCCCAGTGGGTGTTGTAGGCAGCGGCTCCGTCGAGATGCTTGGTGCTCCGGCAGCCGGCGAGGCCATGTTCTTGGCCATGGCCCTGGGGCTGTTCCTTGCCACCGGTTACGGCATATTCAGGGCTTGGGGCAAACCGGCCTCTTCGCAGACTGCGAGCCCGCAAGGTTCGGCTCCCGCTCTTGCCGGTTAAGTCCGGGTACCGAGTTGGCTGCGGCTTCGTGAATGTGTTGCCTGTCTCTCAGGCCACGCTGGCTCTGGCCGAAAGAGTGCCTGTTTGCACAAAACCGGCAATGGCGATCAGCGCGGCCGACGCGAGAGCCAGGTATGCGGCCGGGCCGATCTCTACCGATTGACTGCCGAACGGCGATTGAAAAATGCGATAGGCAATGCGCGCCGTTGAGATAAGCCCAAGAATTGCAATTACCGCCCCAAGCCTCGAGGCAGCCAACGGCGACCGGCCGCGCGCCGTGCACCAAACGAGCCCGACAACCACAACCGTAGTCGCCAGCACGAGGCTCGCCGTATGCGGCGACGGAAGCCAGCCACTCCACGTCGTAAACCCGCCCTCACGAGCCGTTCGGTAAAATGTAAAGACGGTATAGCCGAATACGAACTGCCCGACGGCCCCCAATGCCGCAAACCCCAGCCATGGGCTCATATCCGGCTGAACCTGGGCTCGCCACGGGTTTGCAGGCGCGTGCCGATCGGTGTGCACGAACGCATGGATCAATCCACCCGCTGCGGCCATCAGACAGCCAACGAGCGCGATCCATATACCCGTCAGGAGATCGGCCGCCGCCGCCTGCGAGGGGAGGCAATAGTAAAGACAGGAATCGCCAATGATGGTCGCATGCCTCGGCACCGTGCCGCCGAACGGGGGAGCGACCATTCGATAGGCGAGTTGAATGCTCGCGAGCAGCGCGAAGGTGCCGATGATCAAGCCGGCCTTCCTTCCCGCCACCGGGCTTCGATCAGCGGCAATCAGCCCTATGAGGCCACCCGTGATCAGC
>JBGTIU010000045.1:0-6130 GCA_041745515.1 Hyphomicrobiaceae bacterium | reverse complement strand
CGGCGGTGCTGGCCTTCATCGTTGACCGCCGCATCCAGCGCAAGCAGGTGGCGCTGCTGTCTGCGCGCGCCGTGCCGCTGGAACCGAAGCCGCATGCGGTCAACGACACGGCGGCGCTGCTCTATTGCGGGCTCGTCGGCGGGCTGGTGATTGCCATTCTCGGCGTCGCGGTGTGGGCGTCATTCGTCACCTACTGGCCTTACAATCTTACCCTCAGCACGAAGAACTACAATTTCAGCGACTTCGAACCAGCCGGCTGGGCGCCGTATTTCACGTCACTGAAAATGGCGGCGATCGCGGCGATCGGCGGCACCTCAGTTGTGTTCGTCGGCGCGTATTTGATCGAAAAAGGTCAGGGCTTTCGCGGCATGCGGACATTCGCCCACTTGCTCGCGATGCTGCCGATGGCGGTGCCGGGACTGGTGCTGGGCCTCGGCTACGTCTTCTTCATCAATGCCAAGTGGAACCCGCTCAACGTATTCTACGGGACGATCCTGCTCTTGGGCGTCAACTGCATCGCGCACTTCTACACCACGGCGCATATCACAGCGGTAACTGCACTGAAGCAGATCGATAACGAGTTCGAGGCCGTGTCCGCGTCATTGAAGGTTCCAGTCTGGCGCACGTTCATGCGGGTGACACTGCCGATCTGCATGCCGGCGGTCATCGATGTCGCGGTCTACATGTTCGTCAACGCGCTGACGACGGTGTCGGCGGTTATCTTCATTTACGGTGCGCATACGAAGTTGGCCGCGATCTCGATCGTGCATATGGATGAGGCTGGCACCACGGCTGCCGCCGCCGCTATGGCAACCGTGATCGTGCTGACGGCGTTGGGGGTCAAGCTGCTGCATCTTGCTGTCGACCGTCTGGTGCTCGGCCGCCTGCAGGCGTGGCGCCATCGCTGATCAACTGGTGCCGCTAGCATCCCCGGCACACAACGCTTTTGTCAAAGTTGATCCATCCATGCGCTTGGTCAGCTCAATATGCATGTTGCAAAGATTGAGCTTCATATAGTTGTGCATCGTCGGGAAGTCGCGCGCCCGCAGTTTCTCGTGGATCGGCATCAAGTCGAAATAGGCATGGGCAAATGGGTCGGCTATTTCGAATGAGCGTTTCGGGGGATGCAGGCCAATCAACTGGAGCCGGCGATCGAGTTCGATGCGTGCGTTGCTCCAGGTGAGCGCGTGGAGAGCAGACGGGAGTGGATAGCGGTCGAAAACAGACAGAACAAGAGCGCTCAGCGCGGCTTGCTGCTCTTTTTGCCGGGCTGGCACCTCGGGTCGCAGCACCCCTTCGACGAGCTCGCCAACCATGGCAAGCCCTAAAGGAAAAGCGCGCCAGCGCGATTGCTCGAGCGCCTGCTGGAATGTAGGCTCGCCGAACAGCACCTTGGCGTAATGCCCCGCCCGCGCTCGGGAATACTCGAAGATTCCCTTCTGTGTAATGAACGCGGCGTTCTCGTCGATAAAGTTCGCTAGTTCGTCCAATTCACGAATCTTCGGACGGCCTCGAAAAATGTTCAACAGACTCATGGCGATGACTGCTTCTCCGATGATACGGAACAGTTGTCCGCCTATACCGAAACCAAATGGGTATCAAGCATGTGACGTTGGCCCGTTCAGCAAATGGCTCAACCGCGCTTAGCCTAAAGTCTTATGACGCGAATCCTGTTGCCTCGGATAACGTCAATACACTAACGCCAGCATTTTTCGGATTCGAGCAATAAACCGGCCGAATTGGGGAGAAGCGAGACCATGCAGAAAGCCAACGATGAAGTGCATTGGAAGAGGACCACCAACCTGATGCTGATGCATCTGGGTGTTTGGGTCTTCTTTGGATACATCATCCATATGTTTGTAGGTACGCTGAATAAATTCACCGTACCAGTGCTGGGTTTCCCACTCGGCTTCTACATGGCCGCGCAGGGTTCGCTGATCGTGTTCGTCGTCATGCTGTTCCTGTTCGCAAGGCAACAGGACAAGCTCGATCGCGAGCACGGCGTCGCCGAAGACGATTGAGGGGAGACAGCATCATGGCTACGGCTGAAACAACGACTCAGACCACCGCGCAATTTAGCAAGTCGCTCGGGCGTCTTTACGCCATCTACACCGGATCGTTTCTCGCATTTGTCATCTTCATTGCGATCATCGAGCAACTCGGCGTTCCGAACCGATTCCTCGGTTACCTGTTCGTGTTCTTCACGCTCGCGGTTTACGGCGTCATCGGTGTTGCAACCCGCACGGCGGAAGTTTCCGAATACTACGTTGCCGGCCGGCGTGTTCCGGCGTTCTACAACGGCATGGCGACCGGAGCCGACTGGATGTCGGCGGCGTCCTTCGTCGGCATGGCCGGTTCGCTGTTCCTGTTCGGTTACGACGGCTTGGCATGGGTGCTCGGCTGGACCGGCGGTTTCGTGCTGGTGTCGATCCTGGTTGGGCCGTATCTGCGCAAGTTCGGCGCCTACACCGTGCCTGACTTCCTGGCATTCCGGTACGGCGGCAACTTCGCCCGCTTCCTCGGTGTGATCGTGCTGGTGTGCTGCTCGTTCACCTATGTGACGGCACAGATATACGGCACTGGTCTCATCGCCTCGCGCTTCCTTGGCATGCAGTTCGAGGTTGCTGTATTCGTCGGCCTCGTCGGCATCTTGATGTGCGCCATGCTGGGCGGCATGAAGGCAGTGACCTGGACGCAGATCGCACAATACATCGTGCTGATCGTCGCCTATCTGGTGCCGATCGTGATCCTGTCGACCAAGAAGTATGGCGTTCCCATACCGGAGTTGACCTACGGGTTCGCTATCCAGGACATCACGGCGCGCGAGCAACAACTGGTAAAGGACGGGCTCGCTGTTCTGTGTACTTCGGCTAACTGCGGTCCCGGCACATTGAAGCCGCACATCCAGCCGTTCATGAACTACACGCCATTGAACTTTTTCGGCATCATCTTCTGCATGATGGTCGGCACGGCGTCGTTGCCGCACATCTTGATGCGCTACTTCACCACGCCGAGCGTGCGTGAGGCGCGGCAGTCGGTGGCGTGGTCGCTGCTGTTCATTTTCCTGCTCTACTTCTCGGCGCCGGCCTACGCGGCGTTCTCGAAGCTCGAGGTGTATACCAACATCATCGGCAGGAATGTCGAAACCATCAGGCCGTGGCTGTTCACCTGGGGCGAACTGGGCCTGATCCAAATCTGCGGCAAGGCTGCGCCAAGTCTCGACGCCGTCATCGCAGCCTGCAAGGCGATCCCTGGTCATGCCGGCATCATCCGGTTCCAGGACTTCGTCATCAATACGGACGTGATCGTGCTTTCCACGCCGGAGATCGCGGGGCTGCCGTATGTGATCTCGGGTCTGGTTGCGGCCGGTGGCCTCGCAGCCGCGCTGTCGACGGCTGACGGATTGCTGCTCGCCATCGCCAACGCTCTCAGCCACGACATCTACTACAAGATGATCCAGCCGCTGCGGCCCGCCGGGCGGTCGACGGTCATCCTGTTGATGCTGGCGGCTATCGTCGCGGCCGTCGTCTGGTTCCTGCCGGGTCCGGGGCCATATGGCATCGCGATGCGATGGTGGGTGCTGGGGCTTGGCTTCCTTCCTCCGCTCACGGTCTTGCCGTTCTGGGGCAAGATGAATGACGTGGAGAAGCGCTTGCTGGTGGCGCGCATCCTACTGCTCTACGTGGCCGCGACGTCGGCGGCGCTGGCCTCGACCAGGCCTTCGGACATCCTGGCCATGGTGGGTTGGGCGTTCTCACTTGCCATGGCTGGTAATTTTCCGGCAATCACTATGGGCATCTGGTGGAAGCGGACAACGACGACCGGGGCCATCTGTGGCATCATCGCGGGCTGGGGTCTTTGCCTGTTCTATCTCGTGGTATCACGCTACTTCCCGCAATTCGGCGTGACTTACGCCGGCATGAGCTCACTCCTGAACCCGGAAACAGGCAAGGCACTGGTCAACGTCGCCCAGGTCATGGCTGATCCGAAATGGCTAGCTGACGTGCCGGCGAGCGCGGCCAACCCGATGGCCAATAGGGTTGGCTGGTTCGATCTCAACAACATCAACTGTGGGTTGCTCGGCATGCCGCTTGGCTTCCTGGTGATTTATGTTGTGAGCCTGATGGGCACGCCACCTTCGAAGGAAATGCAGGATCTGATTGACGAGATCCGCAAGCCGCGCGGCAAGACGATCCTCGAAGGGCGGAACTGATAGTCGTGCGGTAACAATAGAGCGGGGCCCTTTTGGGCCCCGCTTTTTTTGGTGTGCATTCTCAGCTAAGTTAATTCCCTGTTTGGGATCGACCCCGTACCAAGTCAGCGAGCGAGCCTGAACGTGGACAAAACCTTCGCGATCCTGCCCTACTGGTATTTCCACCTGCCGAATTTCGTGTTGGCCGCATTGATGTACACGCTATTCGGCCGCGTGCTGCTCAGCCTATTCGTCGACCCAGATTCAACAAACTACATCTGGCGTTTTTTCTGCCGCCTCACCGATCCCGTGGTCGCGGCCGTAGCTTTGGTGACGCCGAAGGACGCAGCACCGGTAGTACTGTGGCTGTTCGGAGTCGTTTGGCTGTTCTGGACACGTGTGCTGCTGATCAACGTCTTTCTCGCTTTTGGCGCAGTGCCGCGCATCAGCTGAGGTCGTACATGGATCGAAACGTCTACTATATCGGCATCGCATTCTTCGGGATGATCAACGGTCTTTTCAACCAACTATGGCTGTTGTTCGCTTTGATCCATGTTCAGGTCCTGGCACCGGCATTGCTGTTTGGCAGCGTGTCGCTGACGCTGATGTTTTCCTCTCTGATGGTGTCCACCGCAACCGTCATACTCGGGGGCGTTCCTGCCGCGCTGTACGATCGCTTCTTCGGCGCCAAAGACGACTCGAGCGAAATCTCGTTGTGGATTTGGCTCGCGGGCACCGCCATCCTGGCAATTCCCGCCATCGGCAATTTTCTTAGGATTGGACTCTAGCCGTCTTGTCCCGCGTGCAATCTCCGCGTGCTCAGGCTCGTCCGGAACTTTCACGTTTGCGCGATGTTTTGCATTCTGCCTTGACCGATTAATGCCAAAGTCTAGCAGTTGTTGATCGGGCCGGGCACCTTGGAGCTGCTCTATGCTGATCGAAAAAATCGAGGAGCTGGCGGAAGTTTCGGTGGCGCGCGGCTGTGGGTTCGCAGCGTTGGCGATCGTCACTGTAATGGTCGGATTGTCTGACCAGATGCAATTGGCTTGCAGAGTGGGCGGCATGTTCACTCTCCTTGCCTGCCTGTTCTTGGCCATTCGGGGTTTGACGGCGACGCGCACGCCCTATAAGCGCACCGAGGTTTGGGTGATGCTGAACTCGATCGACCGGCCGCAGCCTGCCGTCGCGCAGCAAATCATCGGTACCGCCCTGCGCAGCGTCTACCTGCGTTTCGCGCTCCACGCGGCCATCGTGTCGCTGATCCTGCTCTGCGTCTCGCAACTGCTCCAGCTGTTCGGCTCCCGACCCGTCTGAGGCCGACAGCAATGTAGAGTAGGGCTGTTGCTTGCGCTCGGGCCCTTGATCGCTATAGTTCGCCGCCTATCCGGAGGGGTGGCCGAGTGGCTGAAGGCGCACGCTTGGAAAGCGTGTAGGCTCGCAAGGGTCTCGAGGGTTCGAATCCCTCTCCCTCCGCCAGCTATCATATTGATATAACTCATAAAGCAGTGTTTTTTGGGCAAAGTTCGAACTCCTCCCGCAGGCTCCGGACTTACGCCAGCGGCGAATCTGTGAGCTGGGCGCAGAGACCGCTTTGGTGCCGGTTTCCGGTTTCTCTCGGCGCAAGTCTCCTATCGGCTTTCGCGTGGTACCGCTGCCGGCAGAAATCCGTGGCAATGTTCACCGATTTCCTTGCCGGAAATGGCAACCCGCAGTCGTGGGTCAACGGCGGGTGACGGCAAATCGATGACGCCGACGGGCTCAGCGTACGCATCCGGCCGGGGCCGCAGGTTAGGCCGGTCACGTTCAGGCTGCGGCTTGAACCTTTGCCGGATGTTCGGCTTTCCAGTTCCACGGCAGCAACTCGGTGATGCGCTTGGCGGGATGATCGGCGATGCGTGTGAGGATATCGGCGAGCCAGGCGCGGGCGTCGACATCGTT
>JBGTIU010000044.1:0-18995 GCA_041745515.1 Hyphomicrobiaceae bacterium | reverse complement strand
GCCATGCCGTCGCCGCCGCCGTCGCGCCCGCGCGGCGGATGGTCGATGCGATCAAACGCCGCCAGCAACTCGAACGGTTGTCCGATGCCGCTTTCGATCTCGATCACCTGACCGAGCCCGCCGCGTGTTCGCCCCGCGCCTGCGGAATCGGCGCGATAGTCCTTGCGCCAGAATATCAGAGGCATGATCTGCTCGGCGATCTCGACCGGCGTGCCCCTGACGCCTGACGGATAGGCCGTTGTCGACAACCCATCGCTCGAAGGCCTGGCACCTGTGCCGCCGTTCGACGTGAACGTGGTGGCGAACCCGTAGTTGCCGGTGTCATTGTCGGCGAGCCGTCCGCGCAACGTGATGTTCCATAGGCACGATGTGCCCTCCGCCGGCACACGCTCGGGAATCGCCTGACGCAGGCAACCGAACACCATGTCGGGCAGCATCTGCCCGGTGATGTGACGCGCCAGCACCGCTGCGGGCTTCTGCGCATTGAGGATGGTGCCCTCGGGCGCCGTGACGATGAACGGTGACAGCGAGCCGGCATTGTTGGGCACGCGCGGGGCGACAACGCACGCCAGGCCGAAAACGGTATAGGCCGTCGTGTAGGCGAGCGGCACGTTGATGCCGCGCCGGGCGGCAGCGCTGGTGCCGGTGTAGTCGACTGCGATCGTGCCGGCGCCGACGGTTACGCTTGCAACCAGCGTAATCGGCTCGTCATAGCCGTCGATCACCATGCGGTTCGACCAGCGACCCTTGGGCAGTTCCGCGATGGCGCCGAGCACGGCCGCGCGAGAGCGATCGCAGATGTGATCCGCCAGGGCATCGAGATCGTCGAGACTGAATTCGTCCATCATGCCGGCCAGCCGCTCCGCCCCGACGTCGTTGCAGTTGGCCAGCGAATAGACATCGCCAATGGTATCGACCGGCGTGCGCGTGTTGGCACGGATCATCGCAAGCAGCGTTTCATTGGGCCGGCCGTCCTCGAACAGCTTTAGGAACGGGAGGTACAGTCCTTCCATGAATACGTCCGTCGCGTCGGGACCGAAGCCGATGCCGCCGATATCCATCAGGTGCGAGGTGCAGGAGAACAGGCCGATCAGCCGCCCCTTGCGAAAGCAGGGCGTAGTCACGACGAAATCGTTGAGATGGCCGGTGCCCATCCACGGGTCGTTGGTGATGTAGACATCGCCCGGCCGCATTGTTTCGGACGGGAACGCTTTGAGGAAATGCCCGACCGACAGAGCCATCGAGTTGACGTGGCCCGGCGTGCCGGTGACAGCCTGTGCCAGCATCCGCCCCTTGACGTCGAAAATGCCGGCCGACAGGTCGCCCGCCTCCCGCACGATCGACGAGAACGCGGTGCGCAGCAATACCTGCGCCTGTTCCTCGACGACGGCGATCAGCCGGTTCCACATGATCTGGAAATCGATGTCGGTGAGGTCGCGTGGCGAGTCATGTCGAACCATCGTTCCCTCCGGCTTGCTGCGACCCAAATGGGGCCCCAACGCGGGCAAACACAAGACCTTAATCGTCGTGGCGGTCGCGCTAGCGACATGGGGCTGGCGTCTCGTGAAGAAATTGGTTGAATTGAGCCAGGAGCAGCACTGTTGGCTATGGACTGGAGATGCGTGTCATGACCCTCGATATCCTGCGCGCGGCCGGTTTTGTTGCGCGGCCGTGGAAGAACGGTGGCGGCACGACTGCGGAGATTGCGGTTTCGCCGACCGGCGCCGGCCTCGACGCCTTCGATTGGCGAGTGAGCATGGCGCGCGTCGAGGTGGCGAGTACGTTTTCACTGTTTGAAGGCACCGATCGCTCAATCGGGATATTGGAGGGCCAAGGGCTGGAGTTGCGCATAGGCGATCGCGGCACGGTCGCGCTCGATGAAGCGAGCCCGGCCTATGCGTTTCCAGGCGATGTCCCCGTTTCGGCGGTGCTGTGGGATGGTCCGATCCTCGACCTCAACGTGATGACGCGGCGGGACCGCTGGCGGCATCATCTTTCGCGGGTGAAAGTGACCGGGGAATTCGGGTTCGCGGCGCGCGGGAATGTGACGGTTGCCGTGCTGCGGGGCACTCCTGCTTCAATTACCGCAGCTGCAACCCGCATCGACCAGGGGGATGCCATCGTCTTGAGCCATGGAGCCACTGTGACCATGACGGTGGACGGTCCCGGTACACTCTGGATTGCCGATCTTTGGGCGAAATAACCGCTGACGCTGACAAAGATCAGCTATTGCCCAGAACACTGCGCTTCTTGGCGGCGGCAATGAACCGGCTGAGGGTGCGGCTGAACGCGCCCCTCGGCAGCATGATTTCGATCATTTGCCAGCGGCTTTCATCGGCGTGGGCGGCGGTGAGGGCGTCCCACAGTTGCGCTTTTGTTGCGACGCGCACGCCGTTGCCGCCGAGCGGTCCGGCCATCTCGGCGAAGCGCCAGTCATCAAGATCGTTATAGCCCGTGTCTGGCTGAAACGCTTTCAGCATGCCCCAGCTGGTATTGTTCATCAGCAGCACGATCGGGTTGAGCCCCAGCCGGCGGCAATTGCCGAGCTCCCAGCCCGTCATCTGGAATGCGCCGTCGCCAACCATGATGATCGGGCGCCGCCCGCTCGCGATCTGCAGCCCGATGCCCATCGGCACGCCCGGTCCCATGGTGGCGTAGTAGGCGGGCGCGACAAGCTCGGTGCTGACCACGTCCATCACCGTGAACAGGCAGTCGCCCATGTCGGACGCGATCGGCATGCGACCCTTTTGCGCGAACAGATCATTCATTGCGCGAGCGATGTCCTCGGGCAGGATCGGGTTCGCGTCGTGCGCCAGGTCGGCCGGATAATCGCTTTCGTCACGCGCCACGCTGGCGCCGATAGGTTTGGCCAGCTTCAGCATTGCGCCGACGAGCGCGGGCAGCGTCACGCCGGGATAGACGTGATGGCCGAACGTGACGCGACGATCGAAGGCATGGATCATGCGGCGGCGGTCGATCAGCCTTTCCGACACACCGAAATTGGTGTCGCACAAGATGACGCCGAGCAGCAGCAGCGCGTCGGCATTTTCAATGGTCTCGCGGATGCGCGCATCGCCGGCGAGCCCCAGGTAGGCGCCGATCAAGGGTGCGTCTGTGCCGGCCAGAATGCCGCGGCCCATGAAACTCGTGGCGGTCGGGATGCGCAGCTTCCTGGCGAGTTTGGCAACCTGGGCTTCAAGACCATAGCGGCGCACCTCGACACCAAGCATTAGGGCCGGTCGCTTGGCCGCTTTGAGCGCGGACAGAACCTCGGTTGCGCACGAAGCGGCTGCTTCCAAATCCACTGCGGTTTCGACATAGGCCGGTACGGCTGCGCAGTCGGCCTCGACCATGTCGCGCGGGAACTCGATGTAGACCGGCCTGGAGAATTGGAGCGCCGCCCTCAGCACGCGCGCAATCTCGGCGGGCGCTGTCGCGGTATTGTCGAGGATCGCCTGGGCGCAGGTGACTTCCTTGTAGATTTCGAACTGGCTGCCGAGGCTTTTCGCCTGATGATGCAGGCCGAGGCCGGTCTGGCCCTCGGCGGCGCCGGGCGCGCCGGAGATCACGACGACGGGCGATTTCTCGGCATAAGCCTGCGCCGTCGGATTGACCATGTTGAGACCGCCGGCGCCATACGTGATCGCCGCAACCGACAGCGAAGAGCGGTAGCGCGCGGCCGCGTCCGCCGCGAATCCGACCGCCGGTTCGTGGCTCAGACAGTAGAGCGGCAGCAGTTTCGAGCGCTCGATTTCGCGAAAGAACGGCAAGGCGAAGTCGCCCGGAATGCCGAAAATCTCGTGCGCACCGTGGTCCTTGAGCGCCTGCAGCAGCACGTGGGCGAGTTTCATCGGTAGGACCCCTCAACGGAGATGGTTGCGCCCGAAACTAACGATCGCGTGCGAATAACGCTACCGTGCCGCCGGACACAACTCGTAGGCTCGCGCCAAGGCTTGGTCGCTGCTTTCGAAGGTGGCCAGCGTCGCGCCGCCCGGCGCGCGCAAGGCGATGAATCGTTCGGCCATCGATCGTTCGAAGCCGTCGAGCACCTTCAGGGCCGTATAATGCTGTTCGCCATCCAGAGTGGCGCCGATCAGCAGCGCCTTGGCCGCGGCCCCGTGGCCGACATAGCTTGCCGCGTGCACGCGGCATGCGGCCGGGAGAGCGAGGGTAGCGCTTTCCGTTACAACTGCCGCTGCAAATCTGCCGACACCTTGCCGCGGCGGTGGTGACGGCAACACTTGCACTGGCTCGCGCACGAGTTTGGGTACGACGGCCTGCGCTGTTGCCTCTGGCGCTGTGGTTTGCGCTGGCGCCTCAGGGCGGACCTGTGGTTTGTCGGGCCGGCGCGGGGCAGGCTGTTCGACCGCCACCACCGGTCTTGCCTTTTCGGCGATCTGGTTGCCCTCGCTGCATTGCGAGGTCCGAAAACGCTCGGCGACCGATTCGATCGAGCGCGCGTAGCGTCTATCCACCGCCCACCGCCCCGCGAGATCACCGAACGTGACCGGGCGCTGCAGGCGCTTGGAAATCACCACGATGTCGTCCTGGGTGAGTTGCGTGCGCGGTCCGACGGGTCTGTCCAGGCGTTCGCCGGAGTAGGCGACAAGATGCTGAATCTGTGCGAGCACGCCGGTTGAAACATCGGGATAACGGTCGCCCGGAACGCCGCCGCCAGTGGTGCCGAGACCGGCAAAGTTGTTCTGCTGGGGTTTCACATCGGCCGCATCGCCATTGCCCCTGCGATAGAGCAAGTGATTGGTCTCGATGATCATCTGGAAGAACGCATAGTCCCAACGGACGCGCCAGGTCTCGCCGTGTGTTTTGTACCACTTCGCGATGTCGTTATATCGGCTGTCGAGCCTCGAGTTGCGCTCGCGCAGAAACGCCATCAGCCGCTCGGGGTTGACGCAGGCCGGGATTCTGTTCTGTTCGGTGGTACGGATCGGCGGCGGCGTGGCAGCGGCCAATGTCGCACCAGCCACCAGCGCGAAAACGGCGAAGACGATGACAAACAAACCGCCCTCAGGGCGTCTGCACGCTTGTGGCGTATCACTGGCCATCGCGATGTCGTCCAGTGCGTGTCAGCCCTCGGGGCAAAGATCGAAAGCCTTGTCGAGCGCCAGCGTCTGCGTGCCGAATTCGCCGACCGGCTCGCCGCCTTTGGCGTAAGCTTGAATGTAAGCCTCGATTTCACGCTTCTCGGTGGCTTCATTGACCTCGAGAACAGTGTAGTTGATGGCCTGCTCCGACTTCGATCTGATGATAACGGCGCGTTGCCCGCCGTAACTCGCCGTCAAAACCTGGCACTTGGATGCGGTCGCCGAAATCGGAGGCGCGACAGCAGCAGGTTTGGCAAGACCGGCGACCGAGGCCTTTTGAACCGACGCAGTCGTTTCGGTCTCGGCCTTTTCCGACGCCTCAGGCTTAGTTGCGTTGAGAATTGTGAAGGCCGGTGCCGATTTTTTCGCTACATCGGCCGCAGTCGCGACGTCGACAGGCGATGCCTTTGCCATCTCGGCGGCACCCAGAGCATAGCGCTGCTTGCTGCCTCCCGCACGAGCGTCAGTGATCGCCTTCTTGGCAAGATCGGCGCCGGAGACTTTTTCTGTTGTATCGGTTGCTTCCGCAGCCGCTGCTGGCTTCGGCAGCTTGGCTGTCAGGGCGGCCATCAGCTCCGGCCGCGGATCAGGCTTGGAACAGGTGTCCTCGTAGAAACGCCGGCCTGTCGCTTCGATGTCGCTGCCGTAACTGCCGGCGCCGGGGGCCCACTTGCGGGTCAGATCGGTGTAGGTGATGGGTCCCTTGATGCCCTTCTGCCAGGCCGTCAGGATGCCCCACTGCTGCACCTTACGGGTGCGCTCGGCGACCGCATCGTCGACACTTTCGCCGGCATACAGCAGAAGGTGCTGGAGGTGGGCGGTAACGCCGGTTGCGACATCGGAGAAACTTTCCCCGCGCTCGCCCTTGCCGGTGGCGCCTAGGCCCGCGAAGTTGTTCTGCTCCGGCTTTACATCGCCCGAACGACCGTCGCGCTTGAAGGACAGGCTGCCGGTTTCAACGATCATCTGGAAGAAGGCGTAGTCCCAACGCACACCCAGCCGTGTGCCGACGCGCAGGTAGTCCGAGCCGATGGTGTCGAAGCGGCTGTCGAGTTTAGGATTTCGCTCTTTGAGGTAGGCCAATAATCGGCCCGGGGTGGCGCAGGCGGGCACCGGGTTGTCGGCACTGACCTTGACGGCGGGGAGGTTGGAGGCGTGACTGACGCCTGCAGACAAAGCCACGCACAGGAGCGATGCCGCTCCTACTCTGTAGTTCATGAGGACACCCCGAACTCTAGTGTACGCTTGGGACAACGACGCACCTCGACTTAACCATCCGTGGCTAGCGGATTAAGGTTAACAACGCGTTGATGAAGCCGCCCCACCACCCGACGACGATTTCGTTCTTGCTCTGCCAATAGGGCGCGAGTGGGGGCAGGGCTGGGAGAAATTGTGGCGAGCAAGCTGTGCCGGGGATCGGACAGAGTGGATTTTCAATCGCGCCCCGCATTATAACCGCGCGCACCAATTCAGGTCTTCCGAGGCAGCCATGGCCGGACATTCGCAGTTCAAGAACATCATGCACCGCAAAGGTCGCCAGGATGCGGTGCGGGCAAAGATGTTCACCAAGCTTGGCCGTGAAATTACCGTCGCCGCGAAGTCGGGTGCGCCCGATCCAGCTATGAATTCGCGTCTGCGCCTGGCGATTCTGGCGGCGCGCGCGGAGAACATGCCGAAGGACAACATCGAACGCGCGATCAAGAAGGCCTCGGGCAGCGATGGCGAGCACTTCGAGGCGGTGCGCTACGAGGGCTATGCTTCGGGCGGCGTGGCCGTCATCGTCGAAACGCTGACTGGCAACCGCAACCGCACAGGCGGCGCGGTGCGGGCACTGTTCGCCAAGTACGGCGGCAACCTCGGCTCGACCGGATCGGTCTCGCACATGTTCAATCACGTCGGCGAGATCGTTTACGCGGCAAACGCCGGCTCGGCCGAAACGGTGCTCGAGGCGGCGATCGAGACGGGAGCCGAGGACTGCGTCTGCGACGCGAACGGGCACACCATCGTCTGCGGGTTCGACAGCCTGGGGTCGGTCGCTGCCGCCCTCGAGGCCAAACTCGGCGAAGCGGCAACGACCAGGATCATCTGGAAGCCGGCGCTTACCGCGCTGGTCGACGAGCAGACAGCCCAGTCGGTCATGAAGCTGCTCGGCGCGCTGGAGGACGACGACGACGTGCAGGCCGTGTACTCGAACTTCGAGGTCGACGAGGCGACGATGGCGCGGATGACGGGTTAGCTGATAGAGAGGCGGTTCGGCCAAGGGCGTGCGATCCGATCAATGCTGCTGGAGTTGACCCGATGGAAGACCTATGGCGCAAGTCGGCAACCGATCTCGCCGCGCTCGTGCGATCCCGACAGGTTTCAGCAAGGCAAGTAACCGAAAGTGCGCTGGCAAGGCTCGTCAGCGTCAATCCGACGATCAACGCTGTGGTAGCCGAGTTGCCGGATGAGGCCCTGGCGGCGGCACGGCGCGTGGACGAAGTTCTCGCGCAAGGTGGCGACGCGGGCGCGCTGGCCGGCGTGCCGATTACGATCAAGGTCAACGTCGATCAGGCCGGGCACACCACGACCAATGGCCTTAAAATTCAACGTGGCCTCAAGGCAGAGGTTGACAATCCCGTTGTGGCAAACCTGCGCAAGGCAGGCGCAATCATCATCGGGCGCACGAACACGCCGGCCTTTTCGTTGCGCTGGTTCACGCGAAATAGTTTGCATGGCCATACCCGCAATCCATGGGATCGATCGATCACGCCCGGCGGCTCGTCCGGTGGCGCTTCGGCAGCTGTCGCAGCGGGAATCGGCGCGATCGCCCACGGCACCGATATCGCGGGGTCGATCCGCTATCCGGCATATGCATGTGGCGTTCACGGCCTGCGACCTTCGTTCGGACGCGTGCCGGCTGTAAATTTCACCGCGAAGGACCGCCATATCGGCGCTCAACTGATGGCCGTATCGGGCCCGCTGGCGCGGTCAATCGGCGATCTCCGATTGGCCCTGCATGCAATGGCTGGTGCAGATGAGAGGGACCCTTGGTGGACGCCGGTCCCGTTTGATCTCGGCCCTGCGCCGAAGCGAGCCGTGCTAACAGTGGCTCCTGACGGACTGAAGACTGCTCCCGAGGTCGCGACGGCATTGCGCGATGCCGCAAAGCGATTGCAGGCGGCTGGCTGGGAGGTGGTCGAGAGGGACTGCCCGCCGTTTCGCAAACCTGTCGAACTACAGCTCGTGTTGTGGCTTGCCGAGTATCGGCGCAGCGCGGCGCAGGCTCTCAAAGACGAGGATGATCCCGATGCGAACTTCGTCTACGAGCAAATGGCTGCGCTTTGCCCCGAACCGACCCTGAACTCACTGTTGGACACACTGCAGGCACGCATGGAGTTGGTACGAGAGTGGTCCGCGTTTCTTAAGGATTATCCGCTCCTGCTGTGTCCGGTTTCGGCGGAACCACCGTTCCCGGACCTGCTTGATGTCGAGTCTCCGGCAGCGTTTCGCCGCGTCTTCGAAGCGCAACTCACGCAGATCGGCCTGCCTTTGATGGGCCTGCCCGGATTGACGGTGAGTACCGGTCTCAACGGCAGCGTTCCCGTTGGCGTCATGCTCGTCGCCGGGCGATTTTGCGAGGAGCTGTTGCTGCAGGCAGGGGAGGCGATCGCGCGAGGCGGGACGCCGCCAACTCCAATCGATCCCCGTTGATGTCAGTCGATCGATTTTTCGAACTCCGCGATGTAGCGCAAGACTTGTTCGGAGAAGCCGTCGAAGTGCACCCACTTGCCATAGCCCACACCGTTCCGGTTGGAAGTGACGTTGATCATGTAGGCATCGCGCACGATCGGATCCGGCACGGTATCGTGCGACTGCTCGTCGGTGATGACGATGAGCCGGTCGTGCTTCAGTCTGTTGACGTGCGCCACCGCCTTGCCGAGGTAGGTCCCCTCGTGCGGCTGCGACTTCACGATCGCGACGATCCCGGCAAGGCCCTTGCGCGCCGGTACCTCCTTGACCGCGTTTGAAAACGAGAACGTGCGAACGTCGCCGTTGATCACCGACGCCAGCGCTGCCGCGGCGTCCAACCGCGTCAGATCGGACCGTCGTGACATCGCCGCGCCCATTGACCCTGATACATCTACAAGGACGATCGTGCGCCCCCCGAGCTTCGCCTGATCGCCGATGGCCGCCTGCATCGCCTTGTCGAATAGATGGCGACAAGTTCCGTCAGTTCATCGGCACGCTGGATGACCTCTGTCACTGTGTTGGCGACGAGCTTTTCGCGGCTTGCGCCGGTCTTGGCGAGCACGGTCAGAAGCAGCAGCGGCGCGTGCCGCAGGTTCAGCTGCGAGCGCGCCTCGATGGCGAGATTGGCGACGATCTCAGGCTCGAGCTTCTCGGCAAGTGTGACGATGCGTGCCGAGATGGTCTCGCCGTCCTCGTAAAACTCGGTTTCCCAAAGCATGCAGGAGAGCACCGAACGACGCAGCTGCTGCTCGTCCGTCAAGCCGGTGGCGGCGCGCGCACCCTCGTGTGCAACTCATGCCGTGACGCTTGTCGGCAAACGCAGTCAGATGCTATCGATTGCTAGCGGCGCGATGCGCCATAGACGTTCGTCCGGCCAGTTGGTGCGGACTGGAAAAGCGGGTGTAGCTCACTGGTAGAGCAGCAGCCTTCCAAGCGGTGCTCGGGAGCGTAAAAGCTAAGCGATTGCAATATGTTATCGCTTGTCTTTTGCTCTTTCACGGTGTAATTGCTCCTGGGCCATCTGCGGGCGTAGCATAATGGTAATGCGATAGCCTTCCAAGCTATTGACGCGGGTTCGATTCCCGCCGCCCGCTCCAGGACCTCGATGGACAGACAGCAAATCCTCGACGAGATACGTCGAACCGCCGAAGCCAATGGCGGCAAGCCGCTCGGCTGGCGTAGGCTTGAAAGCGAAGCCGGTATCAAGGAGCACCACTGGAAGCAGTATTGGGCTCGCTTTGGTGACGCCCAACGGGAAGCCGGGTGTGAAGCTAACGCCAAGACTGAAGCGTTCGGCAACGACAAGCTGATCGAGTTTCTTGTTGGGCTTACCCGTGAACTTGGTCGGTGCCCGACGCACGCCGACATTCGAGTGAAATGTAACGCCAGTCCAGATTGGCCTTCCCATCGTGTGTTCGATCGCAACCTTGGATCGAAGGCCCAAATGATGGGTCTTGTCGCTGAGCATTGCCGCGCCAACCCCGGCAACGAGGACGTGCTTGCCCTTTGCGCTAGTGCCGAGGTGATTGTAGACGAGCCGGACACGAAGCCTGACACGTCCAACGACGGCTTCGTCTACCTGATGAAGTCAGGTCGGTACTATAAGATCGGCAAGACGAACCATGTGGGTCGGCGAGAGCGTGAGCTGGCCATTCAACTGCCGGACGCCGCCGCCACCGTTCACTCCATCAAGACTGACGATCCAGACGGCATCGAAGCCTATTGGCATCGTCGGTTTGCCGCCAAGCGCAAGAACGGCGAGTGGTTCGATCTCGACCGGGCCGACGTGGCGGCATTTCGTCGTCGGAAATTTATGTAAAAAAATGGGTGGGTAGTCATGTTCTGGAAGAAGCACAAATCTTCTGAGGATCAGGTCAAGGGCGACTACGCGGGCGCATAACGCTGACAACATTCGCCGAGGTCATTGAAGGGGGCACTCATGAAGTCCGAAACCTGGACAGTCCAACAACTGTTCCAAGATCGCCGGCAGTATCGAGTGCCCTTTTACCAGCGACCTTACGTCTGGAATCTGGAAGAGCAGTGGGAACCCATCTGGGGTGACATCGCAGAGAAGGCCGCTAATCGCCTCGAAGGCGTCGACCCGGCACCGCACTTCCTCGGTGCCATAGTCCTTGAACCACAACCGAGAAGAACCAATGACACCCGAGCTGACCAATCTCGACATCGATCACATTATGCCCGACGAGTGGTTCGAGCATTGGCCACTGGACGGAATACAAGTCACTAAGCAGGAAGCTGATGCGTCAATCTTTGCCGACTTTGCGCTCGACGAGCAGACGCCAAAGAACAAAGCAATAAATCGCAGGCAGCAACTGAAGAATACTATTGGGAACCTCACTTTTCTGCATTACGGCATTAATCGGGGGCTGAGGAACACTAGTTTCGACAAGAAGCGGGAACGCCTTTTCAAGGAGTCGAACCTTCACCTCAACCGCAGCTCATGCTCAATGAAGTGTGGGACGAGGAGGAAATCGAGGCGCGCGGTAAGGCCCTCTTCGATGTTGCCTGTAAGTTATGGCGGGGGCCAGACACCGCATAGTTTTGTTCTTCGGTCTTGGCCGTATTGCGCGGGGCATGACTACTGGCGGGTGAACAGCGCGGCAATATCCGGGTTCGACCGGCACAGACGCCTCAGACCCTTGCTGCCCATGCCCAAGTGCTTGGCAGCGGCGCAGAGCGTCGGCAGCTTGGCGGCACGCCACACGGCTTCAAGCGGCGGGGGCGGCTTCTTGGCGTCGCGGGCCGCATGGAATGCATTCAGAGTCGGCCAATGGCAGCAGACGTCTAAATTGCATTGGCGACCTCAGATCGTCCAGCCCCTGGCTGATCCGGTATCGAACAGCATCGCAATCCTGGGGCGCCGGTGTTACGGTCTCCATTGTCGATCATTCGGTCGGGGGTGTCGCTTCAGGAGGGCTCGTCATGGTTGGAGCCTCGACTATCGATCGTCGCACGTGGTTGTGCGGTGCGTCGTCGTGCGCCGGGACTGCGGTCATTTCGAGTTCTCACGCCGAAGCCGACGACGCACCCTTGCGGTTCGGCCTGACCCCGGTCTTCCTGACCTCTGATCTTGCCCTGCTGGCCGACTTGAAGGCCTATCTGGAACTTGCCACAAAGCGGCCTGTTCGACTTGTCAGCCGCAGAACCTATCAGGAGATCACGGCGCTCCTCGTATCACGCCAACTCGATGCGGCATGGATATGCGGCTACCCCTTCGTGGCTTATCGCAATGAACTCGATCTCGTTGCCGTGCCCGTGTGGCAAGGACAGCCGCTGTACCAGTCCTACGTGATTGCGGGTCAGAGCGTTGCCGCCACTGGTCTCAAGGAACTGGGCGGCACAGTGCATGCCTTTTCCGACCCTGACAGCAATTCGGGTTATCTGGTAACGCGCGCGACACTCGTCGAGCTTGGCGCAACTCCCCAAACACATTTCAAGCAGACTTTTTTCACCTACGGTCATCGCAACGTGATCCGCGCAGTCGCCGCGGGTCTTGCCGGCAGCGGCAGCGTCGACGGCTATGTCTACGAAGTATTGCGCGAGACCGAGCCCGAACTGGTGAGATCAACTCGGGTGATCACGCGATCGGAGTGGCTGGGCTTTCCGCCGATCGCGTGCCCGGCTGCCGAGGCGGGCTCGCCGACCACGGCCCGTTTGCGCGAAGCGCTCATCGGCATGTCCCAGAATGAGGGTGGACGAAAGGTGCTCGCGATGCTGCGGCTCGATGGGTTCAGGAGCGAGCCAGCAGCTTTGTTCGACGGCATTGCCGCGAAAATGCGAATAGCGCGAAGGGTGCCCGAATGAGCGGGTCGAAGGTCCCCATAACGATCCGGGTGCCTTTGGTTGTCACCGGTTTCATGGTGGTTGTCTCGGTTTTCGCGTCCGAGCGCGTCTTGACGAGGCTGGATCAAACCCACACGACGCAGGTCCAGCAGCTGTCGGATGCGCATTTGGAGGGGCTGGCGCTGGCGCTTGTTGATGGCATGGTGCGCGAGGACATCTGGCAGGTGTTCGATGTTCTCGATCGTTCGCAAAGGCGACCAGCCAGGGTCCGCCCGACACAGACGATTGTCAGCGGTGCGGACGGCGTTGTGATCGCATCGTCGGCACCAGCAGAAGTGCCCTCCCAGGCAGTTGTCCCGCAAGCCTATCTCGCAGCGTTCGTCAACGGACAGACAATGGCGATCGTCGCGGATCGCCAAGTTGCGTTAGCGAAACGGGACGTGATGTTCGAGGGTCGATCGATCGGAACCATATATGCATCTCTAGACATCGCCCCGCTGATAGCCGAGCGCCGGGAGGTTCTATGGACTTTGATGCTGACCAACGCGCTATTGACGCTAACTCTCGCAGTGCTGGCCTCGGTCATCGTCGGTCGCATGATGCGTCCGATTGGGGTTCTGACCGACCATCTCGAGAGGAGCGAGGCGAACCGCGTCGAGGTGATCCCCGAAAGAGTTCTGGCAAAAACACGACCGGAGTATCGCCGTGCCTTTACCGCCTACAACGCGCTTGCCAAAGCCATGGCTGAACGCCAATCGTTGGCTGCTCAGCTGGCCGAAGAGGAGCGGCTGGCCAGCCTCGGACGGCTTGCATCGGGCATGGCGCATGAGATCAACAACCCGCTCGGCGGGCTGTTCAACGCGATCGATACTCTGAAGCGCCACGGAGCCGAGCCGGTTGTGCGAGCCAAGAGCCTGGATTTGATCGAGCGTGGCCTCAAGGGCATACGCGATGTGGTGCGCTCAGCCCTCATGACCTATCGCGCCGATCGCGATGGCCGCGCGCTCAAACCCGAGGACGTCAACGATTTGGAGCTGCTGATGGCGCCCGAAGCTCGAAGGCGCGGTGTCTTCCTCGCATGGAACACCGAACTTCGTGATGAGGTTCCGATCCCAGCGTCTGCCTTGCGCCAGATCGTGCTCAATCTGGTGCTCAATGCGTGTCAGGCAACGCCCCGTGACGCTTGCGTCCGTGTCACTGTGACCGCCGACGACCAGGCATTCGAGCTGGCTGTCGAGGACGAGGGTATGGGGCTTCCGAGGGCCGCCATCGAGATGCTGTCTGGGCGCGGGGGCGTTCCGGCGCCCATCGGCGACGGTACGGGCCTAGGCCTCTGGATGACCAGTCGGCTCGTGCAGGAGCACAATGGAACGGTTGCCATCGAGAAAGGCAATCGTGGCGGGACCAAAGTGAGCGTCAGACTACCGATCCCGACCGGGGAGGCATTGCGCGATGTTGCTTGAGAACCGCAGGATCGCGCTGATCGAGGACGATCCGATCATGGGAGAATCGCTCGTTCAAAGGCTCGAGCTCGAAGGAGCGGCCGTTGCCTGGTGGCGCTCGGCAACCGAGGCCCTTCACGGATTGCCGACGAGCGCTGCCGATGCCGTGATCTGCGACATTCGATTGCCTGACGGCTCTGGTGAAGACGTCTATCGCAAAACTTCGCAAACGGGACGGCATCACCCGTTTCTGTTCATCACCGGATATGGAGACGTGTCGCAGGCCGTCCGGCTGATGCGTCAGGGCGCGCACGACTATGTGACCAAACCATTCGAGATGAGCGAGTTTCTCGATCGGCTGCATCAGATCCTCGGACCTGGACAGACCGACGCCGATCCCGTCCTTGGATTATCGAGGGCCATGCGTGAAGCGCAAGCGTTTCTCGCTCGTGCGGCTCGGGTCGCTTCTCCACTCCTGGTCACCGGCGAGACGGGAGTGGGCAAAGAGGTTGTCACCCGTTATCTGCATGCTTTGCGCGCAAAGCCATCCGGCCCTTTCATGGCGGTCAATTGTGCGGCGCTGCCGCCAGATCTCATGGAAAGCGAGTTGTTTGGACACGAGCGCGGCGCGTTTACTGGCGCGCAAGCACAGCATCTCGGCTATGCGGAACGGGCCGGCAACGGCATTCTGTTTCTCGATGAGATCGGCGATCTGGCGCCTAAGCTCCAAGGCAAGCTGCTGCGGCTGATCGAGGATCGCAGCTTCCATCGCGTGGGCGGCGAGCGCGCGATCCCGTTCAAAGCGCGGCTGGTGTGCGCCACTAACACCGACCTCGAGACAAAGGTGGCGACGGGGGCATTTCGCGAGGATTTGTACTATCGGATCAATGTCCTTTCGCTTCCCATTCCGCCGTTGCGCGACAGAAATGCCGACATCGTTTGGTTGATGGATCGGTTCTATATTGATCTCGCGGCCGGCATGGAAACGGAAGCGCGCGGGTTCTCAGCAGCTGCCTATATCGCGGCTTCGGCTCATGCTTGGCCCGGCAACGTGCGCGAGCTGCGCAATCGAATAGAGCGGGCCCTGGCTCTTTGCGAGCAGGACTGGATCACGCCGGCCGACCTCTTTCCCGAGCGCGCCAGCGATGCGGCGATAGGTGCAACGGCAGGTCCGTCACTCGCCGAAGCGCGTGAGGCCACTGAGCGGTGGGTCATCATTGCCGCGCTCGATGAGGCCGGACGCGATGTCGAGCGAGCGGCCGATCGGCTCCAGGTCTCCCGGTCGACGCTTTTCGCAAAGATCAGGAAGCTCGGCATCCGGACTTGAGCAGTGCCAGCAGTCCAAAATCACGGACCACGAGCAAAGTTCAGTCCGAGAATCTGGACTCCACGTCGACCGGCACCTTGAAACACAAGGATATTTTCGGGGCCAATCTGGCACCCGATTTGCGTCTCCCAAATGCGGGCATAGCCCCGCCACGTGTCAGCCCTGGGAGGGAAACGCATGTCCGAGGCCAAGCACCGCGAGCGCGACGATGATCTTGTCCGCGATGTCCTGAAAAACGGCACCAACATCGACCGCCGCAATCTCTTCGTGTCGGCTGCTGCGTTCGGTGCTGCAACCGCTGCGGCCCCAGCGCTCGCCCAGCAAGCACCGGCAACAGCACCCGCGGCCCCCGCCGCTCCTGCGCGCAAGGCGATCATCAAGGACGACAGTCGTGTTCTAAACATTGGCGCGACGGTGCGCTCCGGCAATTTCTGGAACTTCACGACGTTCATGACGCCGATCGAGGAGTTTTTCGTTCGCAACCACTATCCGACGCCAACTACCGAACAAAAGCCGGAGCTAGCCCGCGACAAGTGGCGGCTCAAGGTGCACGGCCCGTCTGTCGAACGACCGTTCGAAATTGGTTACGACGATCTTCTCAAGATGCCGTCGCGCACGATCATCGCAACGATGGAGTGTCATGGGAACGGCCGCACACTGTTTTGGGAGCAAGGCGGCTTTACGGGACAGCAGGTCGGCGGCGGTAACTGGGGGTTGGGGGCGATCGGCCAGGCCGAGTGGCAATACGTCCCCATGAGCGAAATCTTCGCGCGATGCGGCGTCAAACCCGACGCCGTGCAAGTGCTGTTCTGGTCCGGCATGGATGGTCCCGATATCGGACGCCCGATGCCGATTTCGGACGTCACCTCGCGCGCTGATGACATCGGCGTTTGGATCACGGCGCGCCGGTTCGCATCGTGGTCCCCGGCTGGTGCGGGACGGCGTCCATCAAATGGGTCACCGAGATCCGTGTAACCAACAAGAGGGTGTGGACTCGAGTCAATACCAAGGGCGAGGCTTACATCGGACCGACCTTTGCCGCGCCCGAAAACGGCCCCGATGATGAGTACATGCCCGGCATTACCGCCGCCGACGTCAAAGGGCCGATGGTCACGTGGATGCCGCCGAAGTCCTTCATCACGGTGCCGCTCGTTATCGAGCAGTCTCCGTCCCTGCCCGCAAACTATCCGCTGAAGAAGGGCGAAGTACCGAAGCTCGGTACGCATCCGGCCAGGCTTTCAATTACCCACAAGTCGTTGCCTCTGCGGGTTTCGCCGCAAAAGAAATTTCTTGAGTCGGCTGAATCGGTTGTGATTCATATCCGAGCACCTTGATTTGCGACAGCGGGGTGCTTCGTGACAGAAAATAGAGATTTTGCGGGCTTATCGGGAGCGCCCGAGATCGACACGGATGGAGCCCGCGGCCACTGGACAGAATGCGAGGTTGATGAGACGGCCTTCAAGGATGCGCGGCTCGGACGACGATTTGGCGAAGTGACCGGCAGATCGGCGACGGCATGGGTGAAAGCATTCCCTACGCCTGCCAGGACTGGCAAACACGAAGGCGGCTTACCGCTTTCTTGCAAATAATCGTGTCGAGGAAGCGGAAATTCTCAGCGGCCACTTCGCCGCGACCTGTGCCCGCTTTGCTGCTAGCAGCGGCCCTGTTTTGTTGATTCAAGACACGACCGAATTTGCCTACAGAAGGGAAGCCTCTGATTAGATAGGGATGACCAAGAGCGTCAATAGTGGGCGCGACAAGCGCGGCCGACTGCGCCATCACACGGTGTGCGGCATGCTGATGCATTCGAGCCTCGCCGTCACTACCGATGGCATTCCGCTCGGTCTCTCTGCGGTGAAATTCTGGACGCGCAAGAAATTCAAAGGCACGGCGCAACTCAAGAAGAAGATCAACCCCACGCGAGTGCCGATCGAGAAGAAGGAGAGCATACGCTGGCTTGCAAACCTGCGGCAATCCATCGAGCACTTGGGATCGCCAGAGCGCTGCGTGCATGTTGGCGACCGGGAAGCGACATCTACGAACTCTACTGCCTAAGCCAAGATCTTGGCGCGCATTTCCTTGTACGCACGTGCGTCGATCGCCTTGCCGGCGATGGCGAACACACGATCGCAACGGAAATGGAAGAGGTTCAGGTCAAGGGGCTCCATCATGTCGAGGTTCGCGATGCGAACGGCAACATGACACGCGTCGCCCTCGAACTGAAATTCAAGCAGATCGTCGTCCAACCACCGATCGGGAAGAAGAAGCGATATCCGCCGTTACGCTTGTCCATACTACACGCCACAGAGCGCAATCCTCCCAAGGGCCGTAAACCGATCGCGTGGAAGCTCATCACCGACTTGGCCGTGCGCACACGTCAGGACGCGATCGAAAGATCAACTGGTACGCGATGCGTTGGAAAATCGAGACCTTTCACAAGATCTTGAAGAGCGGTTGTCGCGCTGAGGATTCGAAATTGCGCACGGCAGACCGTCTCGCCAATTTGATGGCTCTGTTCTGCATCCTGAGCTGGCGCGTCTTGTGGCTGACGATGATTGCACGCGCAGCGCCCGAAGAGCCGCCGAACATTGCTTTGACGAGGGCCGAGATCGCCATTCTCGACGACCTCGTCACCGACGCAGGCAATCGACAATGCCGAAAGGGGACGTTAGCATTCTACATCACAAAGCTCGCTCGCCTGGGCGGCTATCTCGCGCGCGCCAGCGACGCGCCACCCGGCATCTTCGTCATCTGGCGCGGTCTCGCTCGTCTCACCGATATCGAACTCGGTGCGGAAATCGGCGCCGCGAGACTTGTGGGTAATTGAAAGCCGGCCAGGGCCGTCTTGCGGATTGGGTAAGGGATAGCTCTTGTTGGTGACGTGTTGTCACGACAGGAGTTGAACTGTGGGTATGTCTGGAGATAGTTCTTCGCGGCGGTTCGATATCGTTGCCGAGACGCGGCGGCGGTGGAGTGAGGCCGAGAAGCTGGCGATCGTCGCCGAGGCGTCCGGCCCGTGCACGAATATTTCGGCGGTTGCTCGTCGACATGGGATCAAGCCGGCGCTGCTGTTCCGGTGGAAGAAGGAATGCGCAGGCATCGACGGGGCAGCGGGCCCGCGCTTAGAGGGCGCTCCTTCGATCGAGAGCTCGCAGGGGTCATGCCCGAACTCGACCGCGGGCTCCGAGACCATCGAGATCGAGCTGGCGGGCGGCCGGCGGATCTGGGCGGCTCCAACGTCGACACGACAAAGCTGGGCCGCATCATCGCGCTGCTGGAGGGCATCACCTGCGGCGACCCCGCGTCAAGCCGGAAGGCATGATCCCGGTTCCGCCCCGCACTGTTACCAATGCAGCCGTTCGCGTGTGGTTGGCCACCGGCCACACGGATATGCGCAAAGGCTTCGCGTCGCTGGCATTGCTCGTGCAGGAGACGCTTCGGCAAGACCCGCACGCCGGCCATCTCTTCGTATTTCGTGGAAGGAGTGGTGATCTTCTGAAGGTGATCTGGCACGACGGACAGGGCGCCTGCCTGTTCTCGAAGCGGCTGGAACGCGGGCGCTTCATCTGGCCGACGCCGGCCGAGGGT
>JBGTIU010000043.1:0-19716 GCA_041745515.1 Hyphomicrobiaceae bacterium | reverse complement strand
CGCACGGGCAGAACCGAGCGCAAGGTCACCGTCAGCGTCCCGAGCGGCCCGCTCGCGCTGGAATGGACGGCCGCCAACCGCATCCTGATGACGGGACCGGCAACCGACGAGTATGCGGGCGAATTCGATTTCCGCACTGCGATCTCGCGGCGGCTTGGATAACGATGTCCAAACCAACCGTCCTCAGCATGGGCTGCCGCCTCAATACCTATGAGGCAGAGATTGTACGGCGGCATGTGGCCGACGCCGGGCTCGACGACACCGTGATCGTAAATACGTGCGCCGTGACGGGCGAGTCGGTGCGCCAGGCTTCGCAGGCGATCCGACGCTTGCGGCGGGACCGGCCATCGGCGCGCATCATTGTCACCGGTTGCGCGGCACAAGTAGAGCCCGATCGGTTCGCCGCCATGCCCGAGGTCGACCACGTCATAGGCAACGCCGAGAAGCTATCCTCGGCAACATTCGCAGGCATTGCAACCGGCTCAACTGAGCGTGTACTGGTCAACGACATTATGAGCGTGCGCGAAACGGCGCCGCAGTTCGTCGGCGGGTACGCGTCGAAGGCGCGCGCGATCGTCCAGGTGCAGAACGGTTGCGACCATCGCTGCACGTTCTGCATCATTCCGTTCGCGCGGGGGCGGTCCCGCTCGGTTCCGGCCGGCGAAGTCGTCGCCCAGATACGCCGTTTGACCGAGTTGGGCTACCAGGAAATCGTGCTGACCGGCGTCGATATCTCGTGCTACGGGCCGGATCTTCCGGGCGAGATGACGCTCGGCCGGCTGGTGGCCAAGATACTGAAGCATGTGCCCGACTTGAAGCGGTTGCGGCTGTCATCGATCGATCAGGTCGAAATCGATCAGGATTTGCTGGCCGCAATCGCCGACGAGCCGCGTCTGATGCCGCATCTTCATTTATCGATGCAGGCCGGCGACGACATGATCCTGAAGCGCATGAAGCGACGGCATCTGTCCGCTGACGCGATCAGGTTCTGTCAAGAAGCGCGTCGACTGAGACCGGACGTCGTGTTCGGTGCCGATCTGATTGCGGGGTTTCCTACTGAGACGGATGCCATGTTCGCGAACACGCTTGGAATAGTCGATGCCTGCGATCTGACCTATCTGCACGTGTTCCCCTACTCATCGCGCAAGGGAACACCGGCGGCACTGATGCCCCAGGTCGAGAGGCCCAGGATCAAGGTCCGCGCCGCCATGCTACGTGCGAAAGGCCAATTCGCTCTTGAACGCTATCTTGCTCGCCAGGTCAGCGAAACAGTCGAGGTGCTGATGGAGCTGGGCGGCATCGGGCGCACTCCTCAGTTCGCCGAAGTGGAAGGAGCGGATGTCAGCCGGGCGAAACCGGGGAGTTTCGTCACCACTCAGATTACGGGATACGCGGGCGGCCGCCTCCAGGCAGGGGCTGTGGCATGAGCGGCCAAAAGAAGAGCAGATATATTGACCGCTTGCTGGGCCGCGTCAGCCAAAGCGCACCGGCTGAGCCAATCGACAAACAGCACGACCAAAAAACCTCGGCCGAGAGGCCGGTTGAGAATGGCCGCTGGTTTGCGCGCCTGACTTCGGGCTTGACCAAGACCTCTGCGAGATTGACCGAGGGCATCGCAAGAGTTCTTGTAAGACGCAAGCTTGATGCCGAAACGCTGGGCGAACTAGAGGATCTGTTGATCCAAGCCGATCTCGGCGTGGAGACCGCATCACGGATCACCAAAGCCCTGGCCGCAGGCCGACACGATAAAGCGATCACTCCGGATGAAGTGCGCGCCGTATTGGCAGCCGAAGTGGCGAAAGTGCTGGGTGCCGTCGCCCGGCCTTTGGTCATCGAATCCAATAGAAAACCCCACGTTGTACTAGTGGTCGGCGTCAACGGCGGTGGAAAAACCACCACAATCGGCAAACTGACCGCGCAATATCGCGCGCAAGGCAAGCATGTGGTGCTCGCTGCCGGTGACACATTCAGAGCGGCCGCAATCGATCAGCTCAAGGTCTGGGGCGAGCGCACCGGCGCGGAAGTCGTATCGGGCGTTGTTGGTTCAGAAGCCTCCGGCCTAGCTTACGATGCCCTGAAACGCGCTCAATCGCAGTCGGCCGATATTATCATCCTGGATACGGCAGGTCGCCTTCAAAACAAGCAAGCGCTCATGGACGAACTCGAGAAAATCATCCGTGTCATCCGCAAGCTCGATCCGACCGCACCGCACGACGTGTTGCTAGTGCTCGATGCGACGACGGGACAAAATGCCCTGGGGCAAGTCGAGGTTTTTCGCGAGCGGGCCGGTGTCACTGGCCTTGTTATGACAAAATTGGACGGTACCGCCAGAGGGGGAATACTGGTTGCGATCGCCGCCAAATACGGGCTACCGGTTCATGCGATCGGCGTGGGGGAAGGAGTCAACGATCTGCAAAGCTTTGATGCGGTCGATTTTGCACGCGCAATCGCGGCTGGATAGGACAAATCGTGTGTATCCGCGGTGCTTTTAGAATGAAAGAATCAATTGCGGATGGCGGTGGGAAACGCTGGCTGGGAAATGGTCGGCTGGCGTCGACGCGACCGAAACCGATTATGTTGTAAGACTTTTTCAATGTGCCCGCCGCCATTGGCCGGGCACCGAGCCGTATGGGACCAGACACGACAATGGATTGGATTAGGCAGCATTCTCCCTTCAACGCTGAGCAATCAGTAAACATCCTGAGCGAGTTCGGCCCGCTCATCACCATGTTCGTAATCAATGCTGCCTACGGGATTACCGCTGGCACATACGCCTTGATGATCGCGACCGTGATGGCTATCGCAGCAATGCTGTTGGTGCTTGGTCGGCTACCGGTATTTCCCCTGATCGCGAGTGCGGTCACCATTACATTCGGGGCGTTGACGCTGATCACCGACGATCCAATGTGGGTGCAGATCAAAGTCACTATTTTCAACTTGCTGTTCGCGATCTTCCTACTTGGCGGACTTTGGTTTGGACGAAATTTCTTCAAGTATGTCTTTGACAAAACATTTCACTACACCATGGAAGGCTGGAACAAGTTTACCTGGAACTTCGCGTGGTTCTTCGTGTTGACGGCTGTCGCAAACGAAATCGTCAGGCAGTCCTTTGCGGAAGGCATGAGTTTTGCCGGACGCCAGCTCGATGGCGTGAATATCTGGATTCTATTTAAATTGTTCATCGTCATGCCATTGAGCGGTTTGTTCGCCTGGTGGCAGACGTTCCTGATGCAGAAATATCGCTTGCCGGAACCGCAAGCGAACGCGTCGCCCGCGGAAAAGGAACTGGTTTAGCAAGGTCTCCTGCTTCATACGCTCGGTCGCAGCGGTTTCGGCGCGACACTGCCAATCACAACTATTGACACAGGTACGACCAGCATGACGACAAAGAGAGACGAAGCGTCGTCGCCTTCAACAGCGATCGAAGCCGAGGTCAAACCGACACAGCTTCTCAAGATGCTGATGGAGATCGGGCCGCTTGTCGTCTTTTTCGTTGTCAACTCGATGAGTAAGAATATTTTCTATGGAACGGCGGCCTTCATGTTGGCTACGGTGATTTCGTTGGTCGGCTCACGGGCGATGTTTGGCCGGATACCGGTGATGCCACTGGTCTCGGGCGTGCTCATTCTGTTGTTCGGCGGCTTGACGGTCTGGTTGCAGGATGCCGTATTCATCAAGCTCAAGCCGACCATCGTGAATTTGATGTTTGCGTTCGCGCTATTGGGTGGCCTGGCGTTCGGCCAGTTGCTCCTGCGTCATGTATTCGGTGAAGTTTTCAGGCTGACTGATGAAGGTTGGCGCATGTTGACGATACGCTGGGCTGTTTTTTTCATAATCCTTGCAAGTCTCAACGAATTCGTTTGGCGGAATTTTTCAGAGCAGGCCTGGATTGCCTTCAAGCTTTTTGGAGTGATGCCGTTGACTGTGCTGTTTGGGGTGGCACAAATTGGATTGATCCGCCGATTTACTGTGACGGTTCCGCAAGAGTAATTTGGAGCAGATCGGAGTTTGCAGAACTCGGCTGAACATACTGCGCGCTGCCGCTTGTGTCAGGGCTCCGGTATTCGTCCCCAGATCAGTCTAAAGAGCTGGTCTAGCGATGTTGCCACCAACGGTCTGGTCAAGCCCGTCAGCCGATGCGCCAATGACAAACCTTACCTGGCGCTCAGCCTCGGCCGCATCAAAATCTCCAAGTTTTTGATCCAGCGATAGGGTGACTATTCCGTGCACCGCGGAGAAAAGTGCGCGAGCCGCGCTTGTCCGTAGTTTGTGGTCAGTGATGCTGACCATGAGCACACGCTCCAAAATCGAGAACAGCGCGGCTTGCCGATCGCGGTACCAATCTGGCACCTGCGCACCGGGCGCAAGGTGATGGTCGAATATTGCCCGCCACGCACGGCTGTTTTCCTTAGCAAACTGCAAATAGGCGAGCGCCAGCACCAGAAGTCGCGACTTGGTGGATCGATCCGTCGTCGCCTCGTCGGCCTGCTTCAGAGCCAGCCCCAGTTGATCGAGGGTATCCCCATTAGCTGCTATGATCAGGTCATCCAGCCCGCCGAACACGTTATAGATGGTGCCGACCGCGCAACCGGCCTCTTGCGCGATCCGACGAGCCTGGAGCGCCACCAAACCCTCCGCCGCCACGACCCGGTTCGCAATACCGAGCATCGTCGCACGCATCTTCTGCCGATACGAAAGCTCAGTCATCGAGATCTCCCGCGCCTCACGATATGGGAAGCGACGGCCGGTAGCAAAACCTCCAGGATCATACCTTCGTCGTGGATGAACAGTTGCATTGAAATGCAACTTGATCGGTTCACTGCAGCCGGAGTTCAATGGCGGAAGTGGCGCATGCCCGTAAACACCATAGCAAGGCCATGCTCATTGGCGGCTGCGATGACCTCATCGTCACGCATCGAGCCTCCCGGTTGGATCACGGCTGTAGCTCCCGCCGCTGCTGCTGCGAGCAAGCCGTCGGCAAACGGGAAGAAGGCATCCGACGCCACCACAGCACCTTTGGCAAGCGAATGCGGCAATCCGGCCGCCTTTGCGGCTTCCGCCGATTTCCAGGCGGCGATGCGAGACGAATCGATTCGGCTCATCTGGCCCGCACCGATGCCCACGGTGGAGCCATCGCGCGCATAGACAATGGCATTCGATTTGACATGCTTGGCGACCTTGAACGCGAACAGCAAGTCAGAAAATTCGGCTGACGTCGGCTGACGCTTTGTCACGACCTTCATGCTGGGCGTGGGCAGCACGCCATTGTCTCTGGCTTGAACCAATAGCCCGCCAGCGACTGAACGAACGGTCACTCCAGGGGCGCCGGCCGCAGGCAAACCGCCAGAAGTCAGCAGGCGCAGGTTTTTCTTGGCAGCGAAGATGACCTTTGCCTCTGGACTGACGTCTGGTGCGATGACGACCTCGGTGAAGATGCGGGTTACCTGTTCGGCGGCTTCGGCATCGATCGTGCGGTTGAGCGCGACAATACCACCGAATGCACTGACTGGGTCGCAGCGCAAAGCAGCGACATAGGCTTCCTTCAAAGTTTCGGCCGTCGCAACGCCGCATGGATTGGCATGTTTGATGATCGCCACAGCGGCATGGATTTTCGGGTCGAATTCGGCGACCAGCTCGAAGGCTGCATCTGTGTCGTTCAAATTGTTGAAGGATAGCTCCTTGCCCTGATGTTGCACGGCCGTCGCAACTCCCGACCGATGGCATGGCGTCCGATAGAACGCCGCCCATTGATGCGGGTTTTCGCCGTAACGCAATTCCTGCGCGAGTTCTCCGCCGAACGCCCGCCACGCCGGAGCGGTCTCGTCAACGTTCTTTAGGAACCAATTCGAAATTGCCGCATCGTAGGCGGCCGTGCGGGCATAAGCTTTGGCCGCCAGAGCCTTGCGGAACGCGAGCGTTGTTGCTCCAGCATTGGCCCGCAGCTGCGCCAGCACCGGCGCGTAATCGTGTGGGCTAATCACAACCGCTACGCCGGAATGGTTCTTTGCTGCTGCACGGATCATCGCTGGGCCGCCGATATCGATGTTCTCTATGCAGTCTTCAAAATCTGCATTACCCGCGGCTGTCGCCTCGAACGGATAAAGGTTTACCACAAGCAGATCGATCGGCGGGATCCCAAGTGCGGCAGCCGCTGCCTCGTGCGCTTCGTTGCCACGAATAGAAAGCAGTCCGCCGTGCACCTTGGGATGCAAGGTCTTTACCCTGCCGTCCATCATCTCGGGAAAGCCAGTGTATTCGGATACGTCGGTAACCGCGAGACCCGCAGCCTTGATCGAGGCGGCGGTACCACCGGTCGAAAGCAATTCGATGCCATACGAGGCAAGCACGAGCGCAAACTCGACCAACCCGGCCTTGTCAGAAACCGATAACAGCGCCCGACGCACTTTGGTCAGTTCGGTCATCGTGGCGGGCCCTCTGATGCTTCCGTTGCAGACGACCGGCTCTGCACTGGAAAGTTACCCGCGACTGCTTCCAAGCGCCAGCGGACGTCGGTTTCGCCAAATGTCGAGCCGCGCAGCACAATCTGCTGCCCTCGGATCGGACCGGACATCCCGGTATAACGCACGCTCTCCTCAAGCGACAGCGTTGCGCCGCTTGCGGATAAGCGCCAGTTGCTTCCATCGATCAGCGCAAGTTGCGCGGTCTCATCTGATGCATCAATTGTACATTCGACATGAGGCGCGAGGTGGAAATGTACGGCGAACGGCAAATCCTGAGCGAGACGAAGCTGTCCACGTTGAGGCGCAATGCGATCGTGGCCGCTCAAGCTGGTACCGTCGGCCGTGAGTTCCAGCCGGCGACGATGCACAAGACCGAAGCCCGCTACATAGCCATCGTGGCACGCATCGATCTCGATGCCACCTTCGCGATCGAGCGTCGTGCACGACACCCCGTCCGGAAAACGAATGGGGGCAGCCCCCAATAGATTCTCCAGTGTCTGGTGACGAACAAGTTTCGACGATGACCGGCCACCGAGGCATAAAGTATTGTGGCTGGCCGTGGCGCGGGCGATTGGCGCCCACTCTAGGTCAACTGCTGCCGGTGCTCCGGCATTGACAAAGATTGCTTGAGCGCCAGCGCTCATTTCGAACGACAGACAGCCGGCATGTGCAGCGCCGGCCAGTTCGAGCGGCGGCGGTGTTCCTGCATCGAGTATCACAACTGTACCGCCACGCTCGGCGCGCACATAGGCCGACGACGGCGCAGCCGCAAGCCCGGATTCGGGCGCACTGTCATAAGCGAGCACCGCGGACAAGGCATCAATCCTGTGCGAAGACATGCCATTGAAACGCGCGATCCGGCCATCACCCAACCGCATGAAACGTATCATCAGCAGCATCCGCGCAATTGCTGCGTCGAAACCGGTTGGAAGCTCGCGACCGCGCGTGGCAAAGCATTGACGAAGTGGCAGAAAATCGAGAAGCAGTTCAATAAGTACTTCCGGATTCCGGCTGAAGTGGCCGCCATCGGGCAATATTTGCCGTTCCAGTTCGGCTGCGAAGTTCGTCTCGGCCTTCGCCAGATGCTGTTCATGTCCGGCGATGCAGAGATCTCCCATCAGCAACGCCGTCAATGCGATCAGCCTAGGGTATCCGTCCGGCGCGCGAGCCCAGGTAGCTGAAAGGTGGATCAGTTGATCGCCAAGACTGTCGGTCGTTGCATCAAAGACGGATTGATCAACATCGTCCAGCAGCAACGGGGCGTTGATAATCCACGACATTAGGCGACGCGCGGTCACCGCGGGTTCCCATGCGACCCCCCGGCGCTTGTTAAACAACCGCCGCCAGTCGGCGATGAGAGCAAGCGCGCTGTCACGCGCCGACTCATTGGCGGCAGCCCGCAGATGCCGCAACCAGCCAAAGCCATGCAGCTCGCGCAACCAAGCCTGCGACGGGGCCACGACGGCAAACGGCGATTCATCGTCTAGAATTGCAACCGTTCCGCCAAGACCGAAATGTCCAAGTTCGATCTCACTAGCAAAGCTCGGATCGCTTGCACGCAAATCCTGCGGAATGATCAATAGGTTGTCGGCGAGCGGCGCACCGTATCGCCATCTAACCAGAGCGGACCGATTGGTACGCGCCACCACCGTCCGCCGTGTGTGATCAAGCAGCAGACGCGCCATTTTCGATTGCTCATTGAGCGTCAGCCGTGGCATGGCGCGCAACCTGGTTCGATCGGCGAAACCAACGACGTGAAGTTCGGTTGCATGGGTTTGGATTAACCGTACAGCACAACCGAAACAAGTCGGCGAGGCGAATGGCCTGTGTGTAGGCTCTTTATCGCAGCTTGAGCCGGGCGGCGAAGAAGCCATCCATGCCCGAAAGTTCGGCTCGTTCGTGAAAGTTGTGGAAAGGCAATGTTCTCAAATCGCCGTCGGATGTGATCCACGACGGATCGCCCTCGAGCTCCGATGCGTTCACGGGCACGCGAGCCAGAGTTGTGCACTCGGTGAGCAGGCGGTTGATCTGGCCCACGCCCTCCTCCGGCTCCAGCGAGCACGAGCAGTAGACAACAAGGCCGCCGGGCTTGGCTAGCCGGACTGCGTTTTTGAGCAGTTTCGCTTGAATGCCGACCAGTTTACTCATGTCGGACGGGCGTTTCAGGCGCAGGATGTCGGGGTGGCGCCGGATCGTACCGGTCGCGGTGCAGGGAACGTCGAGCAGTACCGCATCAAACAACCGACCCGGTTGCCAGGTGGAGGCGTCAGATTCGACCAAGTTCGCTTCAAAGTGCAGCCGTTTGAGGTTATCGCCTACTCGGGCTAGTCGGCTTGCGGAGTGATCGACCGCCGTGACGATCGCACCTCTGGCGCATAGAGAAGCCGTTTTGCCGCCGGGTGCAGCGCATAGATCCGCGATTTGCATGCCATTAACGTCGCCGAGCAAAGCCGGTGGCAACGCTGCTGCAGCGTCCTGCACCCACCACTCACCCTCGACGAAACCGGGCAACTGGTCGACACGGCCTGGCGCTTCGAGCCGAATCGTACCGGTTCGCAGCATCGTGCCGGCAAGTTTCCCGGCCCAATGCGCGACATCTGACTTCGCCGAGATATCGAGACCTGCCTGAGCGAGCGAACTCTCGGCTATTCTGCGGGCCGTGTCCGCACCGTAGGCCTTGACCCAACGAGTCCAGATCCAATCGGGGATATTGAGCAGCACGGCATCCTGGGCTGCGATAATTGCAATCCCGTTTTCGGATATGCGGCGAAGAACGGCGTTGGCAAGTTTGTCGAAGCGGCGCGCTTCGTTATCCCGTCGCACTTGTTCCACTGCTATATTGATCACGGCGTGAGGGGCCGCGTGCAGGAACAGCAGTTGCGCAGTTGCCGAGCGCAGGATCGACGTAAGATTGCCTTGCTTTTGCGGCAAAGGCCTTTCGAGAAATGCTGCGATCACGGCATCGATTTGGCCTAGACGGCGGAGTACGGTAGCCGTTATCAATCGGGCCATCGCACGGTCACGAGGTTCCATGCTTCGGCCAATCGGATTGTCGAGCGCGCTTTCCGTCGCAATCTCGAGTGCGCGGCCTTTGACGAGTACCGCTGCGATGAGGTTGGCGGCCAGCTCGCGGACGTCATAGCCGCGTGGCGTCGCCGTTGGCGTGTGACGCGCGCGATAGCCCATGTTATTCATCAGCCCCAGGGGCCACTCTTACTTGATCCGGCAAAAGGCGGAAGACCGCGTGAAGGCGCTGTTCGCGGCAAGAAACTTCCTCCGCGACCGCTCTGCTCCCATTCCTGTGCGAGTTTTTCCAACTCGGCTACGCGATTCTCTGTCGAGGGATGCGTCGAAAATAGGCTGTCGACGCCACGCCCCGTCAGCGGATTGATGATGAACATATGAGCGGACGCCGGAATGCTTTCGGCGGTTGGACTCGAAATGCCACCACGCACCGCGTTCTGGATGTTTACCAAGGCTGACGCGAGCGCCAGCGGATCGCCGGAGATTTCTGCACCGATACGATCAGCCTGATACTCGCGCGATCGGCTGATGGCCATCTGCACGAGCATCGCAGCAAATGGGGCGACCAGCGCCGTCAGCAAAGTCGCGACCATGCCGCCACGAGCGTTGCGGTTGCCCCCGAACAACATGCCGAACTGCAACATATTGGCGAACATCGAGATAGCGCCGCCGATCGAGGCCGCGATCGTCATCGTCAATGTGTCGCGGTTCTTGATGTGCGCGAGTTCGTGGGCAAGAACACCGGCAACTTCGCGAGGGCTAAGCATGTCGAGCAGCCCGGTGGAGGCGCAAACAGCGGAGTTCGCCGGATTGCGTCCGGTCGCAAACGCATTCGGTTGGGCGCTGTTCATCAGATAAACGCGCGGCATCGGCAGTCCCGCGCGCTGAGCCAGTCCGTGAACCATCTGATGTAGTTCCGGCGCGGCGGCAGAATCGACCTCCTGCGCGCCGTGCATGCGAAGCACGAGCTTGTCCGACTTCCAGAAGGTAAACAGGTTCACGCCCAATGCGGCAACAAATGCGACTAAGAGCCCGGTCTGCCCGCCGACGACTGCCCCCATGCCCATGAATATGCCGGTCAGCGTCAGTAACAAAACGCCTGTTTTCAGGAAATTGCTCGGCATGGCTTGTCTCGCTGTTACGGAAAAACCGTCAAGACGGTGATCCTGATGACGGATGGCGTTTATAATACGGTCGGCGGCGTCAATTACGGCGATGACTCGAGCCGGCCGATGTCAGCAAGCGAGCTTTCCGTCGAATTCTGCAACGCAATGAAAAGCCAAGGGTGTCATCGTTTGCACAGTAGGATTCGGTCTCTCCAGCGCGCGCGCCTACAAGGATCGTGTCATCAACACCCTGCGCAGTTGCGCAAGTCAGCCGGAAAATTTCCACCAAGCCGAAGGGGGTGGCGAACTCGATGCCGCATTCCGAGAAATCGCTGAGAATATCACCAGCCTGCGCTTATCGAAATAACTCTGCTTGGTGAACCCACCTTTCCGAACGACAGCAGAAGCACGCCAGCGTTGATGAGGCGTGTTCTGCACTGGCATTCAGTCAGGAGAAGCGCTATAGAGCTGGCGCAAGCGTACCCTTCGTTCGCGCGTCGCTCTGGTCGCGCGTCGTGTTGCCTGTTTCTTGGAGACTGAAATGGCTGTTCCAAAACGAAAAACCTCGCCGATGAAGCGCGGGTTCCGTCGCTCAGCAGATGCATTGAAGGCGCCGACATATGTCGAGGATAAGGATAGTGGCGAGCGTCGCCGTCCGCACCATATCGACCTGAAAACGGGCAAGTATCGGGGTCGACAGATCCTCGATCCAAAAATCGACGCTTGAGCGGCTGGACCAGCTGTCTTGCCGAATCTATAAACGCCGACAGACTTGAACGCTCGGCCGACTTCATCGGAGTTACTAGATGTCGCTGCGCGCCCTGCCACTGATCGTCATTGCGTTCATTCTGTACAATGTGGTGGTGTTCCTTGGAGGCAGCGGCGATCCGGTCGCGACGCTGCAGAAGAAGATCTTTGAGATCCCGATGATCAAGGCGCGGTGGGGATTCGCCTGGGGCGACCTCATCTTGTTGCTGATGCTGTTGCTACTGTTTGTCGAACTGCTGAAGTCGACGTACACGTCGACCGCTTCGTTGCTTGATCACGGCCTATCAATGCTCGTGTTCGTGGTCTGCCTTATCGAATTCATTGTCGTGCCGCAGGCAGCGACCTCTGTCTTCTTCTTGATCATGGTCGCGGCGTTGATCGATGTGGTTGCGGGTTACACCATCGGCATTCGCGTTGCGCGCCGAGACCTGAATATCGGCGAGCATTGATCATCGCCATCGCCTGGTGTCAGCGATTTTGAGCTAGCTTCTCGATTTTCTGTTGCATGGCAGCGAGCTCAGCCTTCAGTTCTGCCAGTTCCTCCGACGTGGCCGCGCCCGACGCTCCGCCGGGCACTTTGTCGATGGAGGACGCCGATGCAGCAAATTTGGGAGCCTGCGACGGCGGCTCTGAAATAGCGCCGGTGGTGCTCTTGGCGACCGCCGGTCCGGCCGTTCCCGGCATTGGAATGCTGCCGCTGAATGGCGTCCACATTTTCATCGCCTGCTCAAACATTGACATGTTCTTGCGGGTCTGCTCCTGCAAGGCATCGAAGGCAGTCGTACCAAATGGCGATTGCGCAAAGAACGGTGCAAACTGCGACCGGAAGCGTTCCTGCTCGTTGACCAAGGTCTGCAGGCTCATCTGGAGATAGCTCGGCACCATTTTGCCAATGCTGTCGTCATAGAATCGGATCAATTGACGAAGAAAGGGCACTGGCAACAGCGTCTGTCCGCCTGATTTTCCCTCTTGCTCCACAATGATCTGCGTAAGCACCGAATGCGTCAGATCATCACCCGTCTTGGCGTCGAACACTATGAAATCCCGATCCGACCGTACCATGGTCGCCAAATCGTCAAGGGTCACGTACGCGCTGGTTTCGGTATTGTAGAGCCGGCGATTGGCGTATTTTTTGATGACCACGGCTTCTTTTTTTTCAGCCGGTGTATCGGATTTTGGCGCAATGGCGGTCATGGTTGCGGGCACAGTTATTGTGACGACGGTACTGCAATGCGGCAGGTTACCATGGGCCGTGGCGAAACGACCAGTTGTTTCTCCGGGCTTCTCTGGATGCACGGTGAGCCGGGTCGCGACCATATCAATGCCACTGGCCTTCGGGCCGGAATTTGGTAGACTAAAAGCTAATGTCCGGATTCTGGAGTTTGCTCCATAGCTCCGCCCCTCAATTTCGAACTTCCGAACCAAAGTCACGGTAGGAGCTGCGGCGCCACGGTCTGCTGACGGCTATTTCCCCAGGAGAACTTTAAGATGAGCAGGGATTCCACAACGGTTGTTATCGCAAGCGCCGCGCGCACGCCGGTTGGTTCCTTCAGCGGCGGACTGGCGAGCCTGCCGGCGCACGAATTGGGCCGGGTAGCGATCGTGGGCGCGCTTGAGCGAGCCGGAGTGTCGGCTGCAGACGTCGATGAAGTCATCATGGGCCAGGTTCTGGCGGCTGGCGCCGGGCAGAACCCGGCGCGCCAGGCGGCTGTCGCGGCAGGTGTGCCGGTTGAGAGCCCGGCATGGGGCATGAACCAGTTATGCGGCTCCGGATTGCGCGCAGTTGCATTGGGAGCGCAACAGATCATGGACGGATCGGCCAGGATCGTGGTCGCAGGTGGTCAGGAGAGCATGAGCCAGTCGCCTCACTGCGCGCATCTGCGCGATGGCACGAAGATGGGCGATATGAAGTTCATCGACACAATGATCAAAGACGGCTTGTGGGACGCTTTCAACGGTTATCACATGGGCACAACAGCTGAGAACGTGGCCAAGCAGTTTCAAATAACGCGCGAGGCCCAGGACAAGTTCGCCGTCGGTTCTCAAAACAAAGCGGAAGCGGCCCGCAAGGCCGGAAAGTTCAAGGACGAGATCGTGCCAGTCACCGTTAAAGGCCGGAAAGGCGACGTGATCGTCGCCGACGATGAGTACATCAAGGATGGCGTGACGATGGAGAGCGTCGGCAAGCTGCGTCCGGCGTTCGACAAAGCAGGCACCGTAACGGCCGGCAACGCATCGGGTATCAACGATGGCGCCGCGGCAATCGTTTTGATGTCGTTGGAGGAAGCCAAGAAGCGGGGCATCACGCCGTTGGCCCGTATCGTGTCATGGGCAAGCGTAGGCGTTGACCCGGCGATCATGGGCACGGGTCCGATCCCGGCTTCAAAGAAGGCGCTCGAGAAGGCCGGCTGGGCGGCGAAAGACCTTGATCTGATCGAAGCCAACGAGGCGTTCGCGGCACAAGCGTGCGCCGTCAACCAGGGCCTCGGGTGGGATACGTCCAAGGTCAACGTCAATGGTGGCGCGATCGCCATCGGTCATCCGATCGGTGCCTCTGGTGCGCGTGTGCTGACGACGTTGCTGCATGAAATGAAGCGGCGCGACTCCAAGAAGGGGTTGGCGACACTGTGCATCGGCGGCGGCATGGGCGTCGCCATGTGCGTCCAGCGCGATTGACGGGCGTGTGGCGGTGGGCCGGCTTGGCTGTACTTCTAGGCGTGGCGCTGCTGGCAATCCCGTGCGTCGGTTCGGCTACGGCCCAGACTTGCTCCGCTGACGTTCAGTGTCAACGGGGAGGCACAGGTTCTCAAACTGCCTGTACCGGCGATACGCTGGTCGTTAAGCGCAGTATCTGCGTCGGCGGCAGTTGCCGGGATGTCGAGGAGCGGCGCGAAAACTGCGGTTCCACTTCAGTCAGTCGTTGCGTCGGCAATGGCACCGAACGCACGACGGGCCGCTGCGACGGATTGCTCGGACGCTGCGTCAGCCGCGCCGATCGAACGCCCTGCTTCCCCTCGTGCTCGTGCCGCGGCAACGTCCTCTCCGTATCGACCGGGCAGTGTCTGTCGGCGCTCGGCTGCGAACGATCCGTGCTGACATGCCAACACGGTTGCGCCTGCGCGCCCACGCCAAAGTGTCTGGAACCGCCGGGCTGAACCCGGGCCTCCGCGATTCTTATTGGCGCGGACAGAATCAGGCGGCACAAATAGGATCGCTCGCGTTGGCGTGAGCCGACAAATCCTTGATCGTGGGGACGTTGCCCGATAACGGATTGTCCGGGTCCCAGGCGACGCGCACTGTCTCGAATCGGGTCGCGCGCGCCTCGTACAGCAGCAGGCGGCCCGCCATCCCGTCGCCGATGCCGATGATCTCCTTCAGCACCTCAGTTGCGGCCAGCGTGCCCATCACGCCAGCGACGGCGCCCAAAATGCCGACCTCGGCGCAGTTGGCGACGGTGCCGGGGGGCGGTGCGTCCGGGAACAGGCAGCGATAGGTCGGATACGGCTTGCCCTCGGCGTCCATCATGTGCGGCTTGAAGGTCGTGAGGTAACCGTCGAAGGGCCCAAGTGCTGCAAACACCAGCGTGCGTTTCGACAGATAGCAGGCGTCGCTGACAAGATAGCGGGTCGCGAAATTGTCCGAACCGTCGACAACCAGGTCATAGCGGCCAAATAGTTCGAGCGCGTTCGAGGCATCGACGCGGGCATCATGCGTCTCGATCGCCACATGCGGGTTGAGTGCTACTAGTTTGTCACGCGCGCTTTCGACCTTGCGACGGCCGATGTCAGCTGTGGCGTGTATAATCTGCCGCTGCAGGTTGTCGAGCGATACGGCATCGTCGTCAATGATGCCGATCGTACCGATGCCAGCTGCCGCGAGATAAAGCCCGATTGGCGAGCCCAGCCCGCCCGCGCCGACGATCAGCACCCGGGCGGCCTTCAGAGCCTGCTGGCCCTGCCCGCCAACCTGCTGCAGCACGAGGTGGCGCTTGTAGCGTTGGATCTCGTCGGCAGTGAGGGTCACGGCCATTCCGGTCATGGCGTCGCGGCGGCAGGCTCGGCGAACAGTTCGCTGGTGAAATAGCGCTCGGCCGAAGACGGCGCGAAGGTGACGATAACCTTGCCCGCCATGTCATCGCGGGCCGCCACCGTCAGCGCCGCCGCGAGGTTGGCGCCCGTCGAGATGCCGCCGGGAATGCCTTCGACCTTGGCCAGCAGCCGCGCCACCTCGAACGCCATATCGTTCTGCACGGTGATGACTTCGTCGATGAGGCTGCGATCGAGGACGTCGGGTACGAAACCTGCGCCGATGCCCTGGATCTTGTGCGGGCCCTTCTCGCCTTTGGACAGTATCGGACTTGCGGCCGGCTCGACGGCAAAAATCTTGAGACCGGGGCGGCGCGGCTTCAAGACCCGCCCGACGCCGGTCAGCGTGCCGCCGGTGCCGACCCCAATCACCAGCGCGTCGACTTTCCCGTTCGTGTCGGCCCAGATTTCCTCGGCGGTGGTCAGGTGATGTACTTCCGGATTTGCCGGGTTCTTGAACTGGCTCGGCTGCACCGAATTGGGTGTGGTGGTCAGGAGCTCGTCAGCTTTGGCGATTGCCGCGCCCATGCCGCCCGCCGCCGGCGTCAGGACCAGCTCGGACCCCAGGTGCGCCAGGATCTTGCGGCGTTCCACCGACATCGATTCCGGCATGGTCAGGACGAGCTTGTAGCCGCGCGCGGCCGCGACGAACGCGAGTCCGACGCCGGTGTTTCCGGAGGTCGGCTCGATCAGCGTGGTGACGCCGGGCTTGATGCGCCCTTCCGCCTCGAGCGCGTCGATCATCGACACGCCGATGCGGTCCTTGACCGACGACAGCGGGTTGAAGAACTCGAGTTTCATCAGGATTTCGGACTTGGCGCCGGAGGCCGCTGCAATCTTCGACAGACGCACCAACGGCGTCTGACCGATGGTCTCGGTGATGTCGTTATAGACCTTGCCGCGTCCCCAGCTGCGGGTGGCGGCAAGCGTCCTGATCTCGATGGTCATTGCTGTGTCCTTCCAGCATGGGATCGACGGTACATCGGTGCTTCGGTGATCCATGGCAAGTCCACATGCGTAGCACAACGCGGCCGTTGATTCTCGCGCCGCGCCAATCTAATGCAAGCTAGCTATCGGAAACCGGAACGGAATTTCGCGGGCGGGACTTTACCGGCGCGTTCTTGCTTTTCTTGGATCTGGTGAGGCCCGTCGACCCGAAGCCGCCGTCACCGCGCGCGGTTGCAGACGCGGAAACGGTTTCGACCAGCGTGGCCCGGCTGACAGCTGCGATCACCATCTGCGCGATGCGTGAGCCGCGCGCAATTTCGAAGGCCTCCGTTCCAAGGTTGATCAGCAGGATCTGCACTTCGCCCCGATAGTCGCTGTCGATGGTGCCGGGGCTGTTGAGCAACGTGACGCCATGCTTCATAGCGAGCCCGGAGCGCGGGCGTATCTGTGCCTCGAAACCATCGGGCAGCTCAATGATGAGGCCCGTCGGCACCAGCACGCGCGCTCCGGGATTCAGCACCAGAACTGTGCTGGTTGGTACGGCTGCCAGCAAGTCCATGCCCGCCGATCCCGCGGTCTGATAGGCCGGAAGGGCCAAGCCCGCGGCATGATCGAGCCTCACAACCTTCACCACAATTGGGGGTACCTGGCTCATACGTCGACCTACGTGCGGCGGAGATATTCCGCAGCCCGCAGCATCAGTTGCGAGGCGACGGCATCCTTATCCATCTCCGGCCAGCTCTCGACGCCATCGACGGTGATGAGATGCACGGTGTTGCGGTTGCCGCCCATAATACCCGTTTCATCTGAAACGTCATTAGCAACGATCCAGTCACAACCTTTCGCTCGACGCTTGGCTTCTGCGTGAGCGATGACGTTCTCTGTTTCGGCGGCAAAGCCGATGACTAATGCTGGCCGCCGCGATGTCCGCTTCGACATCGTTTTGAGGATGTCTGGGTTCTCGGCCAAAGCGAGGATCGGTGGACCATCGGCGCCCTTCTTGATCTTTTCGTCTGAAGTTGACGCGACGCGCCAGTCGGCTACTGCCGCCGCGAACACACCAATGTCAACCAAATCAGCAGCTTCGACCGCGGCCAGCAGCTCCGCGGCTGTCGCGATGCGGACTACGGCAACGCCCACTGGATCGGCTAGGTTTACCGGACCCGATATTAATGTGACAGCGGCGCCGAGGTCTCGGGCGGCGACCGCGATTGCGTAGCCCTGTTTGCCAGATGACCGGTTGGCGATGTAACGGACGGGGTCGATCGGCTCATGGGTCGGCCCGGCCGTGACCAGCACATGGCGGCCCCTCAAAGGTCCCATGCGGGGCCGCGACAACAGCCGATCGATGGCGTCGATGATCTCAGGCACTTCCGCAAGCCGTCCAACGCCCGCTTCGCCACGTTCGGCCATTTCTCCGATATTGGGCCCGACAAACGCAACACCGTCTTCCTCCAACGTTGCCACATTGCGGCGCGTCGCCGGATGGGACCACATGCGCGGGTTCATGGCGGGCGCGATGAGCACCGGTTTGTCGGATGCTAGCAGTACGGCGGTGGCGAGATCGTTGGCTTGTCCTGTCGCCATTTTGGCGATGAGATCGGCGGTCGCCGGTGCCACCACGATGACGTCGGCCTCGCGCGACAACCGGATGTGGCCGATCTCGCGCTCGCTGTCCAGGTCGAACAGTTCCGTGAGCACGCGATCGTTGGTCAGCGCACCGACGGACAAGGGCGTGATAAATTCGGTGGCGGCCTTGGTCATCACCGCCCGAACGCTATCGCCGCGCTCACGCATACGCCGGATTAGATCGAGGCATTTGTAGGCTGCGATGCCGCCGCCAATGACGAGCAGGACACGTCTGGGATTTTGCATCGTCATTTGAGCACGAACTCGGTGGATGCTTTCGAAAGAACCTCCGAACCGGCAGCGGTGACAAGGCTGGTCCGTCCAAGCGTCGCTGCCAATCCCGTACTGTCGTCGAAGATGATCATGTGGATGAAGAACACCATGCCCGGCGCTGCCACCACCGGATTGTCCTTGAACAGCATCGGCCAGTCCATCCAGTTCGGTGCATAGGTTGTGCCGAGCGAGTAGCCGCAAGCGCTGAGGCGCGCCTTCGCGAACCCGGCCGCGTCGAGCGTGCGCGCATGAGCCTCGAATACCTCGCCGATCGGCCGGCCGGGCTTCAGTGCTGCCTCGCACGCAAGCAGCGCGTCCTGCACGGCCTTCCAGAGATCGAGCTGCCGGGCGGGCGGCTTGCCGACCCGGAGCGTGCGCATCAGCGCCGCGTGATAGTGTCGGTAGGTGCCGGCCCATTCGAGCGTGAGTTGGTCATTGGCGTCGAGATTGCGGCGGCCAGTGAAGTAACGGCACATCAGTGCGCCGGGCCCGGAGCCGATGATGAACTCGTTGCCGGGGTCATCGCCGCCGCCTTTGAGGATTTCGCCGTGCATGGCAGCCAGAATGTCGCCCTCGAATGCGCCGGCTTTGGTCTCGCGAACAGCAGCGTCCCAGGCGCGGTCGGCAAGCTCGGCGGCTTTGCGGACGTAGGCGATCTCGGCCGGGCTCTTGATCAGGCGGAGCTTGGTCACGAGATCGGACGCGTCCTCGAGGCTGGCAAAGCCCGCCATCGCCGCCTCCAGGCGGCGGCCATTGTGTGCGGTCAGTCCATAGGAATCGTACTCGACACCGAGTTTCCTGCCGCGAAGGTCATGTTCTTCAAGGATAACCTTCAGCTCCTCGGCCGGGTTCGCTCCCTCCCGGTCGACCCAAATGCGGACATCCTCGATCACGGAGGTGAAGGCCGCCTGCCGTTGGTCGGCCGAGCGGGTCAACAACGTCATGCGGCCATCGGCATGGAGCACCAGCGACTGGAAATGAACGTAACCGAACGTGTCATAGCCGGTCAGGTAGAACATGCTCTCCTGCCGGAACATCAGCAGCGCATCGAGGCCGCGTGCCTTCATCTCGCGGCCAGCGCTGGCGCGACGGGCTTCGAGTTCGGCGGCCGTGAAGTGGATCGGCATGTCGTCGGATCCTGGTAAGGTGGCGAAGTTTCGGCGACACTCGCAAGCCTGTCCGCCGTTGTCGAGGGCGGCACACGGGCAATTCAACTCACTTCCCCTCCCCCCCTTGAGGGGGAGGAAGACGCGGCTCGATTTTTGTTCTTCGCAAAAAATCGATCTGGCCGCGTCAGGCGGGGGGTGGTTTGCTCTGAACGAATTCCACTGCTTACCCCCACCCCTCCCTCCCCCTCAAGGGGGGAGGGAGGGAAAATGAGAGAGAGACGAGGACTGAAGAGCCCAGAGTTAATATCAACCA
>JBGTIU010000042.1:0-7152 GCA_041745515.1 Hyphomicrobiaceae bacterium | reverse complement strand
AGGAACGTTCCGGCCGATGCGCAGATCGCGCATCTGTTGGATCGGTTTGTCAGAAATGTCCGCTCGCTCTCGACTGATGCGGTCATCGTGCGCTCCAACTGGCTGGAGGCCTTTGACTTTGTTACGGAACGTGCAGCTCGGACCCTCACCGAAGAAATCCGTTCGACAGAGCCATTTGCAAATATCGGCACGCGTCCAGTCATTGCTCAAATTAGTTCTGTACGACGTGTTTTCGGTAATACGTTCGAGATCCACTGGAACGAGCAATCTTACTCGCAAAATCGACCGGTGATGACCGAGCATTTCATCGGTAGAGTCGCCATCATCTTCGAAACGGTCCGCACTGATGCGACACAAAGCAATCCCTTTGGGTTCCGCGTCGATGCCTTCGAATGGGTGCGCGAAACGCGGGATTCGCTCACTACTTCTCAAGCTCGCTAGGCTGCGTTGCAGCCGTGCGGGTCTTGCCACTGCCCTCCAATTTGCATCCCCACAGATTCGAGTTGCCGGATCCCTAACGTTCGCGATTGCGTTGACCCGACGCCCGATGGGGCGTTCGAGTTGCCGGACCGTAAGCCCTTCGGCGCTCACGGCTGCGGTCGGGCCACACGATGCACACGTTCGGCGCGATCCTTGTCGAGATGGAGGTCGACGACGCGATCGGTGTAGCCCGCATTCGGCGCTGCACCGCCGGCTATTCGGCCGGCCGCATCCTCAATCCGCGCACCGCGCGCTCGCAGATGATTGGCGGCATCATCGGGGCTACCGCCGCGCGATTCTGGAGGAGAGCGTCATGGACGCGCGCTTCGGACGCTACCAGTCAAAAAACCTGTCCGGCGTGATGCTTCCGGTCAACGCCGACATCCCGGCGGGACATCGACGTGTTCTTCTTCGACGAAGACGATCGGCACGCCTCGAGGATCGGCGCGCGGGGCATCGGCGAGCTCGGCGAGGTCGGCGTCGCCGCCGCGATCACCAACGCCATCTTCCACGCGAACCGGAAAGCGCATCCGCAAGCTGCCGGTGCATATCGCCGACTTGATCGGATGATCGTCGCTACCGAACCCTTGGCCGTCCTGACCGGCAGCCCGCGTGTCATTTTCGAGCTGCTAACAATCTTTATCGCTTACACAATACCGCCTGGCGGCCGACAGCGTGCCGGCAAGCCGAATGCCGGACCTCCGATCCGATGACTGCCATGGCAAGTCCGCGGCTCCCCGTATGAGTTCCCTAGCCGAGCGACGAGTTGCAGCACGGAAAGACGTGAGCAAATCGAAGGAGACCGTCGAGTTGTCGATATAGCGGCTGCGCGAGCAACACCACGTGGACAATAGACGCTGTCTTGAACCGAAATGGCGCACCCGACACGATTCGAACGTGTGACCTCCACCTTCGGAGGGTGGCGCTCTATCCAGCTGAGCTACGGGTGCTTCGCGACTGTGCCTAGCCCGGACAACCCACAAGGGTCAACGGAGTTTGGCTCGTATCAAATAGACACCTCTCGTCAAATGTCACCGTCGTGAGGTGCTGTCACGACACTACGCCGACGTATCCGCGATCCCTCGTTATCACGATCAGTACTGCTTACGCGGTGCTTACGCGAGATTGGCGTGGCTCAAAGTCGGTACTGTCCCCCTCACAAGTGCTTGATTCCCTTGCATGTCCGATCCGGTTCAAACGAATTAACAGCTTGACACGAGCCTTCGGAGGGCAACGGTTCAGCGTGTTACGACAGCGGCTGGCGTACTCCTAACAAACGTCGCCGAGCATCGCCGAGATGCAGATTGCGGTGTCCGGCGAAGCCGTCTCGCGTTTGCATACGATCTTGGCGCAGATCACTGGCACGAACTCATTATGCGGCAATTTTTCGCCGGCTTTTTCCAAGCATAGCTCGAACAAATTTGTCCCACTTAGCCATACCGGCTCGCTTTTCCGGCATATAGTTCCAACGATCGTAATTCTTCGAACTTACATCTTGCAGCGCGTGATTCTGGATGCGATCGCGGATTTCCTTTGAGACACCCGCCTGTCCTGCCAATGTCTTCCAAGTTCGGCGGAGGTCGCGGTTTGTAACAACTGGAATGACGCCGCGATCACGCTGCCGCCACATGAAACTATAGAGCGTGCCATGGCTGACGGGTCGCGACGGATCGGTAGCTGACGGGAAGAACCATCCGTGCTTGTTTGGCTTGATTGACTCGATCAGATCAGCGGCTAAAGACGGAACTGGAATCGCGTGTGGCATGTCGTTTTTCGTTTTCGACCAATCGATGATCCGTTCCGCGGCATCCCAGTTGTTCTCGTGAAGACGTGCAATCTCCTCGACCCGCTGTCCAGTCAGCATCAATATCCGCACTGCCCTGGTGTACGGAGGATGCACGGGTGCATCGGGACACTCCAGCCAACGGTAAAGGCACACGAACTCCTCTTCATCAAGCCAGCGCGTTCCAGTCTTCTTCGGTTCAGTCGGGATTCCTGCTGCCGGATTGTACACGAGACGGAATCGCCGCTGCGAAGTTCTCCTGTAGTCGTGCTCTGACTTCAAGCCCCAACTGAATGCCGCGTGAACATAGCTGCGAACGTGATCGGCCATGGCCCTCTTCCCGCGCTCGTAGATGGGGCGGATGACCTCGACCACCTCCTCCGGTTCGATCTCGCGGGCTGGTCTATTTCGGCCTAGCGTGTCCGCGATTTTATTGAGTCCTTTTTCCGTCTCTCTCCACGAGGGCTTCCCGGCATCCTTGAGCCATTTCACATAGGCTTCAAACAGATCGGCGACGGTCCCCGGCCGAGTGTCGCCCATAATCTTGATGCTTCTTCCTTTCTGAATCATGGCGGCGAGGTCGCGCTGAAAAATTTCGCGAGCCGCCGCGAGCGACATCGCCGGGTAGGAACCAAGCTTCTTCTTGATCCGCTTGTTGTCACGCCACTGCTGCGCCATCCAGTCTGCGGTTACCCGCGTAGGCATGGGCTTTAGGACGAGTGTGAGGCGTCCCGTGCCGCGTCCTTCTCCGTCCAACAGTGTCTCTTGCTTGCCGATCTGTTCGACGCGCTTCAAAGCCTTCTGAATTTCGCCATTGGTCAGGCTGGGCATGACAGTCCTCGTAGGCCTCCCAGTGGGCTCAGCCGCCGGGTTAGGAGACTGATTTCCGCTGGGGTCGGCAGATGGGTTGCAGGGGTCGGGGATTGGGGGCGGAACGGCCTTTGATCCCCGCTGAAACCGACCCCACAATGCAACACCATCGAGTCCAGCCTCAAGTCAAAAATACTGATGATTCAACATGATGGAGCGTGATCGAGCGTGATTTACCACCCCGGAGTGGGATGGTTGTGCACGAGGATGATGGCCGACGCCGACAGCTCGAGTGCTCGCTTGACGACTTCGCGCGTATAAACCGGAGTGTGATCGATGGTGCCTTCCTGCTGCACTTCGTCGGCGATCAACCGATTCTTCTTGTCGAGGAAAAGGATGCGGAACTGCTCGCGTTCGCTGAAAGCCATCGCGGCACGACAATAAGCCACGACCTGATCCCAGGACGACAATACCTGCCGCTCCATGATCTGGCCCTGCATCAGGCGCAGCGCCGCCGACCGGATCAACTTCAATTCGGCGATGACGCGATCGCTGACGCCGGCGATTTCGCGTAAGCGCGGCTCGGGCGCCGACACCACCTCGGCGAAGCTGCCGAAGCGCGCGATCAATAGCTTGGCGAGCGGTTTGACGTCGCGGCGCGGGATGGCGTTGAACAGCACGAGTTCGAGCAGTTCATAATCGGGTACTGCATCGGCGCCGCCGCGGGCAAAACGCTCGCGCAGCCTTTCACGGTGGCCGATATGGCTTTCGACAGGAGCCTGCGCTTCCCAAAGCCCGCGCTGCTGTTGCGGCTCATCCTTCGACATGACGCTTTGGTGCTCGGGTTGCGGCGCGCTCAGCCGAGCGCATAGGGCGGCCGGTGCAATCCGGCTGGAGAATAAGTGAAAACCTCGCATCCTGTCGCCGTGACACCGACCGTGTGCTCGAACTGTGCCGAAAGCTCACGGTCGCGCGTTACAGCCGTCCAGCCATCCGGCAGCAGCTTCACGTGCGGTTTGCCGAGGTTTATCATCGGCTCGATGGTGAACAGCATGCCCGGTTTCAGCTCCAACCCTTCGCCGGACTCGCCATAATGCAGAATGTTCGGGCGGTCATGGAACACCTGGCCGAGCCCGTGGCCGCAGAAATCGCGCACGACACCGCAGCGCTCAGACTCGGCGTAGCTTTGGATGGCGTGGCCAATGTCGCCCGTCGTATTGCCGGGTTTGACGGCCGCAACACCACGCATCAGCGCCTCGTGCGTCACCCGCATCAGGCGGTCGGCGCGCGTCTTGACGGCGCCGACGGGGTACATTCGGCTGGTATCGCCGTGCCATCCATTGACGATCAGGGTCACGTCGATGTTGACGATGTCGCCCTCCCGCAAAGGTTTCGGACCCGGGATCCCGTGACACACAACGTGGTTGACCGACGTGCAGGTCGACTTGGTATAGCCGCGATAGTTGAGCGTGGCCGGGATCGCGTCATGTGCGATCGCAAAGTCGAACACAAGCTTGTCCAGATACTCGGTGGTGACGCCCGGTTTGACTTGCGGCGTCAGCATGTCGAGCGCCGCGGCTGCCAGCTGGCCGGCCTTGTGCATCGCCTTGAACGCAGCTTTGTCGTATAATTTGATTGTGCCGTTTGGATCCGATTCCGAGGCGGGAGGCTTGGCGTATTCCAGGTTTGACATCACGGGTTCCGGTTGCACGATGCGGGCGCACTCGCCATGCGGCTAAATCTAGTGCAATTAATGGTGGGCGCAATGCGTCCGCATTCAACGGACCCCTGCAAAAATGAGGTCGAAACATGCGCGTGATCATCGCAGTTACGTTTGCTGCCGGCGCTGCCATCTGGGCTGCCGGCAACGCCGTCGCACAGGAGCTACCGAACTGGGCGATTGCCGGAGTTTGCGCCAAGGACAGCGTGCCGGCGCAGTGCGCCCGTTCCGAGGGGCAGGCGCGCAATAGCGTTAGTGGTGGCTGGACGGTGCTGCCGGCTCCGGTAAGGACGGCTTGCCTTGCCGCGCTCAAGGCGCCGGTCGATAATAGCTGGCGGCTGTTGTCGGAATGTATTGAGTCCGAGACGCTCAAAGGTCTTGATGGCCGCGCGATCGCAACACGCTATACACCGGCGCCGCCGTTGGCTCCGCCATTGTCCAGCGACGGCGTGCCGAAGCCACCATTTGGCCTGCCGGCCGAGGCACCGAAAGTGCAGTGAGCGTTGATTGGTTCGCTGCGTTGGTTGGCGCAGCTTCGGATCAAGACTTGGCGGGTTCGGCGTCTTCGGCTGGAACTTCGGAGGCCAACGTTTCCGCGAGCAGCGCTTGGGCCTGGCCGGTCCAGTCCTCTTTCTCGATCTTGCCGCCAAGTTTCAGCGTTTCGTCGATATTGGCGATATCGTCGTCCGAAAACGCGGCAATCTGATCGAAGCGCATGACATTGAGCTTGATGAGTTGCGCCTCCAGTTCCGCTGAAATGCCGCGGATGAGCTTCAAATCGTCGGCCTGGCCCTTCGGCTTCTTGAAGCCCTTGAAGCCTGCATTGAGGCGCTTTGCACGCGCATCCGAGCGCTCGACGATACGCGCCGACTTGCCGCGGCGGCCGCGCAGGTAGTACAGCTTGGCCCGACGAACCTTGCCGCGACGGACGACATCGATCTCGGCAATATAAGGTGAGTAAACCGGAAACACGCGTTCGACGCCTTCGCCGTAGGAAATCTTGCGAACGGTAAAGCTCTCGTTCAGCCCGCCCCCGGAGCGGGCAATGCATACGCCCTCATAGGCCTGGGTGCGAACGGTATCGCCCTCGATCACCTTGACCATGACCTTCAGCGTATCGCCAGGCCCGAATTCAGGGACGACGCGCTTGGCCGTGATCGCGGCCATCTGCTCGGCCTCAAGTTCCTGGATGATGTTCATTGTTGTTTTTCCTTAGCGTTTTCCGCTTTTATGAACGGCAGAGGAGCCAATGCGCCAATCATTCAGCGCGCGCGGCTCATGCAGCCCGTGTTGGGCAACCCAGTAGCTGGGGATCAGTTGGCGCGTGAATAGCGCAGGCGCCCGAATTTGTCGATGCCTGTTTATGTCAGCGCCGGCCCAGTCCGGATTTGGCCAGATCGGGCCGGCGCTGAATGGTAATGCGTTCGGCCTCTGCTCGGCGCCATTCGGCAATCTTCTTGTGGTCGCCGGACAGCAGCACGTCGGGGATAGCACGCCCCTCCCAGTCGCGTGGACGTGTGTACTGCGGATATTCGAGCAATCCGTTCTCGAAGCTTTCATCATCAAGCGATGCTTCTGCGCCCAGCACCCCCGGCAGCAGGCGCACACACGCGTCGATCAGCACCATCGCAGCCAGTTCACCGCCCGACAGCACGTAGTCGCCGATCGAGATTTCACGCAATCCGCGGCCGTCGATCACGCGCTGATCGATGCCTTCGAAACGCCCGGCCAGCAGTAATAAGCCGGGGCCTGCCGCCAAATCTCGAGCGATTGCCTGTGTCAAACGTTCGCCGCGCGGTGACAGATAGATCGCGGACAGGCCGGGAGATCGGGCGCGAGCATGATCGACCGCCGTGGCCAGCACGTCGGCCCGCATCACCATACCGGGTCCGCCACCTGCCGGACTGTCATCGACTCTGGCGTGCCGGCCGGTGCCGAAGTCGCGGATCTGGATGGTGTTGAGGGACCAGATGCCTGCACTCAACGCTTGACCCGCCAGCGACACGGCGAGCGCACCCGGAAACACTTCCGGGAACAGCGTCAGTACGGTCGCGTGCCAGGGCCGGCGTCCGTCGGTCGTGGGGATGTGCGCCATCGAGCTTTGGCCTGTCTCAGACTGCCCCTTCGATAAAACAGCCTTTAGGCATTGTCTCAAGGTCCTCGACCGGCTGTTGCTGCCGCGATCTCCGAAATGATTGCGTCGGCGGCTGATTGCGGGTTGGCGGCAGCGGTGATCGGCCGACCGACGACAAGATGTGTCGCACCTGCGCGGATCGCAATCAATGGCGTCACGACGCGCGCCTGATCGCCTTGTTCTGCGCCCGCCGGCCTGATGCCCGGGGTGACGATGAGGAAGCCG
>JBGTIU010000041.1:0-12985 GCA_041745515.1 Hyphomicrobiaceae bacterium | reverse complement strand
GACGGCGATCTTCGCGCCAGAGCATGGCATTCGCGGCACAGCCGAGGCCGGCGCCGCCGTCCGCGACGGACGCGATCCGAAAACCGGCGTCCCGGTGTTCAGTCTTTACGGCGCGACACGCAAGCCCACGCCCGAGATGCTGCGCGAGGTCGACGTGCTGATGTTCGACATCCAGGACGTCGGGGTGCGCTTCTACACCTACATCTCGACCATGGGGCTCGCCATGCAGGCTGCCGCCGCCCGGCGCCTGCCCTTCGTCGTGCTCGATCGCCCGAACCCGCTCGGCGGCGACGATGTCTCGGGCTTCGTGCTCGAGGGCCCCCGCAAATCCTTCGTCGGGCAGTATCCGATCCCGATCGTGCACGGACTGACGGTCGGAGAGCTGGCAAAAATGATCAAGGGCGAGCGCTGGCTGGACGGGCTGGAGCGGCTCGACCTCACGGTGCTGCCGATGCAGGGCTGGCGCCGCTCGATGCGCTGGCCGCAAACCGGCCTGCCCTGGATTGCGACCAGCCCCAACATCCCGACATTCGAGGCCGCCCTCGTCTATCCCGGCATCGGCCTTGTCGGCGAGGCGCTGGTCAACGAGGGACGTGGCACGCCGACGCCGTTCTCCCAATTCGGCGCGCCCTGGCTCGACGCAAAGCAGTCCTCCGCGCATTTGAATGGACTCGGGCTTGCTGGCGTGCGTTTCGAGGCGACGAGCTATACGCCGCGTTCGATCACGGGCGTCGCCGCCAATCCACGGTTCGAAGGGCAGCGCATCAATGCGGTACGTATCGTTGTGATTGACGTTACGGCGTATTCGCCGCTCGAAGTGGGTATCCACGCACTCGCCCACCTGCATCGCGAGGCCCGCAGCCGGGGGCTCCCGCTTTTCGAGAAGTTCGAAATGTTCCATGCCATCTCCGGCACGGCGCGGCTGCAACGGCTGCTCGATCAGGGCGCGACCGGCGTCGACATCATCGCATCCTGGCAGTCCGACATTCAACGCTTCAAGACACTGCGAGCGGGGTATCTGATCTACACCTAGTGCTCCAACGCTTTCATAATGTGCAACCTAGTTGATCGTGATTTTCATCTCACTGCTGCCGCCGGGGCCCTTGCGCTCGTGGATTTCCACGCTTTCCCCGTAGTGCTTCGCCACACCCTTGATGATCCCCTTCGCCACCTCCGACATTTGGCGCGGAGAATTGTAGTTGAATTTCAGCGTATTCGGCCCTGTCTGTTGGAACTGCAGGCGTGGCGGTTCCGCGCCCGGGTTCTTCAAGCGAACCGCCTTGTGGATCGTCTCTTCGGTGTTAAGCAGCAGATCCATCGTCTTCCAGTTCGGCTTCGTCATCGACTGATAAGTGCTCATCAGGGCCGGCACGATGAACTCGCCAAAGCTTTCCAGAATGTCTGCCGCCGGTGCGCCTGTCAGCTTGGAGGCGGCGGTGACGATGGCGACGGCTTCTTCGTCTGCATAGGTGCCGTTGGATAGGTACAACTTGCCGCCAAATCCCGCTTCATCAAGCACGGCTTTCCAAGCGGCCGCCCCGTGATTGGTTTCGACGAATTGCTTGAGTTGAGCGTGAATGATCCCGTGCACGTGGAAGCCCCCCTTGAGACATCTGACGTTAGGACTCAGTGGCGTAGCAACATAAGTAGATAAACAGTCGGCGATTAGCCATGGCTCCGCCCGGAGTTGTCCCCGCCTCTCACTGCCATCGCATACTCCTCGCCATCTGACATCGCGGTCGGGAGCGTAGACGTGCGCTGGCGGTTACGTGGTGGCGAACACAGGTGCGTTCATTCGTGAGTGCATCCGTGCCCTGGTGGGCCCACCCACCGTGGGACGAGCGATGACGGGGCCCGAAATAAGCTCTCGAGGCGTCCAACCTGCGTCCAGGGATCACGTACCCTGGGCTGTTCCGCTTCGGATGGGCGGAACGCGTGGGCGACAGCGTGTCATCGCAGCGGGACGCGGACGTTGTTTCGGGCAACCGGACCGGCGGCCGGGCGCCGGGATAGAGATCCGGCGAGGCGATGAGCCCATCCCCACTTCCACTACCTGGCGGCTTGTCGCCGTCCCGCTATCCCGGCCGTCTCCGGCCGGATCAAAACAAGACCCGAACCCTGGAGCGGATGCCGCTGCGGGAAAAAAGCCGTTGCGCGCGGCAGATCGCGCAGGGCGCAATGCGCGACTTCGCGCATCGCGCCGGGCTGCAGCCAGCTCAGAAGAGCACGCGTGAGCTCTCCCGCCGTTCCCTTGGGCGCCCCTGGTTGCTATGAAGGTTCCGGCGAGCCCCGAATCGCTGGAGCACCGACATGCGCGCCGATGGTCAACTCAGGTACAAGCGGCTGCTGCTGAAGCTGTCCGGCGAAGCGCTGATGGGGAAAGGCCAGTACGGCTTCGACATGAGCGTCGCCATGCGACTCGCTGGTGATGTAGCGGAGGCCAACCGTGCCGGCTGCTGCATCAGCGTGGTGGTCGGTGGCGGCAACATCTTTCGTGGATTGGCAGGTGCCGCCAAGGGCATGGACCGCGCTACCGCCGACTACATGGGCATGCTGGCGACCGTGATGAACGCGCTGGCCTTCCAGAATGCGCTTGAACAGCACGGCAGTCGCGCCCGCGTGCTGTCGGCGATCCCGATGCCGACCGTCTGCGAGAGCTACGTGCGGGCAAAGGCGCTGCATCACCTCGAGCAGGACCGGGTGGTGATTTTCGCCGCGGGCACCGGCAACCCATTCTTCACGACCGACACGACCGCCGCGCTTCGCGCCATCGAGATGGGTTGCGATGCGGTGGCCAAGGCAACCCAAGTCGACGGCGTTTACTCGGCCGACCCCCGAAAAGACCCGGCGGCGATCCGCTATGACCGTCTGACCTATGCCGACGTGCTGGCGCGGGACTTGAAGGTGATGGACGGCGCAGCGATCGCGCTTGCCCGCGACAACAGTCTTCCGGTAATTGTGTTTTCCATCGAGGAGCCGGGCAACCTGTTGAAGATGCTCCGCGGCGAGGCCCGCATGACTGTCGTCAGCGACGCCGTGTAGTGTCGCCGCTGCCGAAGCGCCAGCTAGAGACAGAAGCCGCGGAATCTGCACTTGGGAGTTCAAAATGGCAGCCGGCAAGTTCGACATCAACGAGCTCGAAAAGCGCATGCGAACGGGCCTCGACGCACTGAAGCGCGAGCTGCAGGGGCTGCGCACCGGCCGGGCAAGCGTCAACCTGCTCGATCCCGTGATGGTCAACGTCTATGGCCAGCGCATGCCGATCAATCAGCTGGGCACCGTGACAACACCTGAAGCCCGCATGATCACGGTGCAGGTCTGGGACAAGTCTACCGTTGGTGCCGTCGATAAAGCCATTCGCGAGGCCAACCTTGGCGTCAATCCCATCATCGACGGCGCCATCATCCGGCTGCCTATGCCCTCGCTCACCGCCGACCGGCGGACGGAACTCGTCAAGCTCGCGCGCAAATACGCCGAGGAGCATGGCAAGGTTGCGGTCCGCAATGTGCGCCGCGACGGCATGGATCTGCTGAAAAAACTGCAGAAGGACGGCGATATCAGCGAGGATGAAAGCCGCAAGAATTCCGATAAGGTTCAGGAGTTGACCGACAAGTTGATCAAGGAGATCGATCAGACCCTGGCCACCAAGGAAATCGAGATCAACAAAGTCTAACTTGGTCGTTGCGTGTAGTTTGTGCCATTGGTGGTGAGTTTGAGTCGCCAACCCGAAAGCTCAGCCTCCTTGGAAGACAGCAATACGATCGACGTGGTAAGCGACGATGGGCTGTGGAGGGCCGCTTCCGAGCCGGGATCCCACACCAGCCCGGAGATTCCCCGCCACGTCGCCATCATCATGGATGGGAATGGTCGTTGGGCCAAGTCACGCGGATTGCCCCGCGCAATGGGGCACAGCCAGGGGGTCGACGCCGTGCGGCGCACCGTGCGCGCGGCGATGGAACTCGGCATCAGCTACCTGACGATCTACAGCTTCTCGTCAGAGAACTGGGCGCGACCGGCCGACGAAATCGACGATCTGATGGGGCTGGTCAAGCGGTTCATACGCCGTGACCTGGCCGAACTGCACCACAACGGCATCTGCATCCGCGTCATCGGCGAGCGAGCCACGCTCGAAGCCGAGCTGCGCGGCCTCATCGAGGAGGCGGAGCAGCTTACGGCTGGCAATACGGCGCTCAATCTCGTGGTAGCGTTCAACTATGGCGCGCGGGCCGAGATTGCCGGGGCGGCGCGTCGACTGGCCGCCAGGGTGGCAACCGGTGAACTTTTGCCTGAACAGATCACGGAAAGCGTATTTGCCTCTTGCCTGCAGACCAGCAGCATTCCCGATCCGGATTTGTTGATACGCACGAGCGGGGAAATCCGGTTGTCGAACTTCCTGCTTTGGCAGGCGGCTTATACGGAGTTCGTGTTTATGGACGCGTTCTGGCCGGAGTTCGGTCGCGATCTGCTGATGCAGGCCATCGGCGAATACCATGCTCGTGACCGCCGTTACGGCGGATTGTCGAAACGGTCGATCGCTTGAGGCACGTGCCAGATGTCTGCTGAACAGCCAGAAAACCTCGCCGGAGGAAAACCGCGTTCCGTGCCGCTCTCCGGCGCGTTCGCGCGAGACCTTCTGCCGCGCGTGCTTTCAGGCATTGCGCTGGCGGCGGTCGCATTTGGGCTGCTGTATGCCGGTGTCGTGCCCTTCGCTGTCCTCGTCCTCGGCGTGACTTTGGCGATGTGCTGGGAATGGGGCCGGGTGGTACGGTCGGGAGAGCCCGACGCTGTGCTGCTCGTGCATGGAGCCTCGGTCGGCGGTGCGGTGGTGCTGGCGGCTTCAGGCTATGCGGCCCTCGGGCTGATCGCGCTGCTGGGGGGCACGCTGGTCGTGACGGCGTTGCGCTTTGGCGAGAAGGCCAGGATGTCGGCCCTCGGGGTGCTGTACGTGGGGCTGCCCGCCATTTCCCTGCTGCTGTTGCGCGGCGCCGGGCCGCATGGGTTTCTGGGCGTGCTGTTCGTGCTGGTGGTGGTGATTGCCACGGACACTTTTGCTTATGTCGCGGGCCGGCTGATCGGTGGGCCCAAGTTGTGGCCACGCGTATCCCCCAACAAGACCTGGTCCGGTCTGGCCGGAGGCGTTGCCGTGGCAGGTACCGTTGGAGCGCTTTTCAGCCAGATCGTTGCGGGCGGAGCGCCGTTGCGAATGGCGGCCCTGGCAATCGGTCTGGGTGTTGTTGCGCAAGGCGGGGATCTCGCGGAATCGGCGCTCAAGCGAGCTTTCGGCGTAAAGGACGCCAGTAGCCTGATCCCCGGGCACGGCGGGTTCATGGACCGCATGGACGGCGTCGTAACCGCCGCGCCAGTTGCAGCCCTGATCGGGTTGTTGGTCAACATGTACGCACCGGCCCGCGCATTGCTGTTGGGCTGGTGATGGTCGCCCGAAAGCGCGTCACCATTCTGGGCGCGACGGGTTCGGTCGGCACCTCGACGCTCGATCTGATTGCCCTTACGCCCGATTCCTTCGAAATGGTCGCGCTGACCGCGCAGTCCAATGTCGACAAGCTCGCCGATGCAGCGATCGCGACCTCCGCTCGTTTGGCCGTGATCGGCGACCCGGCTTTCTATGGACGCCTGAAGCAGCGACTGGCCGGCACTGCGATCGAGGTTGCGGCCGGCCCGGCTGCGCTCGCCGATGCCGCTGCCGTCCCGGCTGATTGCGTGATGGCGTGCATGATGGGTGCCGCGGGCCTCGAACCGACGCTCAACGCTGTCCGGCAAGGCCGGCGGGTGGCACTCGCCAACAAGGAATGTCTCGTCAGCGCAGGCGACATCTTCATGGCACAGGTACGCAAGAGTGGCGCCGAGCTGATGCCTGTCGACAGCGAACATTCAGCTGTGTTCCAGGCTTTGGGGGCAGCCCGCCCCTCGACCATCGAACGGATCGTGCTGACGGCTTCGGGCGGTCCATTCCGGACCTGGCGCGCCGAACAACTGGCGGCCGCAACGCCCGAACAGGCGTTGCGTCATCCGAATTGGACGATGGGCCGCAAGATCACGATCGATTCGGCGACCATGATGAACAAGGGTCTCGAGTTGATCGAGGCGTTCCACTTGTTTCCCGTCGATGCGTCGCAGTTGGCGGTGGTCGTGCATCCGCAATCGATCGTGCATGCCCTCGTGGAGTTCTGTGACGGTTCAGTCATCGCGCACCTGGGGTGTCCCGATATGCGCACGCCGATTGCCGTGGCGCTGGCTTGGCCGGGCCGGATGGTCGCGCCCACCAAGCGGCTGGATTTAACCGAATTCGCCTCATTGACGTTCGAGGCGCCCGATGAAACCCGCTTTCCGGCTCTCCGCCTTGCCAAAGCCGCACTCGAGCGGGGCGGCACTGCCGCGGCCATCCTCAATGCGGCCAACGAAGTCGCGGTCGAAGCATTCCTACAGGGACGGATCGGCTTCCCCGACATTGCGGCAACGGTCGCGCAATGCCTGGATCGGGCAGAGAGCCGCAATGCCATTATTGTGCCGTACTCGCTCGACGATGTGCTGGCAGCGGACGCTCGAGGCCGGGAGTTGGCACGAGACGTGATTGGCGTTAGAGCCTGATCGGAAATGCTACGATCGATTTACCATATTTGGCAGGAGCGTGGTCGCAGATGAATTTTCTCGGGACATTGACTGGCGGTGTAGGTGATTTCCTGTTTGGGCTGGCGGCCTTCCTGTTCGTTTTGACAATTGTGGTTTTCGTCCATGAAATGGGTCATTTTCTCGTTGCACGCTGGTGCGGCGTCAAAGTCTCCGCCTTCTCTTTGGGCTTCGGGCGCGAGTTTTATGGCTTTACCGACCGGCACGGTACGCGCTGGCGGTTCGCTTGGATCCCGCTCGGCGGCTACGTCAAGTTCATGGACGACGAGAACGCGGCGAGCGTTCCGGCCAAGACGCAGGTTGAATTGACGCCGGAAGAGCTTGCGGGCTCGTTCCATCACAAGCCGTTGTGGCAGAAGGCATCCGTCGTTGCGGCCGGTCCGATAGCCAACTTCCTGCTCGCGATATTGATTTTTGCCGTGTTCTTCATGACGATCGGCAGCTATACGACCGCTCCCCGCGTCGATGTTCTGTCGGAAGGAGGGGTCGCCGAAAAGGCCGGCTTCAGGGTCGGCGACACGATTCGCTCGATCGATGGTCGCAAAATCGAGACATTCCAGCAGCTGCAACAGATCGTCAACGACAACGTAGGCACCAGGCTCGCGTTCGTGGTTGATCGCGGTGGTCGCGAGGTCGAGATCAGCGCGCAGCCGGAGCTTGCTGAAATTCCCGACGGCTTCGGCGGCAAAGCCAAGGTCGGCAAGATCGGCATTCAGCGTTCGAACAAGAGGGAAGACTGGGAGCACAAGGTTTACGGCCCTGTCGATGCCGTTGCTCTTGGCGTCGACAAGAGCTGGGGTATCGTCCGCTCGACGTTCGCCTATCTGGGCAATGTCATTCGCGGGCGCCAAAGCGCCGATCAGTTGGGCGGCCCGGTACGCATCGCGGATGCATCGACCAAGATTGCCAAGCTGGGACTTGATCAGCTGGTCAATTTCATTGCCTTCATCTCGGTCAGCGTCGGCCTGATCAATCTCTTTCCGGTGCCGATTCTGGACGGTGGGCACCTGACGTTTTATGCGATCGAGGCGCTGCGCGGCAAACCGCTCAGCGAAGCTACTCAGGAAATGGCATTCCGGGTTGGATTCGGCCTGATTATGGCGTTGATGTTGTTCGCTTTTTGGAACGACCGGTTCATCTTGCTCGGCTGGTTGCCCGGCACCGGCTGAAAATAATCGATTGGGCGGGCGCAAAGCGCCTGGAATCGGCCGTTGTGAAGCATTCTTGCCACTTCCAATGAGGTTATTGAATCGTTAAACCTTCTGTCTGTTCGGGGAGTTGTCGGGTCGCCGTGGCTAGCGCGGTCGTCCGACGCGGGGACTTTCGAGGGCTGCCGATCGGGCGTGGTGCCGACACCGTCCGCGGATCTACGGGGGAATTCGGCAATAATGAAGGGCAGACGCAGGTATGCCTCAAGTCAAGTCACAGGCTCTTCGCCTGGCACACATTGCGCTGGCCCTGATTACGCTTGTTCCGGTTTTGGCCGTGTTCGACGCGCGCGTTGCGCCGGGCCTGCTCGTCACCGCGGCTATCGGTCAAAGCTCGACCATTCGCGATATCCGCGTAACGGGCAACCGGCGGGTCGAGCCGGAAACCGTGCGGTCCTATCTCCAGTTCACTGTCGGCGATGCCTATGACGCCGGCAAGGTAGACCGGTCGCTGAAGGCATTGTTCGCGACGGGACTGTTCTCCGACGTGCGCATCGATCGTGACGGCGCGGCCGTTCTGATCACGGTGGTCGAGAACCCGGTCATCAATCAAGTCGCATTCGAAGGCAATCGTGAGGTCGATTCCCCGACGCTGCAGAACGAAGTGCAGCTGAAGTCGCGCTCGGTCTACACGCGCGCCAAGGCGCTGGCCGATGTCCAGCGCATCGTGGACGTATATCGCCGGCAGGGCAGGTTTGCGGCGTCGGTAGAGCCGAAGCTCATCCAGCTCGATCAGAACCGCGTCAACGTCGTGTTCGAGATTTCGGAAGGGTCGGCGACCAAGATCCAGAAGATCACGTTCGTCGGCAACCGTGCGTTCTCCGATTCGCAGCTCCGCGACATCATCTCGACCTCGCAATCGGGCTGGTTCGACTTTCTAAAAGGCACGAATGTCTACGATCCGGACCGGGTCAATCTCGATAGGGAGCTGCTGCGCCAGTACTACCTGAAAAACGGCTACGCGGATGTTCGCGTCATTGCGGGTAACGCCGAGTTGGACCGGGGTGGCACTGGGTTCTTTGTCACCTATTCGATCGATGAGGGCGAACTCTACACCTTCGGCGACGTGCGAATCGACAGTGCCCTGCCGTCGATCAAACCCGAAGCCTACAAGAGTGATCTGCTGACGGTTCCCGGGCAGATTTTCAACGCGAGCTACATCGACAAGACGGTTGAGAAGCTGACGCTGCAAGTGTCGGAGCAGGGTTATCCGTTCGCGCGCGTCCGACCCAGGACAGACCGCAACGACGCGGCACGAACGATTTCACTCACCTATGTGATCGACGAGGGACAACGGGTCTACATCGAACGCATCAACATCATAGGCAACCTGCGCACCAAAGACCACGTGATCCGGCGCGAGTTCAGGCTGGTCGAGGGCGACGCCTACAACCCGCTGATGGTCGATCGCGCCAAGAAGCGGTTGCAGGGTCTCGGCTTCTTCAAGACCGTCGATGTCAAGCGCCGCCAGGGCGGTGCCGCCGATCGTGTCGTCCTCGACGTGGAGTTGCTGGAACAGCCGACGGGCGAGCTGTCGTTCGGTGCCGGCTATTCGACCAACGAGGGTGTCATCGGCGATGTCAGCATTACCGAGCGCAACCTGCTCGGTAATGGTCAGTTCCTGCGCTTGAAACTCGCAGGCTCGCTGGACCGCTTCCAGATTGACCTCAGCTTCACGGAACCGCGTTTCCTCGATCGCAACATGGCGGCGGGTTTCGACTTGTTCCACAAGGATGTCAACGCGCTGAGCACATCATCCTACAAGAGCCGCAAGACCGGCGGAAGTCTGCGCTTGGGCTTCCCATTGTCGGAGAATCTCTGGCTCAATACCGCATACACTTTGTCCTACGACAACATCTATGAGATCGATTCGACTACGGCGTCGCGCGCGGTTCGGGAAGCGGCTGGAGGCTATCTGACTTCGGCCGTCGGCTCGGCGATCGTTTACGACACCCGCAACCATCCGAAAAACCCGAACCGCGGCTTCTACTTCCAGCTCGCGGGTGACTTCGCCGGTCTCGGCGGCGACGTGCAGTACGTGCGCTTGCAGTCGGAAGGTCGTGGCTACTATCCGATCACCGAGAAGATCACGTTCGTCGGCCGCGTCATCGGCGGCCATATCGAGGGCTGGGGCGGCGACGATGTCCGGCTGCTCGATCTCTACTACAAGGGTGGCGAGACGGTTCGCGGCTTCAACAAGTCGGGCATTGGTCCGCGCGACCTCATCACCGGCGATGCGCTCGGCGGTAAGACATTCGCTGCAGCGACGGCCGAAGTGCGTTTCCCACTGCCGTTCATCCCTGACGAGTTGGGTATCTCGGGCGCCGTCTTTGCTGACGCCGGCACAGTGTTCGATACGGGTGAAGGCGCGAAGAACGTCAACAATCAATGTGGCGTCGCGGTGCCCAACAAGGCGCTGGGCGTCTGCCTCGCTGACGACGCAACGATCCGCACGTCGGTGGGCGCGAGTATTCTGTGGAACTCGCCTCTTGGCCCCCTGCGGCTCGACTACGGTCACGCGCTGACCAAGGAAAGCTATGACAAGACGCAGGTCATCCGCTTCGGCGCGTCGACCAAGTTCTAGCCCGATTGCTATTGGTTCCATGAGGATTGTTCAAAGGGCGGACCACGTGTCCGCCCTTTTGGCTTCGTCAACCGCTCATCCGCTTGCTAGGGTCAGCCGGATTGTTGGCGATAGTCCAAGGCTTGTGATGGAACATCCAGGTTTCTTTGATCGCGCGGGTCCGTTTCGCCTTGACGCCGTGGCCAAAGCGGCGGAAGCAGAATTGCGACCTGGCGCCGATCCCAACCAGATGCTTGGCGATGTCCGGCCCCTTTCGGATGCGCGGCCTGAGCATCTATCGTTCATCGACAACAAAAAATATCTGACGCAACTCGCTGCCACAACTGCCGGAGCGTGCCTCGTTCAAGCGGGATTTTCCGAACGCCTGCCGGGCACAACGACAGCGCTGATCGCGAAGTCCCCCTATCGCAGTTTCGCGCTGGCACTCGCGCTGTTCTACCCCGACGCCATGCGGCCGAGGGGCATGGGCTCGCGCGCTGCTGCACTGATCGATCCCTCCGCCAGCATCGAGGAGGGCGCCAACATCGAGCCCGGCGCCATGATCGGGCCGCAGGCGATGATCGGCCGCGGTAGCGTAATCGCTGCAGGAGCCGTCATAGGTTATCGCTGTGCAATCGGTCGCGATTGCTTCGTCGGCCCGTGTGCAACGGTGACCCATGCACTAATTGGTGACCGCGTCATTCTCCATGCGGGCGTTTGCATCGGGCAGGACGGCTTCGGTTTCGCCATGGGCCCGCAAGGTCACCTGAAGGTGCCACAGATAGGGCGTGTCATCATCCAGGATGACGTCGAGATCGGAGCCAATTCGGCGATCGATCGCGGTGCACTTAAGGATACAATCATCGGAGAAGGCACAAAAATTGATAATCTGGTACAAATCGGGCACAACGCCGTGATTGGCCGCCATTGCGTGATTGTCGGGCAGTGTGGCATTGCCGGATCGGCTGAGCTTGGTGATTTCGTGGTGATGGGTGGACAGGCCGGCGTTGCCGGTCACATCAAGATCGGATCGGGCGCGCAGATTGCCGGCGCCAGCCACGTGAAGGACGATCTCGCCTCGCGAATGCGGGTGGTGGGTACGCCGGCACAGCCATTGAGGCAATGGGCGAAGGAACGTGCCGTGTTGCGGCGAATAACCGGCGGTCACACCCCGGACAAGCCCGGTGACGTCGAAGGCGGAGGCGGTTGAGTGGTAGCCGGAGCATGAGGGATATGACTGACACGAGCTCAAAGGAAAAGTTGGGGACCGCCGACGTTACCCGGCTGATGAAGCTGCTGCCGCATCGTTACCCGTTCCTGCTCGTCGACCGCATGTATGACATGGACCGCGACCAGACGGCTGTCGGCGTCAAGAACGTCACCATCAACGAGCCATTTTTCCAAGGACATTTTCCGGGTTACCCGGTGATGCCGGGAGTGCTGATCATCGAGGGTCTGGCGCAAACTGCGGGCGCCCTTTGCGTGCACAGTTTGGGCGACAGCTACAAGCCGCAGATCATCTATTTCATGGGGATCGATAACGCCAAGTTTCGTAAACCCGTATTGCCCGGCGATCAACTGCACTATCATGTGCGCAAGGTTCGTGGCCGCGGCCGGGCTTGGCGCTTCTTTGGAGAGGCTCGGGTCAATGGCACGGTGGTCGCGGAAGCCGAGATCAGCGCCATGATCGTGGACCCAGATGCCCTCCCAAACGCCAACGGCTGACAACCGAATTCACCCGAGCGCCGTCATCGAACCTGGCGCCAGGCTCGGGCGTGACGTGATAGTCGGGCCGTTCTGCTGCGTTGGCGGTGAAACGGTCCTGGGTGACGGCGTCGAACTGATCAGTCACGTGGCGGTGGCTGGCGCCACAAGCATCGGTGCGCGGACACGGGTCTTCCCGTTCGCCTCGATCGGGCACCAGCCGCAGGATCTGAAGTACAAGGGCGAGCGATCGACGCTGACGGTTGGCGCGGACTGCATCATCCGCGAAGGCGTCACCATGAACCCAGGCACGGAGGGCGGCGGCCTGACCACCATCGTCGGCAATGGCTGCGCGTTCCTGGCCAACAGCCATGTCGGGCATGATTGCCAGGTCGGCAACAACGTCATCTTCTCCAATAACGTCATGCTGGCCGGCCATTGCGTCGTCGGCGACTACGCCATCATCGGCGGCGGTGCTGCTGTGATCCAGTTCGCCCGTATCGGCGCGCACTCGTTCCTCGGCGGCATGTCGGGTCTGGAGAATGACCTGATCCCCTATGGCATGGCGCTCGGCAACCGGGCGCATTTATCCGGGCTCAACATCGTCGGGCTGCAGCGGCGCGGTTTTTCGCGTGCCGACATCCACTCGCTGCGTCGGGCCTACCGGCTGATGTTCGCCGACGAGGGTACGCTGCTCGAGCGCGTCGAGGACGTGGCGGCCGAATTCAAGGACCACACGATCGTCCAGGAGATCGTCGGCTTCATCCGAGCCGGTGGCAAGCGCTCGGTATGCACGCCGCACGCCGGCGCATGACGGTCAAGGCGGCGGTCACCGGGCCTGCGGCCTCGTTAGATCGGAAGAGCA
>JBGTIU010000040.1:0-8404 GCA_041745515.1 Hyphomicrobiaceae bacterium | reverse complement strand
GGGGACCGATGCTGCGGGAGTTCGTCGCCTCGATCGGCTTGCAGGAGCGATTGGCCGTCGTTGCGACCGTCACTCCTAGTGGTGCCGAGATCGCGCAAAATCAGGAGCAGGCGATAGAGATGCTCATCAAGGCATGCCGGTCGGCTGTCATGGATCATGGCGCAGACAGCGTTATTCTCGGCGGCGCAGGCCTGGCGGGGCTCGCGCGCGTCATTCAGGACCACTTGACAGTGCCGCTGATCGACAGCGTTGAGGCTGTCGTCGGTGCTGCCGAGCGGCTCGGGTCGATCGCGCTCCGAAAAGAGCAGGCGGGATCATTTGCGCCCACACCGCCGACCGAGACCGTCGGCCTGGCGCCCTCGCTGGCAAAGCTGATGGCGGGTCACTGAGGGCTGGCGGAGTCGCGCGACGGAGCCGCAGGCCTTACGTTGCGTCAATTGCGAGCGGCACCAGAACCGCAAGTCCCCTCACCGTCGCATCCGTGCGGCGGCAGCGCACATGATGCTCCGCCCCGAGGGTGATTGGATCAGGCACCGTCGTCCGACACGCATCGTCGGCGAGCGCACAACGTGGCGCGAATGCGCAGCCAGGCGGCAGATTGGCGAGATCGGGCGGGCTTCCCGGGATCGCCGGCAGGCGCCGACCGGTTAGTCGACCACCATGCGCGCGTGTCGAGAGGAGCCCGATCGTGTAGGGATGGCGCGGGGAGCGGATCACATCGCGCACCGGCCCCACCTCCACGATGCGGCCCGCGTACATGACCGCGATGCGATCGGCCACCTCGACCCCGACCGAGATGTCGTGTGTGACAAAAATGACGGAGAGACCGAGCTCGCGCTGCAACTCGCGAAGCAGCAGGAGAATTTGCACCTGCACCGTAGCATCGAGTGCTGTGGTCGGCTCGTCGGCAAGGAGCACCTTCGGCCGGCTGCTGAGGGCAAGGGCGATCATGGCACGCTGCCGCATGCCGCCCGACATCTCGTGCGGATAGGCAGCAAGCCTGCGCTCCGGGCTCGGGATGCGCACGCGCTCGAGCAGATCGAGCGCACGCTTGCGTGCCTCCCCATTCGAGATCGCCTCGTGCTGCAGGATCGCCTCGATGATCTGCTGGCCGACCGTGTAGACCGGATCGAGCGCCAGCATTGGCTCCTGGAACACCATCGACACGGTCTTGCCGCGGAAATCGGTCAGCGCGCGGCCCTTGAGCGCCATGACATCGATGCCGTCGACGCTGATTCTGCCTTCCGTTTGCGTCTTCTTGTCCTGATACAGTCGCAGAACCGACCTGAGTGTCACACTCTTGCCGGAGCCCGACTCGCCGAGGAGTGCCACCGCCTCGCCACTGCGCAACGCCAGGTCGACTCCGTCGACCGCACGCACCGGCCTTGCTCCGCCCGTGAACGTTACCGTGAGCCCCGTGATCTGGAGGATGATTTCGCCGACAAGGCTCATCGCGCAGCCTCCTGGCTGTGCTGGCGCGCCTTGCTGTGGCCCGAGGCCAGATCGGTCATATGGCAAGCGGCCTCATGTCCGGGGTTCGTAGCCTCGAGCGCGGGCGTCCTCGATGAGCACATGGCTTCGGCAAAGGCGCAGCGGGTATGGAAGCGGCAGCCCGACGGCGGGTCGATCGGGTTGGGCGGATCACCCGCCAACGGTGCCGTCTCGGTGCGGCGGTCAGGATCCATCGACAGCAGGGAGCCCAGCAACGCCTGCGTATAGGGATGCCGGCAATCGGTATAGAGTGCCTCCGTCGGCCCAATCTCGGCGACGCGGCCTAGGTACATGACCATGACGCGGTCGGCCATGAAGCGGACGACCTCCAGATCGTGGCTTATGAAGATGTACGTCAGGCCGAACTCCTCCTTCAGATCGAGCAGCAGGTTCAGAACCTGCGCCTCGACCGATTTGTCGAGCGCCGAAACGGCCTCGTCGAGCAGCAGCATCCTGGGCTCGAGGGCCAGTGCCCGTGCAATGTTGACGCGCTGGCGCTGGCCGCCGGACAGCTCGTGCGGATAACGGCCTGCAAACCGCGCAGGGTCGAGGCCGACGCGATCGAGGAGCTGACGGGCGCGCCGTATCGCCTCACCCGATCCGACGCCGTGCACCATCGGCCCGTAGGCGATCGAATCCTCGATGGTCATGCGCGGGTTGAGCGAGGCGTAGCTGTCCTGAAAGACCATCTGCACGCGCGAGCGATAGGTTTTCATGGGCAGGTCGAGCGTACCCGCCGCCTTGCCGAAAAGACGCACGCTACCGCTGTCGGGCGCGATCAGGTGCATGATGAGGCGGGCCGTGGTCGACTTGCCGCAACCGGACTCCCCGACGATGCCGAGCGTCTCGCCGGCATCGACCGCAAACGATACACCGTCGACCGCCCGCACCACGGCTCCGGCACGCCCGAACAGGCCCGATTTGATGGGAAAGTGCTTTACGAGGCTCGTTACCTCGAGCAGACGATGCCCGGAATTGATTTCGGCTGCGGGAGCCGGCATGGCGGTGTCGGCAGGCATCTATCAAGCCTTGATGTCCATGGCCGAGCGCAGGCCGTCGGTCAGCATGTTGAACGAGATCGACGTGAGGAAGATCATCACGCCGGGGAGCGCGCAAAGCAGCGGCTGTGTGTAGATCGCAGTGCGAAGCGTATTGAGCATCAGGCCCCACTCCGGCTCGGGCGGCTTCACGCCGAGACCGAGGAAGGAGAGCCCCGACGCCAGGATCATCGAGACCGCGATCAGGCTCATGCCATAGACGAAGATCGGGCCGAGTACGTTGCCCAGCACATGATGGCGGATGATGGAGAAGGCCCCGGCACCGCTCGCACGCGCGGCTTCAACATAGTCCCGGGACCGCACGCCCGTGGTCACGCTTTCGGCGACACGTGCGATCGGTGGAATGAAAACGACCGTCAGCGAGATGAGGCCGTTGGCGATCCCAGCGCCCAGCGCGCCGGAGAGCGCGATGGCCAACAGCACCGAGGGAAAGGCGAAGAAGACGTCGATCGTGCGCATCAGCAGCGTATTGACGAGCCCACCGACGTAGCCAGCCGTCATGCCGATGACGGAGCCGACAATCAGCGCGAGGAACACGGGTGTCACACCCATGAACAGCGACAAGCGTGCGCCGTAGATGAGGCGGGAGAGCATGTCGCGCCCGAGCTCGTCGGTGCCGAGCGGATAGCCATCGGTGCCAGGCGGACGCAGACGGCGCAGAGTTACACCATAATAAGGGTCCTGGGGCGCAACCCATGGAGCGAGAATCGCCAGGAACAAGAGAAGCAGGATCACCGCCAGGGCTCCGACGGCGACGGGATCACGCCGAAAGCGCCTCCATACCGTTGCCCAGTAGCCCGGAGATCGGGAAATCAGTGCGCTCGAGTCGGCCGGTGCGGCTTTGAGCATCGCATCAACTCCGCATGACACGGGGATCGAGCATCGTCTGCAGGACATCGACGGCCACGTTGAGGACCACGAAAAACATGGCCAGCACCAAAATCGTGCCCTGGAGAACGGGCAAGTCCCGCTGAAAAATGGCGTCGTTGAGCAGGAGCCCGGTGCCGGGCCAGGCGAACACGGTTTCGATCAGGATCGACCCTCCGAGTAGATAGCCGAGCTGGATCCCCATCACTGCGAGCGCTGTCGGCGCCACGTTCTTGACGACGTGGCGGAAGATGCCGAGCTCGGAGAGCCCTTTGGCGCGCAGCCCCGCCATGAACTCCTGCGACAGCAGCTCGGCGACGAGGGCGCGCACAGTGCGCGCGATGATGCCCATCGGAATCACCGACATGGTGATCGCCGGAAGGATCAGGTGGCTCACGTGCTCCCAATCCCACTTCCAAGCCTCGGAGCCGCCGGGACCTGCGCCGGTCGGCGGCAGCCAGCCCAGCGTTGCCGCGAATATGATCACGAGAACCATGCCGAGCCAGTAGTGCGGCACCGAAACGCCGACGACCGAAATGGCCGAGGCGACCTTGTCGATCCAGGTGTCGTGGAAGTAGCCGGCAACAAATCCGAAAAAAGTTCCAAGCAAGAATCCGATGGCCGTAGCGAGCGCCGACAGCATCAGCGTGTTGGAGACGGCCTTGGCCACCTCGAGGACGACGGGCCGGCTCGTGCGGATCGATGTGCCGAGATCGCCCTGCAGGGCGCGCCAGAGCCATTTGACGAACTGCTCCCAGTAGGGACGGTCGAAGCCGTAGAGCACCATCAACTGCTGCTTCAAGTTCTCCGAAGCGTCCGGTGGCAGAACCGACACCAGCGGATCACTCGGCGCGAGATGCACCAGCATGAAGCACACGAGCGCCACACCAAGCATAGTCGGGAGGGTATAGACGACCCGTTTCGCAATGTAGACGAGCATAGGCCTCTCGCAGGCGGTCGTTTGGCACAACCGCCGCATCCTGGAGCTTTGGTACGCAGGGAGCAATAGTCGCTGAGTGGCTCCGACAACTGTCCGTCGCCGGCCGCATCAGCTGTTCGCGCATCGATCGATGCAACGATGCAAGAAAGGGGGTTGGACCGTCATGGCCCAACCCCCGAACCCACGGCGTCTAAAGTTACTCCAGGCTGATCGGCGCAAGGTCGACGAACCAGCTCTTCGGCTGGACGAAGCCCTTGATCTTTTTACTCATCGCGCGCGGGCCGACGTCGTGGGCAACCCACAGGAACGGGGCCTCCTCGACGATGCGGGCATGCAGGCGGGCAAGCGCCTCATCGCGATCCTTGTCGGCAAACGCCGTCCGGGCTTTGGCGATGAGGTCGTCGAACTCCGCGTTACCGAAGTAACCCCAGTTGTTCGACACCGGCGGAAACGTCTTGGTCGAAGTGAAGCGCACCATGGCGAAGAAGGGGTCCATGGCCGCGAAGGTCACGTTGGTCGCATGCGCGCCGCGTGAGGTCGGGTCCTTGGCACCCGCACGCCAGTTGGTGAAGAGCGCGTTCCACTCGATGACGTCGAGCTCGACGTCGAAGAAGCACTCCTTCAAAGCCTGCTGCAGGAACTCGTTCATCGGCAGCGGCTGCATCTGTCCGGAACCGGATGCCGAAGTGATCGTCTTCACCTTGAGGCGCTTGCTCGGCCCGTAGCCCGCCTCGGTCATGAGCTTCTTGGCCTGGGCGAGATCGTACTTGATCTCGAACTTCGGATTGCCCCACCAGGGATGGCCGGGCGGCACCGTTCCGTTCGGAACCTCCATTAGGCCGCTCAGCGCCTGCTTCAACTCCTCGCGATTGACGCAGAGGTTGGCAGCGTGACGGACGCGCTTGTCGAGCCAGGGCGAGCCCTCGGCGAACGAGAACTGCCACGGCCACACATGCGGCTGCGCGTTCGCGGTGATGACGAAGCCCTTGTCCGTGATGCTCTTGATGGCATCGGGGGCCGGGTTCTCGATCCAATCGACCTGACCCGAGAGAAGGGCTGCCGTGCGCGAGTTGGCCTCGGGCATCGGCAGGAGGGCGACACGGTCCACCTTCGGCTTGCGCTTGGAATCCCAGTAGTCCTTGTTGGCGATGTACTCGACGCGCTCGCGCGGGCTGAACTTGGCCATCTTGAAGGGCCCCGAGCCCGAGGCGTCGGCAGCGAAGGCCGCCCAGGCCTGCTTGGCGCGCTCCGCCTTGTCGGCAACGCTGGCGAGCGCGTCATATTTCTTCTGCCAGTGCGCGGGAGACGCAATGAACAGGTTGGTCAGATTGAGCGGCAGGAAACTGTCCGGCTCCTTGGTCGAGAGCTCGACCGTGTGGTCGTCGATTTTCTTGGCCGTTACGAGCGTAGGCATGCGGCTGACGGTGACGCCTATCTGGTCGGGAGCGAAGTGGGCCGCATCCTTGTCGAGCACCTTCTGCACGTTCCAAACGATCGCGTCGGCCTTGAGGTCGGAGCCGTCATGGAACTTGACGCCTTGGCGGAGCTTGAAGACCCACTTGGTCTTGTCCGCGTCGGATACTTTCCATTCGGTGGCGAGGCCCGCAATCAGCACGCTCGGCTTGTCGGCGGACGACAGATCCCACTGGGTGAGCGAGTCATAGAGGGGGATGCCGGTAAACCGGTTGCCCTCGAAGCCCTGGTCAGGCTGGCCCGTCGTCTTCGGGATGTCGGCTGCAGTCATGCCGATGCGCAGCACCTTCTCCTGCGCCATTGCGGCGGTCGCGGAAAGGACGCCCACTACTAGAACGGCGGTAGCCGCCCCCGAAATGCGTTGCGTCATGGCCTTCATGTTCCACATCTTCCTATCTCCTGGCTTCGGCTTGAGCCTATCACAACGCATGCCATGGTGCACGCTTCACGTAGCATCGGGCAGGCACTGCCAGTCTGCTGATCGCAATTCCGATGGTATTGACCGGCGTCACGCGCCATTGGGTGGATGGGCGGTTCAGGTCGCGCTCGATGCTCGTGCTGCTTGCCGCTCCAATGAGCATTGGCTCGGCGGTCGGCGCGATGTTGGGTGGCGCTCTCGCGGGCGCGATCCCCGGTGACGCGTTGCGCTTCATGCTGGCGGTTGTCCTTGCCGTCTCCGCCACTAAGCTGTGGAACCAGGCAGCAGGTAGCCGGAACTAGAGCAGGCAAGCCGCGCTCCGGTAGCAAAATCCGTGCAATCAAAAAACACACTTGCGTATTTCAACAATATTTGAATAGTAGGGTATGAGCGAAATCGAGATCGTTTCAGCGCTATCGGCGCTGGCGCACCAGCACCGTCTGCGCATATTCCGCCGGCTCGTGCGGGCAGGCCCCTCCGGCGTGCCCGCGGGCGAAATCGCCATGGATCTCGGGATCAGCCCGACCAGTCTGTCCTTTCACTTGAAGGAGCTTGAACACGCGACGCTTGTTACGTCCACGCGTAACGGCCGCTTCGTGCGGTACGCGGTACGCGTCGAAGGTATGCGTCAACTGCTGACGTATCTCACCGAGGATTGCTGTCAGGGACAGCCCGAACTCTGCGGGGTTGGGATCAAGAAAGCACGTGATATCCGCGCAAGCAAAGGACGATCAAGATGACGAGCAAGCGCCCCTTGCATGTGCTCTTTCTCTGCACCCACAACTCCGCGCGCTCGATCATCGCCGAGGCCGTGATAAACCGGCTAGGAGCATGGAAGTTCAAGGGCTACAGCGCGGGCAGCATGCCGAGCGGCAGGGTCCACCCCAGGCGGTCGAGATGCTGCGAAAGCTCGACTACGACATAGAAGGAACGAGATCCAAGTCGTGGGAGGAGTTCGCACAACCAGGTGCGCCAAAACTCGATTTCGTTTTCACCGTTTGCGATGACGCCGCCAATGAGGTTTGCCCCGTTTGGCCGGGCCAACCGATGAGCGCACACTGGGGTCTGCCGGACCCATCGGCTGTGCAAGGATCGAATGCGGAGCGCGCCTTGGCCTTCGCCAATACCCATCGCATGCTGTACCAACGCATCGGCATTTTTACGAGCCTACCGTTGGCTTCGCTCGACAAGCTCTCGCTGCAGCGGCGATTGCACGACATCGGCAAGTCAAAGGCCGATGCTGTGCCGGGCAAGGATTGAGCCGTGGCGTCTCCGTATTCCAAGGCGCAACGCATCGGCGCCGAGTTTCTCGGAACCGCATTCCTGCTCGCGACCGTGATCGGGTCCGGGATCATGGGTACACGCCTCGCGGGCGGAAACGATGCCCTGGCGTTGCTGGGCAACACGCTACCGACCGGAGCAATCCTGGTCGTGTTGATCACGATGCTCGGTCCGATTTCAGGCGCCCATTTCAACCCTGCTTCGGCGCAGGGCGGAATTCTCTGCACGCTTGCGACTGAGCTGCGGGTGGCGGCAGCGGTGCGGCAGCGCTTGCTTTCGGGCTCCGAGCCTTGCACGCGCTAACGCCCGGTCACGGCAAAGCGGCACTCGCCGCATACTTCATCGGCAAAGGCGTTCAGGTTGCGTTGAGCGCGGCGCTATTGCACGTGCTATCGGGTTTCGCCGCTTTCCTGCTTTTGCGATTTGTTGTCGGACAAGCGCCCTCGATTTCGGGGCGCGGATCATCGGTGTTCACGGCATTCGGTTATGGCCTGATCATTTTGGCGGGGATCGTGATGTTCTATCAGAGCATCCGTCCAGCGCATCATCACCACGACGGTTCACACGCCTTGATTGCGGGAGTGGGCCTGCTACCGTGTCCGCTGACGATTTCGGTGCTAGGCTTCGCTTGGCTGCAAAGCTTGTGTGCAAGTTCCACGACTATTCTCGGAATGTCCGAACCTATTGGACACAAGATAATGATGTAAATCAATCTATTAGTCCAGGGGACATCTACTTCCAAGCTGAATACGAGGGTTCGATTCCCTTCACCCGCTCCAATGTCTGGCTATCCCAGGCACGGCAGTTCATACTGGTCGCTGCTCCGTCGAGTCGGAACGGGTAAGGGGGGACGTGATGACACCTGAACTGATGTAT
>JBGTIU010000039.1:0-5509 GCA_041745515.1 Hyphomicrobiaceae bacterium | reverse complement strand
GCCGCCGCCTCCGCCTGCAGCCTTCGGGCCGCCGCCCGGACCTTGGGCTACCTCATACGGTGCATTGCTATCGGCCGGCGACTGCGCGGCGGCCGATAGGGTCAGTCCTAGAATCGCGGCGCCTGCCAGGGGCACGATCCCGATCATCCGAAACTTCATGGGTCAACCTCGGTTTCAAGTTTGTACACATCGCTGCGATAACCCAGCGGTCCACCGTTTGTTCCAGCAACGGAGCAGCATCGACGCGGGACGAAAGGGCTGTGCGGTGGCGATTGCGCGGGTTAAAAACCCAGCGCTGCTGGGACCCAACGAGACAGGAGAACGTCATGCTCGCAGGTCAACTCGCTCTGGCGTCTGCCGCCGTGTTCGCTGGAGCCGCGCTCTACGTCAATATCGTCGAGCAACCCGCGCGCCTGGAACTCGACGACAAGAGCCTGCTGGCGCAGTGGAAGCCGAGCTATGCGCACGGCACCATGATGCAGGCGAGCCTCGCAATCATTTCCGGTGTTCTCGGCCTGATCGCCGCGTGGCAGACGAGAGACTGGCGTTGGTTGCTCGGTGCCATCCTGATCCTCGCCAACTGGCCTTACACGCTCGCTGGCATCATGCCGACGAACAACAAATTGAAGGCGATCGCGGCGAACGACGCCGGCCCTGCCTCACGTGCAATGATCGAAGCCTGGGGACGGCTGCACGCCGTGCGGACAACCTTTGGCTTCGCGGCCGCGCTGGCATTTCTATGGGCATTGAACTGAGGATACCGATTGCCGGCGGCATCGCTGTTGCATGAAGGGTGGGGCGAATCAGCCTGCCGGGTTGCCGTCGCACGCACAAAATGGATAGATGCAAGCGGACCCCCGGCGCGATGCGGATGTTCGTCCAAACCTTCAGGAAACCCCAGCATGAATTCCCGCCCGACCGGTCGCCCGTTCTTCTTCAATCCGGGCCCGACCAATATTCCCGACCGAATTCTGAATGCGATGAACAAGCCGACAATGGATTTCCTGGCTCCGGAATTTCTCGCCATCCACGGCCGCGTGCATGAAGGCGTCAAACGCGTGCTGAAAACCAAGCAGCATCTCTTCATGTATGCGGCGAACGGGCACGGCGCGTGGGAAGCCGCGCTCGCCAACTTGCTGGCTCCTGGTGACAAAGTCCTGTCGCTGGAAAGCGGTTATTTTTCCGCCAACTGGGCGACAATGGCCGAGGAACTCGGACTCGTCGTCGAAGTTGTGCCGGCTGACTGGCGAACGGGCGTCGCGCAGGCTGCGATCGTCAACCGCCTGAAAGCCGACGACAGGCGCGAGATCAAAGCCATCCTCGTCGCGCACAACGAGACCGCGACCGGCGTCGTGACGCCGCTGATCGAAGCCCGGCACGCGCTCGACGAGGCCGGGCACAACGCGCTGCTGTTCGCCGACACGATCTCCTCGCTCGGCTCCTTCGATTTCCGGATGGACGACTGGGGCGTCGATATTGTTGTCGGCGGCAGCCAGAAGGGGCTGATGATGACGACGGGGCTGTCGTTCACGGGCGTCAGCGAGCGCGCATTGGAGCAGTCGAGGCAGATCAAGACGCGCCGCAGCTATTGGAGCTGGGCCGACATGATGACGCGTCAGCCGCAGAAATTTCCCGGCACAACCCCGGTGCACATGTTCTTTGGCCTCGACGAGGCGTTGAACATGATCGAGACGGAAGGCCTCGACGCCGTCTTCCGTCGGCATCGCCGTTATGCCGTCGCGACGCGGGCTGCTATCGGGCATTGGGGTGACGGAGCGCGGAGCGGAGTGGCAATTTCGGCAGCGGGAATCAAGGGTTCCGTAAAGGCGCTGGAACTTGTTTGTGCCAACCCGAAGCGCGCCTCTGACTCGGTTTCGGCCGTATTGATGCCGGAGGGGCACGACGCCAACGCCTTGCGAGCGTTGGCGCATGGCCGCTTCAACCTGGCGCTCGGCGCCGGGCTCGGGCCGCTCAACGGCCGCGTGTTCCGTATCGGTCACATGGGCGATTTGAACGAGCCGATGCTGCTCGGTGCGCTGGCAACCGTCGAGCTGTCGCTCAAGGCTGCCGGCGTCCCGCACCAAGCGGGCGGCGTCGATGCCGCAATGAAAACGTTAATCGAAACTTGACGCCCGGATTGCTCGACCGGCCTCAATTTGAGGGCTTAAAGCTGATCCCTTTCTAAGTTAAAGACGTCGGCAGCAACCGTGCCCGCCAGAAGCGGGGGCCGAACCCTAGGATTGCCAGCCCGATGTCACGACAAGCGCAGAACGACGCATTCGCGCGCACGTCCTTCCTGCACGGCGTCAACGCCACCTACGTCGAAAAAATGCAGAGGCTTTATCAGCGTAATCCCGGTTCCGTGTCTGACGAATGGCGGCTGTTCTTTCAAAGCCTGCGCGACGAAAAGCCAGCCGGCATCGCCGGTAGCAGCGCTGCGCCCTCGTGGGGGCTTCCGCTCGATGAAATGAGCAGCGACGGCAATGCCGATCTGCTGTCGGCGCTGACCGGCGACTATGGGCATAGCGAACGCGAGCTTCATACCAAACGCGAATCGCGCGCCTCCGCCACGGGATTTGATCTGCCTCCGGCAGCTTCGCTGCGTGCCACGCAGGATTCGATCCGCGCGTTGATGCTGATTCGCGCCTATCGGGTCATGGGCCATCTGGCGGCCGACCTCGATCCCTTGGGTCTGACCGAGCGGCGCGTCCATAAAGAGCTGCGGCCGGAGACCTATGGCTTCACCGAGGCCGATCTCGACCGGCCGATCTTCATCGACAAGGTGCTGGGCCTCGAAACTGCAACCGTGCGTCAGATCCTCGCCATCCTGCGGCGCACCTACTGCCGCCAGATCGGCGTTGAATTCATGCACATTACCTCGCCGGTGCAGAAGGCGTGGATTCAGGAGCGGATCGAGGGCGAGGAAAAGGATGTTCGTTTCACCACCGAGGGCCGCAAGGCGATCCTCAATAAACTGATCGAGGCGGAAAGCTTCGAGAAGTTTGCCGAGGTCAAATACACCGGCACCAAGCGCTTCGGCCTCGAGGGTGCGGAGGCAATGGTTCCTGCGCTCGAGCAGATCATCAAGCGCGGCGGCCAGCTCGGCATCCAGCAGATCGTGCTCGGCATGGCGCATCGCGGCCGCCTCAACGTGCTGGCCAACGTCCTCGGCAAGCCACTGCGCGCGATCTTCAATGAGTTCAAAGGCGGGTCATACAAGCCCGACGACGTCGAAGGTTCCGGCGACGTGAAGTATCATCTCGGCGCCTCGTCGGATCGCAGCTTCGACGGCAATACCGTGCATCTGTCGCTGACCGCCAACCCGAGCCATCTGGAGATTGTCGATCCGGTGGTGCTGGGCAAGGTGCGCGCGAAACAGGATCAGTTGAACGACACCGAGCGGACGCACGTTCTGCCGCTGCTGATCCACGGCGACGCGGCATTTGCCGGCCAGGGCGTGGTTGCCGAGTGCTTCGGCCTGTCGGGCTTGAAAGGCCACCGCACCGGTGGCTCGGTGCATTTCATCATCAACAACCAGATCGGCTTCACGACGAACCCGCGGCTGTCGCGTTCCTCGCCCTACTGCTCGGACGTGGCCCGCATGGTCGAGGCGCCGATCTTTCACGTCAACGGCGACAACCCGGAGGCCGTCACCCACGTCGCCAAGATTGCCATCGAGTTCCGCCAGAAGTTCAAGAAGCCGGTGGTGATCGACATGATTTGCTATCGTCGGCACGGGCACAACGAGGCGGATGAGCCGTTGTTCACGCAACCGCGCATGTACCAGAAGATCAAGGCGCACCCGACGACGCTCACGCTCTACGGCCGGCGATTGATCGAGGAAGGCACGCTGACCGAGCCTGAGTTCGATGAGTTGAAGACGAGCTTTCGAGCAAGGCTCGACGAAGAACTTGCCGCGGCTGATGGCTATAAGCCGAACAAGGCGGATTGGCTCGACGGCCGCTGGTCGGGACTGGGATTGCCCGAGGACGAGGCGCGCCGTGGCAACACGGGTGCCGGCATCGACGTCCTGAAGGAGGTCGGCCGCCGTCTCACCGCCGTACCGAACGACTTCCAGGCGCACAAGACCGTGCAGCGTCTGCTCGAACGCCGCCGCGAAATGATCGAAAGCGGCGACGGTGTCGACTGGGCCATGGCCGAGCACCTGGCTTTCGGCACGCTGCTGCGCGAGCACGTGCCGGTTCGCCTATCAGGGCAGGATGTCGAGCGCGGCACGTTCTCGCAGCGCCACTCGGTGCTGATCGACCAGGCTTCGGAACGCCGGTACACGCCCCTCAAGTACGTTTCTCCGGACCAGTCGCGGTTCGAGGTGATCAACTCTATGCTGTCGGAGGAAGCCGTGCTCGGCTTCGAGTACGGCTACTCGCTGGCGGAGCCGATGGCGCTGACACTCTGGGAGGCCCAGTTCGGTGACTTCGCCAACGGAGCACAAGTCATCTTCGACCAGTTTCTGTGCTCGGGGGAGCGCAAGTGGCTGCGCATGTCGGGGCTCGTCTGCCTGCTGCCGCACGGCTATGAAGGCCAGGGACCGGAACATTCGTCGGCGCGGCTCGAGCGCTTTCTGCAATCGAGCGCCGAGGACAACTGGCAGGTCGCCAACTGCACCACTCCCGCCAACTTCTTTCACATCCTGCGCCGTCAGGTTCTGCGCAAGGTGCGCAAGCCATTGATCCTGATGACACCAAAGTCGCTGCTGCGGCACAAGCGCGTGGTTTCGCGACTGGACGAGATGGCGGCCGGCACATCGTTCCACCGGGTGTTGTGGGACGATGCCGATGGCAGCAAGCCTTCGACAGGCGACGGCGCGGTCGAGCTCAGGCCGGACGCTGAAATTCGCAGGGTCGTGCTGTGCACCGGCAAGATCTACTACGACCTTTCCGAAGCGCGCGCGGCTGCCGGCATCGGGGACGTTTATCTGATGCGCGTCGAACAGCTTTATCCCTTCCCGGCGCGCTCGCTGATGGCCGAACTCGGACGTTTCCCGAACGCCGAAGTCGTGTGGTGTCAGGAAGAACCGCGCAACATGGGTGCCTGGCATTACATCGAGCCGAACCTCGAGTGGACGCTGGGGCAAATTGAATCCAGGTCGAAACGCGCCCGCTATGTCGGCCGCGCCGCTGCCGCTTCGACCGCCACGGGGCAATTGTCCAGGCATCTGGCTGAGCAAAAAACATTGGTGGCGGAAAGCCTTGCAATTTGACGGAACGGGATTGACGCAACGAAAATCACCCCCACCCCGGCCCTCCCCCTTCACGGGGGAGGGAGGGAAAAAAGGGAGGAAACCGAGGCGCTCGGAGGATCAGATACACTCCTCTCTTTTCTGACCCTCCCCCCTCGAGGGGGAGGGTCAGGGTGGGGGGGTGAACCGAAGCGGTCGAGCGCTACATCAAGAAGAACCGCCCGCGGCGGCGGCAGACAAAGACGGGAACCTGAGCATCATGGCGGTTGAAATTCGTGTTCCGACGCTCGGCGAAAGCGTCACCGAGGC
>JBGTIU010000038.1:0-12722 GCA_041745515.1 Hyphomicrobiaceae bacterium | reverse complement strand
GCGTCTCCTTTCTCATGTCTTCTAATCCATCCGCCGAACGATCAGAATGCGCTTGCCATCGTGCTGCCACTGCTGGAGCAGAAACGCCGCCCCGCCATAACGATCGGTGATGGCCTCCAGCATCGGCAGCTGCTTCGGTATATCGTCGACGCGGACGAAATAGTACTTGCCGATGCTGGTGATTGCGTTGAAGTGGCCCGGCTCACGGGTCACCCGAATCTGGGATTGGGCCTGCGACGGTGACATGGGCTGCGCGGCCAGTAGATACATATACGGCTCGTTGGTGTTTTGATAGCTGATCCAGACTTCATCGAAGCCCGGCGCATAGCCAATCGCCCGCGTCATCGCTTCGAGCAGGCCATCCTGATTCTCCCAGGCCTGCTGCGGCGGGTATTCGCGTGCATAATCGCGAAACCACGCGCCGGCCTGCCCTCCCGGAAAGCCGATTCCCGCCGGCCCGATCAGCAGTGAAGCCGCAAGCGCCAGCGCCACCAGACCGCTGAGCGACCTTAAGGGTGCCCGTGAGCCAACGCTCATTGCGCGGGCCGTGGTTCGAGCTTCTGCCGTGCATCGCGCAAGAGTTGAACGGCCTTGGCGACGTGTGGCGTGCCGCACAACCACAGCGGCATTGGCAGTTCCAAAGCGGCGGACGACGCGATCAGGCGGGTGAGCGCGGGATGACGCAGGTTATCCGACACCACCGTCCGATAGTCGTGCGCGCGCTGCGCCAGCACGACGAGATCGGGCGGCAACGCGACCAGATTCTCGAGGGAGAGCCGGACACCGGAGCCAAGAACGTGCCTTGCAGCCTGGTTGGCAAAACCGGAGGCTCGCAATGCCGCGTCCGCTAAGCTCCCCGTGCCGGACACCAGGCCGTTGAGCTGGTACACGATGGCCTCGGGCTTCGGCGAGCCCGTATTGTCTGGCGTCAGGGGGGCGATCGCTGCATCGAAGCGTGCGATAATTGCCTCGCCTTGCTCGACTTCGCCGACCGCCCTGGCAACCTGCCGCACGACGCCACGAATGCCGTCGAAATCGGTCCCAAACGGTACCAGCTCGACGCGGTAGCCGAGCCGGGTCAACAGATTGACCGTAGGTGTTGCTGAGAATGGGCTCGCCAGAACCAGATCGGGGTTGAGCAGCAGCACTTCCTCGGCGCCGCCTTGCACGAGTTTAAGCCCACCGACGCGATCCGCCACCGGCGACACATTGCGGTCAGCAGCGAGCTGGCTCAACGCTGCGATGCGCTCGCGCGGCACCAATTCGAGTAGCAGCTGATCCGTGCATAGATTGATCGAGGCGATGCGAGAGGGCTTGGCCGCCTGCGCCATGGTGCCGGACACGACGCAGAGCAGTGCCGTGCAGACGATCGCCAAACCCAACCGTTTCATCGTCAATCCAGTTTGCGCAGGGCAACGGCCGTCTTATCCTCGAAAGTCAATCGCAGTCCAGCATAGGCGGCCAAGCTTGCGGTGTTGAAGCCGAAAACCTCTTCGTACCTTTGATCGAGCAGGTTTTCGATGCGACCGTAAACCTCCGTGCCGGGCGCGACCATGTACGAAGCACCAGTCGACACCAGCCAGTAACGATCGAGGCCGACCAACCGGCTGCCGAACGGCGGGCCCGCCTCGAACGCAATGTCCTTCATGTGGCCGTTGTAGACGGCGGCAACATTGAGATTGCCGCGCCCCTGATTGAACGCCCAATTGACGTCGGCGCGGCCCGAGTGCTTGGCGCGCCGAACTTCGGGCGTGCCATCGTCATTCTTAGCGTCGAGATAGGTGTAGGCGGCGCCGAGCGTGACGCCGGACACGATCAGATAGCGGCCGGCCACCTCGACCCCTTCGCGCGGGCTGACGCCGGTGCGGTTGAACGGTTGGAACTGGAAGACCGGAACGGTGCGGAAATCGATCTCGTTCTTCAGATCCTGATTGAAATATGTGACATCGACGACCGCCTGTCCGCCGAGCAGTGTCGTCTCGATGCCGGCATCCCAACCGCGCGAGGTCTCGGGCTTCAGGTCCGGGTTCGGCAGGAACCCGAAAAAGAAGCCGAATTGCTCGCTGAAGCTCGGATACTTGACGCCCGTGCCGTAGCTCGTGTGCAGGCGGAACGGCGTATTGGCTATCTTGTAGGCAGCCGACGTGCGCCATGTGGTGAAATCATCGAACACCTCGTTGTCGTCACGCCGCAAAGTGCCAGACAGGAACAAGCTATTGTAGTATTCACCTCGGATCTCAGCCGCGCCGCTGATCCTGCTGCGCTCCCGCAAGCTGCCAAGCGCATTGGTCGGCTGCTTGAACATCTCCTGCTCGTGTTCGACCAATCCGGTGAGAAAATGCCGGACCGGAATGCGAGAGGGCGCATCGAGCCGATAGGTGCTGGTATAGCCAAGCTTGGTGTTCTGACTGATCGTCTCGGTGAACGGTGGGCCGAAGAACGTCGGCGGCACCGTCGTGTCCTCGGCTTCGGTTCGCGCCCGGTTGGCGAACACCTTGTGTATCCAGCGGCCGTCGAGCGTATCGAGGGTTGCGGACAGCCGCCCGAGCCAAATGCCGGTCTCGAAGAACGAATTGTCATCGGCCGGTACCGCGAACCCGTTCTTGACGCCGCCGAAGCCGTTGTCGCGGCCGCCGCGCGTCACCGAATGCCGGAGCAAGCCGTCGATCTTCACGTTGTCGAACAGCTTGAAGCCACCGTTGAACGAGAAATTCGAGAACCTTGCGAAATCATCCTCCGAGCCCGTTTGGGACACGTTGAAGCCGTCGGCCTGGCGCCCATACAGTGTCAGAATGCCATGCGCGCGATCGTTGCCGCCTGAGATTTGCAATGATCCGTCCTTGGTGCCAAACGACCCGACTTCGGAACGAACTCGGACGGTGAGTGGCCCCTTGCTGGTCTTGGTGATGATGTTGATAACGCCCGCCAATGCGCTCGCGCCGTAGAGCCCGCTCTGTGGCCCGCGCAGTACTTCGATCTGCTCGATATCCTCGGCGGTCAGATTCGCGAAATCGAAGATGCCGTCGGTCCCGGAATTGAGCTCGACGCCATCGATGCGCACCAAGGTGTGATTACTCTCGCCGCCGCGCAGCCGCACCACGGACTGGTTCTGTGGGCCACCTGCGCGGCTGACACTGACACCAGGCAAACTGCGCAAGGCATCAACAGCGGTGCGAATGCCCTGCTGGCGCAACTGTTCGCCGGTGAGCACCGATACCGACGTGCCGATCTTATCGGCAGCGACGCCGCTCACATCGCCCGACCCGCCGCTACCTGTCGTCACCGCGGCGGCGCCGCCTTCGCTAGGCCCGGTCGTGGGCGACGCCGGTTCGGTATTTCGCGCGACGGTGGGCGTTGGCCCCAGTGTCGCCCCCTGTACGACGATGCCGGGCAGCGTCTGCTGGGCATGGGCGGCGTTGATCAGCACGAGTGATGCGGATGCGAGGAGCATTCCGCCTAGAGTTAAGGTCAGCGTGATCGGGCGCATATGGTCTCCGTTGACGGCTGCGGAACCGAAAACGCCTCGAGACCATAAACCGCATACTACAGTTTACGCCTTGTTCTGACGATCCGAACAAGCCAGCTGCTTGGTCTTACTCGAACCGATTCGAAAGGCGCTAGTCGTCGACGTGCGGGGCCAGCTAGAGGCAATCTGCGATCCGATTGATACTCAGCCGCCGCTACGGACACACCCGTACCACCACGCGCCCCGCATGGAGGTTGGACGACTTGTGCCGGCAGGTCTCCTGGCTTGCGGCTCGAACGCTGCCCTCCAACCTTCCCAACGGACAAAACATCGGCCGTCAGTGGTATTTGTGGAAGGCGCTTGCCGCTTACAGTTGCGGGGGCAGTCTCGGCATTGGGCGCTTTTTACACGCCCGCACCGTGTTCCCTTTTCACCCACGCGAACCTCATCGACCCGCGCAGAGACCGTCACGTCTGCAAGCAAGCAGAGAGGCGGAGACAGAGTCAAGCAGGCACAAGTGCTCTGCTCATTATCGGCTCCGCATTATACCAATTCTGCAACATCTGAGCACTATTTCACGGCTTCGCGCGCGATGCCATCCAACAACAATTCCGCTTCGTCGAGCACGGCGCGGGTCGCGGCGTTGCCAATACGGGCGAACAGTCGAAAGCCGACCACCACTTCGCCGGGCGCGTCGGTCGTCTCGTAGATGAACAACAGGAACGGACAATAGCCAACATTGGAAGGATCAGCCGCGGCAAACTTATGCGCGAGCGCAGCCGAGCAAAAGTTCAGGTAGTCGGCGCCGGTGTAGACTTTGGACTTGACGTTGACGGTATCGCGCGTCCGCTCGAGCATCGTGGCAAGATCGCCGACTGCGCCAACGACAAGCCCGCGCGCCTCGATCGCCATCCGCGTGTCCAGCAGCACATCCTGGTAAACCGCGCCCTTCTTACTGTAGCTGCGCATGCCGTCCGCGCCGACAACGGAAGTGGCGGCAAAACAAAGCACACCAGCGGCCAGGATCGGCGCTTTCGCGCGGAATGCAGGAATCAATCGCATGGCGCAGCCTTGGCAAAATCGCCGCCAAACGCCTATAGGCAAAACATCCCGCCCATGCCTGAGGCCAGATCGAGCAGCAGGGCGGGGCCGCGCACGACGTAGAGATAAACCGCGCCGGCCAAAATCATCGCCAGCACGACGGTCAACACGCGTCGCCACCCCAATTCCGGCCCTTGCCTCGGCATGCTCTGATCGTTCGCTTGCATGGTCCGACTGTAGCAAGTTCCTGATCAGGCCGCTACAGGCATGGCCGCCCCGATGCGTGGCACCGGACGTTCCTTGATCGGCCAGTGCACGGCGGCGGCAAACAACCCGAGCGCAATCGAGGTCCACCACATCGCATCGTAGGACTTGGTGGCATCGTAGAGCACGCCGGCCAGCCAAAGCCCGACAAAGCTGCCGAGCTGATGCGAGAAAAACACGAAGCCGAACAGCATCGATATCCAAGTGGTGCCGAAAAACAGCCCGACCAGCGAGGATGTCAGCGGCACCGTCGACAGCCATAGGAAGCCGAGCACGATGCTGAGCCCGATCACCGTTGCCGGCGTGATCGGCAGGAACAGCAGCCCCAGGAATACGAACACGCGACCGAAGTAGATCAGGCTGAGCCCGACCCGCTTCTCCACATAACGTCCCGACTGTCCGGCAATGTAGGTGCCCACGATGTTGGCGGCGCCGACCAGCATCAGCGCCCAGACACCAACCGATGGTGCCAGCCCCTTATCGGCCACGAATGCCGGCAGGTGCACCGAATAGAACGCGACGTGGAAGCCGCAGACAAAAAACCCGGCGGTCAGCAACCAGAAGCTCGGATGGGCGAACGCTTCTGCAAACGCATCGCGCAACGATTGCGGCTTGGCGATCCCAACCTGGGCCTGTGGCTTGCCGGACAGCGGGTAGGCGAACGGGATCATGGCGATCGCGGTGCCCGCAAGGACCAGCAGGCTGGTCTGCCAGCCGAACTGTTCGATGAGCAGATGGGCATAGGGAAAAGCAATGAAACCGCCGATGCCGCCCGCCATTCCGAGCGCCGCGATCGCCTGCGTGCGCTGTTCAGGGGGAACCGCTCGACCGACCGCGCCGACCAGCGCCGTGATGCCGGTGCCGCTGACACCAAGCCCCAGCAGCACGCCGCTGATCAGCAGATCGACAGCGCTGGTCGCCGCGTACATCAGATAGAGCCCTACAATCGTCGCCGCCGCGCCGCCGATGATGACGCGGCCGGCGCCGTACTTGTCGGCTATGGCGCCCGAGAATACCGCGCCGATACCCCAGATCAGATTTGCCACCGCCATGGCCGTCGAGAACGCTTCCCGCCCGACGCCCAGCTCCATCGTCATCGGCTTGAGGTAAAGGCCCATCACCTGGCGCAAGCCCATCGCGAGGCCGACAATAATTCCTGCTGCTAGAATGACGACCCAAATCGGCAGGATTGGTCTGGATGCGACGACGGCGGATTGGTTCATGAATCACGATCTCCCGAACTAGATCGTTGATATGCCACAGCAGCCGCAAATCTCGCATTCCGATTTTTGAGGGCTCGGTTGAAGAAAGCTCACTACTGGCCAACCTTCCCAGCCGCTTCCGTGCGCAGCTTGAAGCGTTGAATCTTGCCGGTGGCCGTCTTCGGCAGATCGGCCCGCACCTCGACCCAGCGTGGATATTTCCAGACGCCGGCCCGGGCCTTGACATGCGCCTTGATGTCCTCGAACAGGCCGTCGTCTGCCGCGATGCCCGGCTTCAGTACCACGAACGCCTTGGGCTTGATGAGGCCGTCGTGGTCCTCCGCCCCGATCACTGCCGCCTCGAGTACTGCCGGGTGCGATACCAGCGTCGACTCGACCTCGAACGGCGACACCCAGATGCCTGAAACCTTGAACATGTCGTCGGTGCGGCCGCAGTAGTAGTAGAGCCCGTCGTCACCGATGCGGTATTTGTCGCCGGTGTGGGTCCACTCGCCGCGGAATGTATTGCGCGACTTCTCGCGCTGCAACCAATAGCCGTCCGCTGCTGTCGGCCCCCTGATCACGAGTTCACCGATCTCGCGAGCCGGGACTGCTTCCCCGGCATCGCCGACGAGCTTCGCTTCGTAGCCGGGCACCGGCACGCCGGACGAGCCATACCGCACCGCACCCGGCCGATTGGACACGAAGATGTGCAGCATCTCGGTCGAGCCGATGCCGTCGATGACCTCGACGCCGATCTTCTCCTGCCAGCGCCGGCCGACGTCCTCGGGCAGTGCTTCGCCGGCCGACAGGCAAAGCCGCAGGCGTGTCGAGCCGGCGCCTTGGCCGATCTCGGGGTGGTTGAGCATGGCGGCGAACAGCGTCGGCACGCCGCAGAATAAGGTCGGATTGTGGGCGCGCATGACGGCCATGACACTGTCGGGTGTCGGCCGGTCGGCCAGAAGCACCGCCGAGGCACCGACCGACATCGGAAAGGACATGGCGTTGCCGAGGCCATAGGCAAAAAACAGTTTGGCGGCCGAGAACACCACGTCATCGGCTTTGAGCCCAAGCACCTCCTGACCGAACAGCCGTGCCGTCAGCACCGGGCTTGCATGTACGTGGCGCGTTCCCTTCGGCGTGCCGGTCGAGCCCGACGAATAGAGCCAGAACGCTACATCGTCGGCATGGCTGTTGACCGCTTTGGCGTCGGCGGAGCTCGTCGCCAGCAGCTCTTCGAGGTCGATATGGCCGTGATCGCCGCCTCCGCTGACGATGACATGCAGGTGGCGCCGCGCGGCGATCTCGGCCAGCACGGTTGCAGCGCGGGGCAGCAGCTCGGCGGAAATCACCACGGCATCGGCGCGGCTGTCCTCGACCATATAGCGCCATTGTTCGGGCGGCAGCAGTGTATTGAGCGGGATCGGCACGACGCCGGCTTTGATCGCTCCCCAGAACGCAACGGGCAAGTTGCAACTGTCGAGCATGATGAGCGCCAGCCGGTGCTCGCGGGGAACGCCGAGCCGCGGCATGGCATTGGCGAACCGGTTGCAGCGGCTCTGCAGGGCAGCATAGGTCAGCGAGCCTACGGCATCAATAAAAGCAACTTTTTCGCCGCGCCCTTGCGCGACGTTGCCGTCGACCAGATCGGCGGCGGCATTGTAGACGCCCGACGGTGCGGTCCCGGTGACCGGATGCGCGGTCGTTGTCATGTCACGGCCTCCCAGGCGGATCAGTTTGGTTTGGACGGCGCCAGTCGCCTTTTTTAAATCCTTTATCAATCAACAAGTTAACAATATTCAATAGGTCTCTACATGATAACGTCCGCCGGCGCGCATCTCGGGCTTGAGCGTCGACCAGTCGAGGCCACTGGCTTGGCAGATTTCGGCCAGCGCCGCGTCGACGCCGGCCTCCATGTCGCGCAGACCGCAGATGAAGACATGGGTCTCGGGGCTCGCAAGCAGACCCGAGACCGTCGCGTGCTCGGCACGTATGCGGTCCTGGACATACTCCTTCGACGCGCCAGCCAGGCGAGAGAACACGAGGTGCTTCTGCAGCAGGCTGTCCGGCACCTTTTGCAGTGGCCCAAAGTACGGCAGTTCCTGCGGCGTGCGCGCGCCGAAGAACATGACGGCGCGCCCTCTCGCGTTCTGCATGGCGCGGCGTCGGCGTTCGGTGAAGGCGCGGAACGGTGCCGAACCGGTGCCGGTGCAGATCATGATGATGTTGGCGTTGGCGTCATTGGGCATCAGGAACGTCGCTCCGAACGGACCGGTGACGGCGACCCGGTCGCCGGGCTTCAGGTCGCACATGAAATTGGAGCCGAGGCCGCCTGCGACGCGCTTGATCGTCAGCGACACGTTGTTGGCGTTACGCTTCTCGCCATCGCGTGCCGATGCAATCGAGAAGAGCCGGATGTCGTGCGGCCGCCCGTCCGGCTTGGCTCCCGGCGGCACGATACCAATCGACTGGCCTTCGAGCACCGGAAATTGCGTGTCCCGGAAGCTCAGCACGATGTGGCGGACGTCGCTCTCCGCCGCCTCCGCCGTGATGCGGAAGTTGCCCTGAACTGTCGCCATCGCCGGCTTATCGCGGCGGTACATGTTGACCGTGGGCTTGGCCGCCGAGTGCGGCGCCACGGCCCTGCCGCCGAGCCCGGAGTGGGCATCGTCTAGCAACGCTCCGACATCGGCCTCGAGCGCCTGTACGGTTTGTGCGTCACCCTCGCTGAGCTTGTCCTGCGGCGGCAATTCCGTCCAGCCGAACTGCTCCATCAGCGAATAGACGCGGGCGGCGGGGACAACGCGCCAGTTGTCGATCGACCCCGTCGGGCACGGCGCGATGCAGTCCAAGCAGAAATTGCATTTCTCCGGATCGACCACGTAGTTGGTGTCATCGTGCATCACCGCGCCCACGGGACACGTCGCCTCGCAGGTGTTGCAGCGGATGCAGATCTCGGGATCGATGACGTGCTGCTTCAGCACCGCTGCTGCGCTAGCGCCGGTCATGGCAGCACCGCAAACTGTGTCAGAGTTGATCGATTCATTTTTTCTTCGCACCGTAGAAGAGGACCCACGTCGCGAACCCTTCCGAGAACGCAGAGAACCGATGCTGGTCGCCGGCGGCAGCGAACAGCACATCGCCTGGCCCGAACGGCACCTTCTCATCACCGCGCTCGAAAATACCCGTGCCCGAGATCACAAAATACAGTTCGTCCCGATCATGTGGCGTCTGCGGATCTGTGCCTTTGGGCGCGTAGTGGCGCACTTCGATGTCCGCCGTCTCGAACGCGAGGCCCGAGATTCGTCCAGGCGCGAACGGCAGCCTTGCAGCCTCGGCAGCGGTCATACGGGTCGGGATTGTCATGTCGGTGCCTGTTCGCTGTGGTCCGGTTTAACTTCGTCGTTCGACAACCACATCCTCCTACAACCTGATGGTGTGGAGGCGACTACTACTTGGGCGAGCTTCCACACTCTACCCCTGCGCGATCTTCACGTATTCGAAGTCGCCGGCCTTGTTGTCGACGCCGATCTTGGGGGCGGTGATCCAGCCAGCGTACTTGCCCCGCTCCCAGCACGGCTGCATCAGGCTCTGGATGAAATCGCCGTCGGCCTTGCTCGGCAGCCACTGGTCCTGCAGCCGTACCCACTCGGCGTCGGTCAATAGCTTGCCATCGGGCGACGCCTTGACCTTCTGGAATTCGCCGATGTGGCGGTGGAACGCGACCGACGGCAAAGCGAGCTGAAACTTGATCCCGGCTTTCTCGATAATCTTGTTCCAGCGGTTCACGCCGCCCTGGCAGTCCTTCACGTAGTCGTCGCGCAGCCGCATGTTGAGCGCGGTCAATGCCGGCTCGTCGACCATGCGGATTTGTCCATCGACAAATTTCAAGACCGGATAGGTCGCCGACGTCAGCGCGTGGTCGTCCTCGATCCTGGTCTCCATGAAGCGGCCCTTGAGACCCGAGTTGTAGAAGTTGGCGGCATTGGTCGAAACCTCCGAGCCGAACAGGTCGAGCGACAGGGAGAAATGCAGGTTGGCCTTCTTCTGGATCGTCGGCAGATCGATCACGCCCAGCGCGCGCACTTTGGCAATGTCGAACGGGTCCTCGATGCCGGCCGCCTTCATGGCCTCGCAGGTGCGCTCGATGGTGCGCCCGACGCCGGTCTCGCCGACGAACATGTGGTGCGCTTCTTCGGTCAGCATGAAACGGCAGGTGCGCGACATGGGATCGAAGCCGGATTGCGCTAGCGACTCGAGCTGCATCTTGCCGTCGCGATCGGTGAAGAACGTGAACATGAACAGCGACAGCCAGTCGGGTGTCTCCTCGTTGAACGCACCGAGCATCCGCGGCTTGTCCTCATCACCGGAGCGGCGCTGCAGCAGGCCATCCGCTTCCTCGCGGCCGTCCTTGCCGAAATACTTGTGCAGCAGATAGACCATCGCCCACAGGTGGCGGCCTTCCTCGACGTTGATCTGGAACAGGTTGCGCATGTCATAGAGCGAGGGCGCGGTCTTGCCGAGGAACCGCTGCTGCTCGACGCTTGCCGGCTCCGTGTCGCCTTGAATGACAATGAGCCGGCGCAGCATGGCGCGGTATTCGCCCGGCACCTCGGCCCACGCCTTCTCGCCCTTGTGGGCGCCGAAGTTGACCTTGCGCTCTGAATCCTGCGGAGCAAGCAGGATGCCCCAGCGATACTCCGGCATTTTGACGTAGTCGAACTTGGCCCAGCCCTTGGGGTCGATCGAGATGGCGGTGCGCAAGTAGACGTCGGAGGTCTGGAAACCCTCGGGGCCCATCGTCATCCACCAGTCGATGTAGCCCGGGTGCCATTGCTCGAGCGCCTTCAGCACGCGCGCATCGTCCGCGAGCCCCACGTTATTCGGGATCTTGGTCGTGTAGTCGACATGGGTGGCGGACATGGGGGCTCCGGGTTAGTGTCGGTGACTGGCGAACAGCGAGTAGTGCGCCTGCTGCCGGGTCTGCTTGTGTCGAAAGAAACCGCCAGACGACTCCGAACCGCTCCAACCGAGGAAGAGCGCATCCTCTGGGGCGAGTTGCGAAAGCGCCGGACATCCGGTTTGAAGTTTCGCCGGCAATACCCGATGGGTGCTTACGTCGTCGACTTCGTGTTCCTCGAGCGCCGATTTGTCATCGAGGTCGATGGTGTGCAGCACGCCGATCCGGCGATTGCGGCTGAGGATGCTCAACGAACCGCGTGGCTGGAGGCGCGCGGTTACACGATTTTTCGCACCTGGAACTGGGAAGTTCGCGAAAACCTCGACGGCGTAATGATGAGCCTGTTTGACGCGCTTGGGCTGTTGGCGGTCTCGGCCACCCCCCGCCCCGGCCCTCCCCCTCAAGGGGGGAGGGTGGGAAAATAATATGGAGAGTGGAGCACGGGGCTGCCGGCTCTCGATCCAGCAATCACTGACACCACTGGCCTTGCCCCTTCTTCCTCCACTTCCTTCCCCTCCCCCCTCTAGGGGGAGGGCCAGGGCGGGGGGTGTGGGCAACAGTGATCTGGCGGTGATGCACCCCCCACCTGATGCGGCGATCGGTTTTTGCGAAGCGCAAAAACCGAGCCGCATCTTCCTCCCCCTCGAGGGGGGAGGAGAAAAAGTTCGGGCAGCGACCTCGAGGTTGCTCACACCCTCTCCTTATCGAACTCGGCCTTCACGCCCGTTCCGTAGCGCTTCAGCGCGCCATCGGGGCCGACGGCGTTGGGGCGTTGGAAGATCCAGTTCTGCCAGGCGGTGAGGCGGCCGAAAATTTTTGTCTCCATGGTCTCGGGCCCCGCGCAGCGCAGGTTGGCCTCCATGCCGGTCAGGCCATCGGCGGAAAAGCTCGTGCGTTCCTCGAAGAAAATGCGCACCTCGTCGGCCCAATCCACCTCGTCGAACGAGGCGGTGACGAGCCCCATCGTCTCGGCATCCGACGCATCGAGCTTGCGCCCGATCGCGACCTCCGCCTTGGCAACGCTGTCGGGCTCGCCGAGGAAGCGGGTGGCCAGCCGCGTCAGGCCGTTCGACATCGGATAGCGGCCGAAGTTGAGCGGCGACAATGTCAACCCGGCTTCCGCGCGATTGTCGCCTTTCATGGAACCCGAGAACATGAACGAGCGGTCGCAGGCGAAGGCGATCTCGGCCAGCGTGCCGGCAAAGCACGAGCCCGGCTCGATCAGCGCCACCAGCGAGCGTGACGTGACATCGATGCGCTTCAAGACGCGCTTCCAGTTGTTGAGGATTTCGCGCACCAGCCAGTCGCCGGCGTGCTCGGCCATGAACGCGTCGTAGGCCATGACCAGCGCCGCATCGCCTGCGGTCTTGAATACCAGCGTGCCAAGCTCGAGCTCGTTCAAGCGCAGGTGCAGGATCGCATCGTCGAGTTCGCGCGCGAGGCGCAGGGGATAGAACTCAGCACCTTCTGCATCACACTGGCCAAGCGTCGTGGGCGGAGCGGCGAGCGGCCCCTGCATCAGGATGGTGGCGCGCCGGCCCGGCCGGTCGATCTCCACGCTGACGCTCGAATAGGTGATAGCCGTATCGCCAATCCCGCGCTTGAGTGGCGTGAGCCTGACACCAGTCGCAGCCGTCGGCCGATCCGACGTCGCCGCGAGGGCTCTTGCCGCCACCACCACCGCCGCGTCGAACTTCGAACTCGGCACCGCCTGATCGACGAGCCGCCACTCGACGGCGCGGCGGCCCTTCACGCCCTCTTCCGTGGTGCAGAACGCATCGGCCCGGTC
>JBGTIU010000037.1:0-5601 GCA_041745515.1 Hyphomicrobiaceae bacterium | reverse complement strand
TGCATCGAAAAAAGATCAATATCTCGTCCGTGATGGCCGGACAGAGGCTCGGCGTGAAGGAGGTCGATGACGGCATCTGGCTCGTCACATTCATGACCTACGATCTCGGATATGTGGACTTGGAACAGAAAACCCTGCAACAACCCATTCGGACCGATTGTGTTACCTATGTCTTAGGTACGCTCTGTCACCCATGTGTTCGGGTCGTACAAGAAACAATTGGAGCGGGCGAACGGATTTGAACCGTCGACCCTCACGTTGGCAACGTGATGCTCTACCCCTGAGCTACGCCCGCGTCCAAAAAAGAAGTTACCGATCCGCTCGGGTTAGAGCAAGATCGTTTCAATCGAATGCGCAAATAAATTCTGAATCAATCACTTAACCGGTGATCGACGCCTTGACCCACTCTTCAAGTTTTTTCTTCTGCACCAAGGCGCCCACGTTTTGCGCAGCGATCTTGCCGTCCTTGAAGATCATCAACGTCGGCATCGCCTGGATCCGATAGTCCGTGGTAATTTTCGGGTTCTGGTCGACATCGACCTTTACGACCTTGAGTTTGCCTTTCATCTCGGCCGCGACCTGCTCGAGGGCCGGAGCCATGGCTTTGCAGGGGCCGCACCATTCGGCGAAGAAATCAACAAGGACGGGCTCGGTCGACTTCAGCACCTCCGCCTCGAAAGTCTTGTCCGTCACATTGTGGGACGACGACATGGAACACTCTCCTGGTTGCGAAGGCGTGCGCTTGGCAAGCGTCCATGCGCGATCGGATGTGAGCGATACCTAAGGATGCAGTGCTCAGGCGTCAAGGCGAGCCGCATCGAGTTTCCAAAGCTGCCTCTCATGTTGATCCAGCATGGCTGAAGGAATCGGCATCAGCCGCGGGCCGTCCGTCCAAAGAACTGCTGCTCGCACCGGCAGTCGGCCAAAAACGTGTTGTATGCCAAGGCGATAGGCAGCCAACTGGAGAAGGTAGGCGGGCGGTACGTCGGCGACGTCGAGCGGCGGCGCGCGGTTCGTCTTGTAGTCGACGATCAGGATTTCGTCAGCGCGCCGCGCCAGCCGATCGATCTGCCCTGTAATTCGCAGCGCCGGGCCGCGCCCGCGCGGATTGCCGATCTCGGCTACCAGCGGTACTTCCGCGCGGCTGTCAGGGCCAAATACATCCGCAAATACCGGATCGCGCAGCACGCGCAGGCTTTCGGCGAGGATACTGGCGCGAGTGGACGCCGATAGATTGCCGCCGCGCGTACGGAGAAACGCTGCCGCGGCTGTGTCCCAAGCGGCCGGATCGAGGGCGGGCAGATGCTCGAGCAGCGCGTGGGTCAGTGTCCCACGCAAAAACCTCGCTTCCTCGACCTGCACCAGCGGCGAAGGCGCCGCCAGGTCGGACAGGCTTACCATCGCTTTCCCGTTCTGTAGGTTCGTCGGCTCGCCCGCGTCATCGGTTTCGAGCGGTGCCAACCTAGATGGCGCGAGCGGCACCGTCACGCCCAGCTCACGCGGTGCCGGCTGCTTCGCCCAGTCCGGCAATGGCGCGACCCGGCCATTGTCGCGGATCATCAACCTTGACGGTTCAGGCGCGGCTGTCTGCTGTGTCTCGACGCGCCGCACTTTGCCGCCGTCCGCTCCGATCGCGTCGCACAGGACACCGTCGAGCCCGTCGACGATCAGGTCGTACCAGCAGCCCTCAGCGCGGCCATTTCGGCCTTCAAAACCGGCAACATAGAGACGATCACGTGGCCGGGTTAGCGCTACGTAAAGCAGCCTCACGTGCTCCTCCCGCTCTGCGGCTTCCGCTGCGGCCTTGGCATCCCTGACCTGAGCGATTCGGCCCGCGCCTTTGATGACCCAGGCAAGCGGCGGCGTCATTTCGACCTGCCGCACAGCATCGCTCAATTCGACAAGTTCACCGGCTGTGCGCCGAACGCCGGATGAGCAAGTGTCGGGCAGGAACACGATCGGCGCCTCGAGGCCTTTCGCGCCATGCACCGTCATTACGCGCACTTCGTCGCGCGACTGCTCCATATCGCGCTTGATTTCACGATCACCTGCCTTCAACCACGCGACAAACCCTTGCAGCGACGGCGGCGCACGATCGTCATAGTTGAGCGCCAGGTTCATCAGCTCATCGATCGGGTCGGCGGCGTCCGGCCCGAGCCGACGCAACAGGCGGGCGCGGCAGCCATCGCGATCGAGAAGATTTGCGAGGAATTCGAACGGGGGAGTGAAATCGGCTTGTGTCCGCCACAGCTTCAGCTTTTCCGCCGCCGGACGAAAGCGCTGATCGGCCTTCGCTCGATCGATGGTCGCGCTCCACAACGTGCCCTTGCGGCCGGGCGCGATGGCCAGCAGATCGTCGTCATCGAGATCGAACAACGGCGATTTCAACACTGTCGCAAGTGCCAGATCGTCCTCGGGCAGGCACAGGAAATCAAACAACGCCATCAGATCCTGCACGGCTATCTGCTGGGTCAGGCGCATTCTGTCCATGCCGGCGACTGGGATGCCGCGCATTTTCAAAGCCGCCACCATCGGGATTGCGAACGGCTGGCGCTTGCGAACCAGAATAAGAATGTCGCCGGGGCAGATCGCGCGGCCCTGAGAGTGCAGCCGCTCGCCTTTCTCCAGCCAATGGGCAATCGTGTCTGCGATGCGCGCCGCGACCCGGCTTGCTGGCGACGTTGCCGGGACCTCCTCGTGCGGCGCCCACAGATCACCGCTCTCACCTTCGCCCCAGTCGAGCGACGGCCACACCTCAACGAGCCCTGCCTGCCCGGCGCGTAGCCCTACATGTCGTATTGAGGATGCTTCGCTCGTCACGCCATGGGTCCGTTGGCGCGATGCGAAAACACGATCGACCGCGTCGAGAACCGGCGTCACCGAGCGGAACGAGAGCTGCAACGGCACCGCCCGCCAAGCCAGGCCCGCTGACTCGGCGAGCTCTTGAAAATGCTTGCCGGTCGCCGCAAACATCTTGGGCGCAGCGTTCTGGAAGCTGTAGATCGACTGCTTTTCATCGCCAACAGCGAACAGTGTCCGCTGTGCCTTGGATGAGCCGGATCCCGAAAAAAACTCCTGTGCCAATGCCTCGATCACTGCCCATTGTGCCGGGCTCGTGTCCTGCGCCTCGTCGACGAGAATGTGGTCGAGCCCGCCGTCAAGCTTGAACAACACCCATGTTGTCGCTTCGGCACTGCTCAGCAGGTTTTTGGAACGTTCGATCAGGTCGTCGAAGTCAAGTGCCGCGCGTTGTGCTTTCGCGTCGGCGTAGCGCTGCAGCACGTCCATGGCGAGGCGGATCAACGCCATGTTGGCGGCCAGGAAAGCAAGCGCGCGGCGCGTGGTCTCCAGAGCGAAGAAGCGGTCGGTGACGCGTTGCATGACCGCCTCGAGATCGGGGTGGTCCTGCCTGACGGACCTGGTCATCAGGCTGGCGCGCGGCTGGCCTTCGCCGGTCAGCAGGAGTGAAGCCAGCGCCGCGATCCGCAGGCTGGCTGAGGGCGCCGCGAGTACGGCGGCAGCGCGCTCTGACGCCTTGATATCGCTTTTGCTGCCACCGTTGAGCGCATCCGTCAGACGTTTCAGTTCAGCATCGCTGAGCAGTGCGGCCAGAGCACGTTTGGTCGCATCGAGATCGACATCGGCGGCGAGCCCCAAGGCACCGCGATACAGCGCCTCGGCGGACGCCAGATCGGCGCCCTCGTCGCGCAACTCGAGGCTAGACATGGCCTCGAGCCAGGATCGCTTGCTGATCGCCTTCGTCAGGACTTCGTCGAAGCGTTCGTCGGTTGCATACGCGATCGTCGTTTGAAGCGCTTGACCGAGTGCCGTCGCGCGATTCTGAGTGCTCGCGTGCAACATGCCATCGATCGCTTCGCGACGCAGCTTGACCGCCGCCTCATCGTCGAGAACCCGAAAACCCGGCGGCACGCCCGCTTCCAATGGAAATCGCTGCAGCAGCCGTTCGCAGAACGCGTGAATGGTTTGCACCTTCAAGCCGCCCGGCGTTTCGATTGCCGCTGCAAACAACCGGCGCGCTCGGAGCCGATCGGCAGGAACCGGTGAGCGCCCCAGCAGTTTTGCGAGTTCAAGCTCCAGCTTCTCTTCGGGCGCAGTCGCCCAACGCGATAGATCCGCGAACACGCGCGCGGACATTTCCGCCGCCGCCGCCTTGGTATAGGTGAGGCACAGGATGCGCTCGGGCCCGGTGCCCGCCAGCAGCAGCCGCAGCACGCGCATCTTAAGCACGTGCGTCTTGCCGGCGCCTGCGTTGGCTGAAACCCAGGCGGACACCGCCGGATCGGACGCGGCCGATTGCGCCTTCTCGGTGTCGGCCAGCAACTCCGCCGAATTTGCGGAAGCGGCGGTCATGTCTCGTCTCCCTCACCCGAGTCGTCGCCACCGGACCACTCGGCCACCCGCGCCAGATGCGCGTAGTCGTCGTAGTCGTAATTGAAACGCGTGCGCCTGACGGCGGTGAAAGGCGTCGCCTCGTTATCGAAGGCCGCGATCAGCCGGGTCAGGCCCGCCTGCGCGGTGGCGGCGAGTGCCGCTACATCATCCGTCCTGATGTCAACGGCGGAGCCGGCCGGTTCCCCACCCGATGCCGAGATGTAACGCAGCCCTGTAACCCTTCGCGGATCAACGTGGGCAAAGCCGCCGGCCAAGGCAATCGCCGCCTCCAAAGGCAATTGCGGCGCTTCGCACCTTGCCGCTCGACCGGCGAGCACTCTCATATCGCCGCCGGTCTTGTAATCAGTGATGACCAGGCCATCCAAACTGCAGTCGATACGATCGGCGCGTGCCTTCAGCGTGACCGGACCCGCTGGAGCCGCAAGCACCGTTGCCCCGGTGACTTCGGCCAGCGTTCGCGTAATGCTCGCGCGACGGCCCCACTCGGTTTCGGCAAACCAATTGGCGAAGCGAGCAAACCGCGGGACCCAGAATGCCGCGACGCGCGGGCTGCCTGTGTATTCAGCAAGAACACCTTCGGCCAGCCGCAGCAGTTCGGCACACGGATCGCCCGGCAAGCGCTCGGGATAGCGTTCCGCGAAGCGACCGAGCGCCTGATGCACAATACCGCCGCGAAGGCTGGCATCGGGCTGCTGACCCAAAGATGGCAGACAATCGAGCCTGAGAATACGCGAGGCAAAGATCGCGTACGGATTAGCCATCAGTCTTTCCACATCGCTGACGGTCAATTGCCGTGGTCTCAGATGCAAGGCCGGTCGCGGGGTCGGCGCCGAAATCCGCTTCGACGAGGCGATAGCATCGCGCGTTTGGGCCCAGGCGAGCCACGGCTGGTCGGGTTTCAGTACCTGACCGAGACCCAGCCCACCAAGCAGTGCGTGCAATCGCAGCAACCAGCGGGACGGCACGGTCGGCACGCCATCGATCTTCTGTGCCCTGGTCAAGTAAACTCGTTGCGCCCCGAGCAGCATCGACACATCATGTGCGGCGTGGCCGATCGCTTCCTCCGGACTTGGCAGGCCCAGGTGCTTGCGCATCGGTCGATTGAGCCACGGGCCCGGCTCGGCTGCCTGCGGCCAAGTGCCTTCGTTGAGCGCGCCCAACACCACCACATCCGGCTGCTGCAGTCGC
>JBGTIU010000036.1:0-21861 GCA_041745515.1 Hyphomicrobiaceae bacterium | reverse complement strand
CCGGTTTATTTCTCGAGCCACCTCAACTCTCCAATTCCCGCGTTCCCGGAAACCGCGTCGACCATAGGGAGGCGCGGTTGTCCGGGATCTTTACCTGTTGCGGTGAGACGCCGTGCAAACCCGCGATACGTAAGGATCCCGGCCCTCGCCGGAGCCGGCACCGTGGGCTCCATCCGATGCGGGGCCGGCTCGGCCGGGAACGCGGGGGAAAGAGGAGACGCGCTACCAATGCCGGCAATCCGCGTTCTCAATTCCGTATCCCCGATGCAATTCCGCCAGCTCCCGCCCAATGCCCGTCGGGATTTCTTGCAGACCGAATTCAATCAATCCGGACAGCCGTGGGCCAAGCCCCGGGATGACAGCGGTGGGGTTGAGGCACGGGAGAATTGAATTGTTTTGGTTGCGAGCGGGCGTCATGCGCCTGTCATTGCCATGTGCTCCTCAATAATTCGCTTGCGCTCGACCTGTCCCCTTGGCATGGGTCCGGCTAAGCCCATTGGCGGATGGTGTTGGCGTGAGCCTGCCGTCCGCCTTTGTGCGTTTGTTGGCTCGATTGACGGGAAACACGATGAGCGGTCATGCAGCGCACGAGCACGGCGAAAGCAACAAGACGGTCGCACTTGTCATTTCGATTCTGGCACTCATGCTGGCCGTGTCTGAGATCTTCGGCCAAAAGGCCCAGACGCAGACCTTGCAGAGCAATATCGAGGCGTCGAACCTGTGGGCGTTCTACCAGGCCAAGACAATCCGCAAGACGGTGACTGAATCGTTTGCCGATGAGGTCGACCTGCTGCAGTTGGCCGCCGCCGATCCGGCCCAGAAAAAGGCCATGCAGGATCGCGTCGCGAAATGGCGTGCGACTGCGGAACGCTACGAAACCGAGCAGGGCCGGCCGATCAAGGATCCGAAGACCGGCAAGGACACCGGCAAGGTTGAGCCGGGCGAGGGCCGTAAGGAACTGGTTGTCCGCGCCAAGGCAGCGGAACTGATCCGCGACAAGTATGGCGCCAAACATACGCGCTTCGAGTTCGCGACCGGCGCATTCCAGATAGCGATCGTGCTGGCCTCGGCGTCGATCATCACCGGGATTGCGGCCCTGGTGTGGGGTGCCGGCGGCTTGGGCGGGATCGGACTACTCTTGCTGATCGCGGGGCTGCTGGGCTGATCAATCGTGTGGTCGTGCGCGAGTTTCAAAGTTTTTCGATTGGGGCCGGCTTACCTGAGAGCATCGGCAAGGCGGCCGATCGCCCTTTCGATGCTCTGCTCCGCGAACCCTGCAAATCCAAGCAATAGCGCGCGCCGGCGCGGGCGAAGCGCACAATAGCCACTGAGGGCCGATGTCGTCACTCCGGCCGATCCGGCCCGCGCGACTGCTTCTCGATCAGACATTCGCCTGCCCAGTCGAGGCGCCAGATCGGCGACGACGTGCATGCCGGCCGACGTCGGCGCAACCTCAAGAAGCCCCTCCAATCTGTGTGCCTGGGCGACAAGCGCGGCCATACGGTGCGCGTAGATGCGGCGGGTCCTGCGGATATGGATCGCGTAGCTGCCTTCGGCGATGAATTCCGCGAGAACCGGCTGAGCAACCAGGGACGCGGCCGATCCGCGCTGCCTCAGATGTTGACGAACCGTCTCGATGAGCCGCTCCGGCACCACCACGAAGCCAAGCCGCAAGGCGGGCGACAACACTTTTGAAAAACTACCGATGTAGATCGTGCGTCCGTTGCCATCGAGGCTCATGAGCGCCGGTAGCGGTGAGCCCTGATAGCGATACTCGCTGTCGAAATCGTCCTCGACGATGTAGCCGCGTGCCGCCGCCACCCACTCGAGCAATTCGAGACGCCGGGCCAGAGGGAGCGTGGCTCCGAGAGGGAACTGGCGGGATGGCGTGACGAACGCGCCTCGGGCCGCCCCGCCTCGGAAAGCCCGGGCGGGATCGAACCCGTCCACATCAACCAGCACCGGAGCGGTTGTAATGCCGTGGTTCAACAGCGCTCGGCGAAGCGTTGGGTACCCGGGCTCCTCGATGTAGACGGTATCGCCGGGTTTGAACGCGCAACGTGCAATCAGCTCAGTGGCATCGACCGTGCCGCTGGTGATGATAATCCGGCCGGCATGGCAGACGATCCCCCGCCATTCCTTGAGATGCCGCGCAATTGCCTCGCGCAGGCTCAGCCATCCGAACGGGTCCATAGTGCCGGTCAGTGCGGGGGCGGGGTCGCGCCAGAAGCGGTATAGCAATCGCGCCCAGCGTTTGTATGGAAACAGTGTTGGATCAGTCGCCCCAAGCTGAAACGGCCGAACCTGTTCAGGCGGTTTCAGTTTTGCCGGCTGGGGACATCGGGTGTGGGTCTGGACTGAAGGAGCGGCGACATGCAGCGCCTGTTCAGGCAAAGACGGCGACACAAAAACGCCGGCGCCTTGCCGTCCCTCGATATAACCTTCGCTCGTCAATTGATCGTAAGACAGCACGACGGTGGTGCGCGATACCTCGAGGTCGAGCGCCAGCGCGCGGCTTGACGGTAACTTCGACCCAGGCGCGATGCGGCCGGACAGGATCATGCGCCTCAGCTGATGGCCAAGTTGGATGTGCAGTGGCTCGCGCTGCATCCGATCAACGCTGAGCGCTAACGCCGCCGCGTCGGCGCGGCTGACAATTGGTCTGGTCATTTATTCATGAACTGGATATTTTACCTATGCCACTGCGAGATTATAGCGCTCCTCAGTAACTGTCACGGAGAAGGTAGCTGCGCCCGCGCACCTGACGCGCTTTCGCATAGGCTAGAGCATGACCAGCATCAGCGCCGCGTCATTGGAAGATCAGCTCGCGCACACCGGCTTTGCCTTTTTGCCGGCAACGCAGGCGCGACAACTGCTGGAAGCTGCCGGCTCGCTCGACGACTGGCCGCAGTTCGCGGCGAGCTGGGACGATCTCGCCGTTGATACCTATATGGCCGACGGCGGACGTTACCGGCGCCGCCGGCACGCCACACACTTCGCGGAGAAGTGCGGCACAATCATCCGGCAGCCGCACCAGCCGCATTATCAGGGGCTCAACTACAATTCACTCAACGGTGGCATCGAGCGCTGGTTTGAGCCCGTCGCCGCCGAAGCTGGCGCGAGCCGCAGCATGGCCACGATTCTCAGGTGTTGCCATTCCTGTTTCGGAGCCTTATCGCCGCAGACCAAGACTTGGCATGTCGAGGTGCATCAGTTCCGGATCGATGCGCGCAAAGGCGAGCAGGGCAAGCCGACTCCAGAGGGTCCGCACCGCGACGGTGTCGACTACGTCCTGGTGCTGCTGGTGAAGAGAGCCAACATCGTCAGTGGCACAACAACGATTGCCGATCTCGAGCACCGTCCGCTCGGCAGCTTCACACTGACCGAGCCGTTCGACGCCGCCTTTGTCGATGATGCGCGGGTCTTTCATGGCGTGACGCCGGTCGAGCCGTTGGATGCAGGCAAGGCAGCATTCCGAGACGTTCTGGTCGTAACGTTCCGGCGGATCGGCTAGAAGCAAGTGCTGAGACGGCCCAACAATGGATAGCAAACGATGACCGAATCCTTGCGCGAGAAATCCAGCCGTTTCGTCGCATTGCACGAGCGGCCCGGTGTCTTCGTCATGCCCAATCCTTGGGACGCAGGCTCCGCGCGATTGCTCGGTTCGCTCGGCTTCGAGGCATTGGCGACGTCGAGTGGCGCGTGCGCCGGCGTGCTCGGAAGACGGGACGGACGCGTATCGCGTGCCGAGGCCTTGGTGCATGCACGATCAATCGTGGATGCTACGCACCTGCCGGTGGCAGCCGATCTCGAGAAGGGCTTTGGTGACGCGCCGGAAGATGTCGCCACGACCATTCGCGAGGCCGCGGCGGTCGGCCTGGTCGGTGGTTCCATCGAAGACGCCTCGGGTGATTCGGCCAAGCCGATCTACGATCTCGCCCACGCGACAGAACGCATTGCGGCGGCCGTTGCGGCGGCGCGCTCCTTGCCCTTCAAGTTCATGCTGACAGCAAGGTCTGAGAATTTTCTGCGTGGCAATCCCGATCTTGACGATACGATCCGGCGTTTGCGAGCGTACGAGCGGGCGGGTGCCGACGTTCTATTCGCGCCGGGCCTGCCTGATCTCGCTGCCGTGCGACGCGTTTGCTCAAGTCTAGGGCGGCCCTTCAACTTCATGGCAGGGGTAAAGGGCAAGTCTTTCCCGGTTACGGAACTCGCGGCAGTGGGTGTCAGACGCATCAGTCTCGCGACGTCGCTTTACCGGGCGGCGATGACCGGTCTTCTGGCAGCCGCCAATGAGGTCAAGCAGCAGGGGACGTTTGGCTACATCGACGCCTCGATGACGACCGCAGACCTAAACGCCTTCATGCGCGAGTGATCGGTGCGGGGTGACGATCGCGCGAAAGTTCGCGCAAGCGAACGTTTTCGCGGCTTTCGCGATCCGTTCGCGACGCGTTTTGCGCCCCCTTCGGGCTTGCTTGACAAGCAGCAGACCGCAACCTAACACACAGACACCCACGGTCGGGGCCGTAGCTCAGATGGGAGAGCGCTGCAATCGCACTGCAGAGGTCAGGGGTTCGATTCCCCTCGGCTCCACCAATAAAATCAGGCACTTCTGAATTTTAGCACCTGACCTTCTTTCCTTCTTCACGCTGCCTTCACGCAGGGATGCAGTGTTGCAGCAGCGCGTCATATGCGCTGCGATGTTTAGCCGTGCTCTCCAGTGCTGAGCGCCAGGTCCACGAGTCGTGGGTACTTTGTGCGCTCTGGCGTGTTCGCGAGAGATGCGATGGTATCGGCACGCATGCCGCGAGTTCTACAGCGTGCCTGCGTTAGCGCAGCGATTGCCCGGCAGGCGGAACAAGCGCAAACAGGGCTTTGGACGGGCACGAGACTTCCCTTGAATTCTAACACCTGGTGTTATATAACACTGGGTGTTGGGGACGGGGAGAGCGTGTGCGGGTCTTCGTAACCAAGCAGTTCAACCGCTTCGCGCGCAGCGAACGGATGAGCGACGAGAAGCTCTGCGAGGCGATCGAGCGCGCCGAGAACGGCCTGATCGATGCCGACCTGGGCGGCGGGCTGATCAAGCAACGGGTCGCCCGGCCAGGGCAGGGGCGCTCGAGTGGGTTCCGCACGGTGATTGCCTATCGGAGGCTTGGGCGGGCGGTGTTCTTTTACGGGTTCGCGAAGAACGAACGGGACAACATCGATGCCGACGATCTGGCCCGGTTGAAGAAGCTCGCGGCGATCTACCTCGGCGCCACGATGCCTGAACTGGAGACTTGGTGCGAAGAGGGCGAGTTGATGGAGGTAACGTGTGATGGCGAAGAAGTATCCAAGCCGAATCGCTGAGACGGTCCACAGGACGGCCGCAGGGCTGCACGGCATCGGCGCCATCGACAAGACGACGATGCGCGAGTTCGACGTCATGTGTCTCACCATGGTGGAGGAGCTGAGCGCGCGCGAGATTCAGAAGATCCGCAAGAAGGAGCGCGTCAGCCAGGAAGTCTTTAGCAAGTACCTGAACGTGCCCGTCACGCTCGTCTCCCAGTGGGAGCGCGGTGAGAAGCGGCCATCAGGCCCGTCGCTGAAGCTGCTGGCCCTCGTCAAGCACAAGGGGTTGGATGCAATTGCATAGGGCTACGCGCCGCCGACGCCTTTCGTCCGCAAATTGCATTGCAGAGGTCGGGAACTCAATCTTCCTCGACTCGATCAATTGAATCAAGCACTTGTTGATCTTGATACCTCCACTCGTGTACTCACCCCTCACACGCCGAAGCAGGGAAGGAAGTGCATCTCAGGCTTGCTCGCGAACCGACGGCGGCATGTCGGGCTGGCGCGGCGTCTCGTAGATGAAGCCGTCGCCGTATTCGACAACGATGACTTGCGAGAAGCGGGCGGACAACGAAACCAATGCAGCGGCTTCGACCATCGCGTTGAAGCGTTTAACACTCAACCTCGGCGTCGAGTGCAGACTTCACGGCCTCGGCGACAGCTCTCTATAAATCCAAGCTAGAAATATCACACCTCTCACCATTAGAAGTGTGCTCTGCTCGGCATTGCTAGGAAACAGGTTGCTCGAAGGCTCCTTCCTTCTCGGCGGTACGATAGGCTTCCATCGCCCACTTCGCCTGCTTTGTCGACGGGCTCCGTTCCCAACTGCCAATCGCATATTCGCCCATTGTCTGAGCGATCGCGGCAACCTTCCAGTGCAGCTTCTTCGTCTTCTTTCCCCATTGAGACACGCGGAACCAAGTTTCTGCGCTGACCGCTCTGGTCTGATTGATCAGTTCGAGGTCCTCTCGTGTGAGGCTGTCATTTCGGCTCGTCACCTTGCCGTTCGCAGTGCTGCGAGACGTCGAATGCGCTGCAAGCTCTGGCGGGAGCTGCTCGGGCAAAGGAAATGCAAGATCACGCAGGGAATCGCGGCAATCAACTTTTTTCGCCCATTCGCTTGGCATCCGATTGCTCGACGTATCCCGAAGGCCTTTGTCAACTTCGCAAATCCATTCCTGGAGCATGTTGCGCAGCTCGTCCGAAATTCCCTGCTGCGCCCAGACCACTCGAAATCCATCCGCCCACTGACGCGCCATGACAGCGCTGCGACTGTGTATGCCACAATGTTGGCTTGGTACGCCGGCAGCTTTGTCACCGGCAGACGGTCAAATCCGCAGCCTGACCCTGTCCACTCGCGGGGTGCACTCCAATCGGCGTCGAAGAGTTGACCACCTCTAGGTTGTGACAATGCGGCGCCAAGGCTGGAGGCGCGCAGCGAAGCGTAGCGCTGGAGGATTTGGCGCCTTCGCGTGCCGGTGGTGGGTCAGGATTGGGCGCCGATCGACACCCACACCCCGCTTCAAACCCGCAAATTTAGGTTGCTACGGACCATGTTCTAGCCTAGCTGCTTACTATCGTCGTTGGGAGAGACCGCTCGGCTGGAGCGGCGCCGAAGGAGCAACCGCCCCGGAAACTCTCAGGCAAAAGGACCAGCGACGAGACAAGATCTGGAAAGAGACGCAGCGCGCGTCCGCCGACGGGATAACAATCTCAGGCACAATCGACAGATGGGGCAATCGACCTTGGCCGTACGCCGGAGGGATTGCCGCTATGCCATCTGGAACAATCGTCGAGCATCAGAAACCAGAAGCGCGACCAGCGTCAGTAGGCGCTGGCTCGCAGCGTGCGCCCTTGGCCGGCTTGCTTGACCTGTTCAAGATCGGCGTGGCCCATCGTCGTCTCATACCATCGGTCCAATGCGGACGGCCCGATCGTTCGCCGAAACTCTGTCCGACGATCTCGCACAGGTCGGTCGCATTGTGGCGACCGCCTACGGCTCGCCGGCGTGGACCGGCAAGGGGCATTGGACGGGCATGTCTCGTGATTTGCAAGGAGCTTCAGATGAACGTTGCCAAAACAGCGAAATCAATGCGCGCTGAAGCTATGGAGCTCTATAAGGCCGCGCCCAAGGCCATGCAGGCTTATCAAGGCTTGATGGGTGCAGCGAGCAAGGGCGGAGCTCTTACAAGCCGCACCAAAGAACTAATGGCGATGGCCATCACCGTTCACGCGCAATGCAAAGGCCGCATCGTCTTCCACGTCCCAGCGGCTCTCAAACACGGCGCGACGCGCGACGAGATCGCCGAGACAACCGCCCTGGCAATCGAGATGGGAGGCGGTCCAGCAACGGTCAACGGCGGCAAGGCGCTCGCCACATTCGACGAGCTAAAGGGCTGAGGCGCCATGTCAACCGAACCGCTACTCACCACACCAATCCACGACTGGCATGTTGCCCACGGCGGCAGAATGGTTGCTTTCGCCGGTTACCATATGCCCGTACAATACGAGCTGGGCGTTCTGAAGGAGCACCTTCATACGCGATCAGCGGTCGGCCTATTCGACGTAAGCCACATGGGTATCGCGTACCTGTCGGCCGGCGATCGGCGGCACGAGACGGTTGCGTCGGCGCTCGAAAGCCTCGTGCCGGCAGACATCCTGAATCTGAGGCGCGGGCAGCAGCGATACTCACAGATCCTGAACGACGACGGAGGCATCATCGATGACATCATGGTCTGGCGGCCGCGCGAACCTGCGCAAGAAGGCACGCTAGGGCTCGTTGTCAACGGCGCGTGCAAAGAACGCGACTACGCACACCTGTCCGCGCATTTGCCCAACGACAGCACGCTGTCGCGCCGTGACGATTGGGCGTTGTTCGCGCTGCAAGGCCCGCTGGCCGAGGCAGCGCTGTCCGTTCACACCACCGACGCGGCTGGACTAACTTTCATGCAGGTCACGAACACGAGTCTCGGTGGCGTGCCGGCCCACATCTCGCGCTCGGGTTACACGGGCGAGGATGGATTCGAGATTGCCGTGCCCGCGGCGCAGGCCGTGGACATCTGGAGCAGTTTCGCAAGCGATGCACGAGTTCAGCCGATCGGGCTGGGGGCTCGCGACTCGCTGCGCCTTGAGAGCGGCATGTGCCTATACGGCCATGACATCGATGCAACGACCTCGCCCGTTGAGGCCAACCTGACATGGTCAATCCAAAAACGCCGGCGCGAAGAGAGCCGGTTCCCGGGGGCGGCCCGTATCCAGCGCGAGCTGCGGGACGGACCGGCCCGCCTTCGGGTTGGACTTCAGCCGACTGGGCGGGCACCACTGCGCGGCGGTGCGTCTCTGTTCGAGACCGAAACCTCACGAGACCCGATCGGTGTTGTGACATCGGGTGGATTTGGGCCGTCATTCGGCGGCCCGGTCGCCATGGGATACGTGGCCCATCGCTGGTCGATGGAAGAAACACGCCTCTTTGCCGAGCTGCGGGGTTTACGGGTCGCAGTTTTGGTTCGCGCGCTGCCCTTTGTGGCAAGCCGCTTCAAGCGTTGAGGAGACACCGAAATGCCAAGACTATTCACGACGGATCACGAATGGATCGAGCATGAAGACAGCGAAACCAGAAATTGATCGGCTGACGGAGCTTGCTGCCATGGAACCCGCCACTCAACTCGACGACGAAGCCTCGGGTTTTGCGTTCGCACGCCGGCACATCGGGCCGTCGGCTTCCGACGTCAACACGATGCTGAAAACTGTCGGCGCGGCATCGCTCGACGGGCTGATCGCGGAGGCTGTGCCAGGCGCGATCCGTCAGAAGCGCGGCTTGAACATTGGGGCGGGCCTCGGTGAGACCGCTGCCTTGCAACATTTGCGCGAGCTGGCGTCGAAGAACGTGGTCTTCACGTCGCTGATCGGACAGGGCTATCACGGCACGATCACGCCACCGGTGATCCTTCGGAACATTCTCGAAAACCCGGCGTGGTATACCGCCTACACGCCTTACCAACCGGAGATCAGCCAAGGTCGTCTCGAAGCCATTCTCAATTTCCAGACGATGATCTCAGATCTGACCGGCCTCGATATTGCGAATGCCTCGCTGCTCGATGAGGCGACCGCCGCCGCGGAGGCGATGGCGGTCGCGCAACGTGTTGCCAAGTCGAAGGCCAAGGCGTTTTTTGTTGATCGATACGTGCATCCCCAGACGCTGGCGGTGCTGAAAACACGCGCTGATCCGCTGGGCTGGGAGCTGATCGTCGGCGACCCCAAGTGCGATCTCGATCCTCGACAGATTTTCGGAGCAATCTTTCAGTATCCAGACACGACGGGCAACATCAGGGATCTTCGTCCCGCCATCGCCGCGGTCAAATCGAGTGGAGGCGTTGCAGTCGTCGCTGCGGACTTGCTTGCGTTGGCTCTACTGACCTCGCCAGGCGAGCTCGGCGCCGATATCGCCGTCGGCTCGGCGCAACGTTTCGGTGTGCCGATGGGATATGGCGGCCCGCACGCCGCTTACATAGTCTGCAAGGATGCCTACAAGCGGGCGCTGCCGGGCCGTCTCGTTGGGGTCTCGATCGACAGCAGGGGCGAGCGCGCCTATCGCTTGACGCTGCAGACGCGCGAGCAGCACATTCGCCGCGAGAAGGCGACTTCGAACATCTGCACCGCGCAGGTTCTGCTCGCGGTCATGGCATCGATGTATGCGGTCTATCATGGACCGGATGGCCTGAGGGCAATTGCCCGTGGCGTACACCGCAAGACCGTTGCTCTGGCCGCAGGCTTGCGCCAGGCGGGCTACAAAATCAGCAATGCGACGTTCTTTGACACTTTGACTATCGACGTTGGTTCAAATCTCAAAGCGATTGTCCAGCGTGGCAAAAACGAGCGCCTGAACTTCCGGCTGATCGATGCGACGCATCTCGGCGTGTCATTCGACGAGACGACGACGCGGGAGACGATCGAAGCGATCTGGCGCGCCTTTGGCGCCGACATGGATTTCGCCGCTTTGACAAAGCGACAGGCAGGAGACGCCCTGCCGCCTGACCTGCGCCGAACGTCGCCTTTTCTTCAGCACCCGGTCTTCCACCGCTACCACTCGGAGACCGAATTGCTGCGCTACATGCGCAAGCTTGCCGATCGCGATTTGGCGCTCGATCGGGCGATGATCCCGCTCGGTTCCTGCACGATGAAACTGAACGCGACCGCGGAAATGATCCCGGTGACATGGCCGGAGTTCGGTGCACTGCACCCATTCGCTCCGCCTGCGCAGGCGCGAGGTTACACGGAACTCTTTGAGCGGTTCAATTCGTGGCTGTGCGAGATCACGGGCTATGACGCCATATCGCTGCAGCCGAACTCAGGTGCGCAGGGCGAGTACGCCGGGCTGCTCGCCATCCGCGCCTATCACAAGTCGCGCGGTCAAGGTCATCGCAATATCTGTCTCATTCCGTCATCGGCGCACGGCACCAATCCGGCGTCGGCACAAATGACAGGGATGGGGGTCGTTGTCGTCAGGTGCGACGATGATGGCAATGTCGACATGGATGACTTGGCCGCGAAAGCCGCGGCACATGCTGCCAGTCTCGCGGCGATCATGATCACCTATCCGTCGACGCATGGCGTGTTCGAGGAGAGGATTCGCAAACTGTGCGATATCGTGCACGCGCACGGCGGGCAGGTTTATCTCGACGGCGCCAACCTCAACGCACAGGTTGGAGTAGCCCGCCCGGGTGACTATGGGGCCGACGTCTCGCATCTAAATCTGCACAAGACCTTTTGCATTCCGCACGGCGGCGGTGGGCCGGGAGTCGGTCCGATCGGCGTCAAGGCGCATCTGGCACCGTTCCTGCCCGGGCATCCCGCGCTTCCCGGTGATAAGGCGGCCATCGGTCCGGTGTCGGCGGCGCCCTATGGCTCTGCCTCGATCATCCCCATTTCCTACGCTTATATTCTGATGATGGGGAGCGAGGGACTGGCTGACGCGACCAAGATCGCGATCCTTTCGGCCAACTACATCGCGACGAGGCTCGATCCGTATTTCCCCGTTCTCTACAAGAACCGGAACGGGCGCGTCGCGCACGAGTGCATTGTCGATCCCCGCCGCTTCAAGGATGAACTCGGTGTGACCGTCGACGATATCGCCAAGCGGCTGATCGATTACGGCTTCCATGCGCCGACGATGAGTTTCCCGGTAGTTGGAACGCTGATGATCGAGCCGACGGAATCCGAGTCAAAAGCTGAGATCGATCGCTTCGTCGACGCCATGATCAGCATCCACAAGGAAGTTTGCGACATCGACGAGGGGCGGATGACGGCCGAGGAAAGCCCCCTGCGGCACGCGCCTCACACGGTCCGCGACATAGCCGACGAGCAATGGACCCGAAAATACCGCCGGGCCGAGGGCTGCTTTCCGACGGATGCAGGCGCGCAGGACAAGTACTGGAGCCCGGTCAATCGCGTCGACAATGCCTACGGTGATCGTAGCATCGTATGCTCGTGCCCGCCGATGGCAACGTACGGAGAGGCGGCGGAGTAAAGTCTGCAAGATTGGCAACTCGTCGTCACGGAGTTTTCCAGTGGCGATAAAGAGGGGGTCGCTCGTGCTTGTCGCGAGTCGGTGCGTCGGTGTTGCCCCGACCCAGATCACACCGCCTCGGTGCTGCCGCGCCCGCCGAAAAGTCCGTGCGGGAATGCGATCATTAGGCCGCTCAAGGCGACGAAGGCGGCGGCATCGCGGTATTCCGGGCCGACGTAGCCCGACCACAGCGTCTCGAACAGGCCCAGTATGATGCCGCCAGCAAACACGCCGGGCACCGAATTCAAGCCGCCGACGACGGCCACGAATAGCGTCTTGAGACCGATCACGAAACCGCCGCTGTAGCTGGCGACGCCGTAATCCAGCGCGATTAATGCACCGGCGGCCGCCGCATAGGCACTCGCGAGCGCAAACGTCAGGCCGAGCGTACGGCCGGCATCGACGCCGCATAGCTCCGCCATCCTCAAGTCTTCGGCGCAGGCCCGCCAGACCCGCCCGAATGGGTGGCTGGAAATGAACCAGATCAGACCCATCGCCAGCAGCACCGCAACCCCGATGACCGCAATCTGCAAGCCGGTAATCTGGACTGGAAACGCCGGCACGCCGCCAAGAACAAGGATTCCCGCATCGATCGGCGGCAGCCAGCGTTCGCGGCTGCCGTTGGCAATGCGCATCACTTCTTCAACAGCGATCGCGACGCCCAACGTGGTCACCAGCATGGCGAGCGACGGTGCGCCGAGTAACGGGCGAACAGTCGAGCGCTCGATCAGGTAGCCCGCGACGACGGTATGCAGGATCGCAATGGCACCACCCGCCAGCAGCGGAACGAGCGTCTCTCCGGGCAGCTCCAGCAGAAACCACAGCGTCGCATTGACCGCCGTGTAACTCGCCCAGATCGACAGCGCACCGAACGCGAAGTTGATGCGCTGCGTGATGGCGTGGATCAGCACGTACGACACCGCCAGCAGCCCATAGAAGGCGCTGACGTGCGTGGCGTTTAGGAGCTGTTGGGAGAAGTAGCTCAATGCGTTCATGGCAATCCGCGGCGCGGCTGTCTTGGTGCACTCTTGGCGCGATGGCGCAGGTAGTGACTGCGAGCCTTGATGCGGTTGCCGCACGGTTCCATGGCGCACCAGCGCCGCCGGCTACCGGGGCTCGAGTCGAGGAACAGCCAGCCGCAGCCGTCGCCTTCGCAGGCCCGGACTGCCGCGAGGTCGGGTGAGGTCAATAATGCGGCCGCCGAAAGGGCCACCGGCACGATCAGCCAGTCGGTGTGGTTCTCGTTACCCGTGAGCGCGAACTTCCCATTACCGGTTACGGTAAGGCTGGTTCGGTGCAGGCCGTCGCTGAGCCCGCGATGCAGGTCGTTCGCAAACCGTCGGTGTTGGCGATCACTCCGCGCCTGATAAAGGGCCGGATCGATCAGCTCCCGCAACACCGCACGGAACTTCAGGACCTGCATAAGTGTCACGCTGGCTCCGCTCGATTGTGTCCGAATCTCTGTCCGGAGAATTGCCTCGCTCGTAGCCTCCAGCATTGATGCCGCCAGCCCCCAGTCGATGACGTCATCAAGAGTTTTCAGATGCTCATTGGCGATGATGTCTTGGCGATAGGCGGCAGTATTGACGAAGTCCAGGCACAGCCGCCCGCCAATTCGATTCAACGTCGCGGCCGAATGCACTTGCGCTCCTCGCTGCTGCGTGAGTCGAGTCTAACCGATTAACAGGTTGACAACCAGCCCACATGCTTCAACTGTCGCATGACGTTTATCGGAGGCGCGCCATGTTCATCGCAAGTTCGCCGAGCCGCATCGCGCTGGTCGTGTTGATCGGGTTGCTCGCTGGTTGTGGCGACAACGCCGATAGGCCCTGGATTGCGATCGAGGGCGGCGGCTTCATCTTCAACTATCGCATTGCCGAAGTGTTCTATGGTGTCAGCGTCAAACCGCTGCGATCGCTGGCGCCCGGCACCGTCCTGGAAGGCGAATTCGAAAACCCGGCAGGGGGTGCGCCGCTCATCGTGCGTGAAACCATCAATACCGCGCGGCTCAGCTATGCAATGCGCACGCCGCCGTTGCTGGGCGTGAAGGCCGGGAAGGCGTATCGCGTCGAGATACGCGTGTTGGACGTGGACGGCGCCAAGGTGCTGGGGCGTGTCAGCCGGACGTTCAAATCCGACCTCGATCAGAGCGCAAATCCTGAAAAACCCCTGACGATCGGGCCGGGGTATACGCCCAATCCTGATGCGGGAAAGCGCTAGTAACAGCCCACCTTTATTTTCGTTCAATCATTTGCGTTTACCTTCGCCGTCTAACGTTTCAGCCGGGGAAGTCTGGGCCAATGAGTACGATCGCGTTCCGAGGCGGCATTGTCCGCGGCTTGAGCGCTGTGCGCGACAACCCATCCGTTCTGGCAATTTTCTCCGCAGCGCTGTTCTTATCGGCCCTGCTGCTGTTCTCGGTTCAGCCGATCTTTGCCAAGATGGTGCTGCCAAAGCTCGGCGGCGCGTCCTCTGTTTGGGCGGTTTCGATGGTGTTCTTTCAGGCGGTGCTGCTTGGCGGTTATTGCTATGCACACGGGTTGAACCGCTACTGTCCATCCCGGTATGCCCCACCGGTGCACCTCGGCCTGATGACATCGGCAATACTGGCATTACCTTTCGGATTGCCAGCTATGGCTGCGGAGCCGCCCGCCGATGGCACCTATTTCTGGCTCATTGGCGTCCTCGGACTGGGAGTCGGATTGCCGTTCTTCGCGGTGTCGGCTAACGCGCCGCTGCTGCAGTCGTGGTTCGCCCGCTCCGGACACCCGCACGCCAGCGACCCTTACTTCCTCTACGGCGCCTCGAACTTCGGTTCGCTGATCGCGTTGCTGGCCTACCCGATCGCGGTGGAGCCGGTTTTTGGACTAAGTCGTCAAGCTATCGTGTGGTCGGGTACATTCCTTGTGCTGGGACTTCTGATAGCAATCTGCGGATGGCTGGCGACGCGCTCGTCGGATGCCCTGACGGCCATCGCCGTTCCCACGAAGGCCGCTTCTTGCAATTCCCCTACTCGGACTAAGTGTCTCGCTTGGATCGGCTTATCGGCGATCCCGTCGGGTCTATTGGTTTCGTTCACCTCCTTCTTGACGACGGACATCGCCGCGGCGCCATTCCTGTGGGTTTTCCCCCTTGCTGTATTCCTCGGCACGTTCATCCTGGTTTTCCGCAGCCGGCCGATGATCTCTCAGCGCACGCTGCTGCTGCTACAGCCGATAATGGTCGGATTGACTTTGCTCGGGCTGTCGATGACGGGCAACAAGGGCTGGCTGATTGGCGTGTCGGCCGGGTTCGGCGCATTTTTTGTGACGACGCTGGTATGCCACAAGGAACTTTACGACCGCCGTCCGGACAGCCACCATCTGACAGCATTCTATATGTGGATGTCGCTCGGCGGCGTCCTGGGTGGCATCTTCGCGGCTCTGCTTGCGCCTCAGCTTTTCAACGGCATCCTGGAGTTTCCCCTGCTGCTGCTGGCGGGGCTGGCAGCGCATCCACGGCTGGCTTCGGATTGTCGCGACGTGGCGCAACGCCAACTGGCGCTCGTGATGATGGGTGCTCTGCTGGTGGCGGGTGCAGTGCTGGCGGCTCTGATTGCGTTCAAGGCGGTGCCTCTGGGTATCGTTGGCGGCGGCGGGTGGTTGCTTGTTGCGGCATGTTTCATTGCGATACTCATCATGGTCGATCGACCGTTGCCGCAAATTGGTTGCGCACTCGTGACCCTCGTTGGCTTGTTCGTCCTGCCATCGACGATGAACCGCGGATTTTCCGAACGCTCGTTCTTCGGCGTCCACCGCATCGCCATGACAACCAACGATCAAATTCGGACACTGATGCACGGCACGACCGTGCACGGCGCAATGCGGGTCCGTGATATTGCCGGTCAACCCGTGGAAACTCCGCTGCCTTCGACCTACTATTACCCAGGCAGTCCAATGGCGCGCGGCGTTGATGCCGCCAGAGTATCAAGCGGCAAGACCGATGCAGGGCTAGTGGTCGGGATCATTGGTTTGGGGACCGGCTCGCTGTCCTGCTATTCCAGACCCAACGAGGTCTGGCGGTTCTACGAAATCGATCCTCTGGTCGTGAAGCTGGCCAGAACTCCGAAGCTGTTCTCGTTTCTGTCGCGCTGCCGGCCGGCTGCCGACATCGTAATGGGTGATGCGCGTCTGACGCTGGCTAAGGAGAAAACACAGTACTTCGATTATCTGGTGATCGATGCCTTTTCGTCGGACAGCGTGCCGGTACATCTCCTGACTACGGAGGCCGTGCGACTCTATCTGTCGAGGCTCAGCGAACACGGAATCCTGGCGCTGCACATCTCGAATCGGCACTTGGATCTCGGCGGCGTTGCAGCTGCGGTGGCAAACGCAATTCCGGGCGCAGTAGCGGCACTCGCGGACGATAGGCCCTCGAGCAAGACGCTTGACCAATCGGGTTCGCTCGTCATGTTCATCGCCAAATCCGCCAAGGCTCTCGAGCCCGTCTCGGCAATGCCGTACGTGACCCCCGTCGGCCGAAACGATACTCGCGCCTGGACTGACGACTATTCAAACGTATTGGGTGCCATTTTGCGCAAGGGCAACGACTGAAGTTGCCGCCCGGTCGGTTCCCAATGTGCACTTTGAGTTGCGAGGCACGGGTCCACCGCGCTATGAGATCGCGTGCGCCCGACGGGTGACACGTTCCCTCGCGAGGACCGAATGCACGTCGACGAAAAGACTGTCCGGCGCATCGCCCGGCTTGCGCGTATCAAGGTAACGCCGGAAGAAGCCAAAGGCCTCGAAAGCGAGCTGTCCGGCATCCTCGATTGGGTAAAATTGCTCGACGAGGTTGACACCGCTAATGTCGAGGCGATGACGCGTGTGGTGCCGATCGAATTGAGGCAGCGCGAGGATGTCGTTACGGACGGCGAAATCGCTGACCAGGTGACGCAGAATGCGCCGCAAGTCGAAGACCACTTTTTTGTCGTGCCGAAAGTTGTCGAATGAATCCCGGGCCGACGGCTCCGTTTCGTATCCCCATGGTGCAGATCGCCATCGAGGACCCGCGCCAACCGGAGGTGGCGACACTGATCGATGCGCTCGACGCTTTCTCGAGTTCGCTCTATCCACCGGAAAGCAATCATCTGGTCGATATCGAGGAGCTAGCCAAGCCTGATGTCGTGTTCTTCGTGGCCCGCCAAGACGGCCGGGCGATCGGGTGCGGGGCCTTCCGGAAGATTGAATCCGGGCACGGTGAAATTAAACGCATGTATGTACCTCATGAGGCGCGGGGCCGCGGGCTCGGCCGCGTGATCCTCGATACCATCGAGGGCGAAGCAAAGCGGCGCGGCGTGCGTCGATTGTCGCTTGAAACCGGGATTCACAACCACGATGCCATAAACCTCTACCGTCGAGCCGGTTACGAGGATTGCCCAGCCTTCGGCAACTACAAAGCCGATCCCCTCAGTCTATTCATGACCAAAGAGATTGCGTGATCAATGTCGAAATCCGAGCTAATCAAGCTGACATTGGCGGAAGCGCGCGACGGGTTGCAAGGCAAGCAGTTCACGGCAGTCGAACTTGCTACCGCATTTAATGAAGCTATCGAGGCCGGTAACGCCGCTCTCAATGCCTACGTGCTCCCCACTGCCGAGCACGCAATTGAGCAAGCAAGTCGAAGCGACAAGCGGATCGCGGCCGGCAAGGCAGGGCCGCTCGAAGGCCTGCCGCTCGGTATCAAGGATCTTTACTGCACCAAGGGGTTTCGCACGACTGCGTGCTCTAAGGTGCTTGACGGGTTCACGCCGCCTTACGAATCGACCGTGACGCAGAACCTTTGGGACGCCGGCGCCGTGATGCTTGGCAAACTCAACAACGATGAATTCGCCATGGGTTCGTCGAACGAGACCAGCGTGTTCGGCAACGTTGTCAACCCATGGCGGCGCAAGGACGCGACCGGCAAGATCTTAAATGCCGCCCTGGTACCCGGTGGCTCGTCCGGCGGATCGGCAGCAGCCGTCGCGGCCGACTTGTGCCTGGCAGCGACGGCTACGGACACAGGCGGATCAATACGACAGCCTGCGGCATTGACTGGCACGGTCGGTATCAAGCCGACCTATGGTCGCTGCTCACGCTGGGGCATTGTCGCGTTTGCCTCGTCGCTCGATCAGGCGGGCCCGATCACCAAGACCATCCGAGACGCAGCGATCCTGCTCAAATCGATGGCCAGCCCTGACCCAAAGGATTCGACCTGCGTTGACGCTCCGGTTCCTAACTATGAGGCGGAGATCGGAAAGAGCCTGAAAGGCTTACGCGTCGGCGTGCCGAAGGAATACCGCATCGAAGGTATGTCGGCCGAGATCGACGCGCTCTGGGAGAAAGGCATCGTGTGGCTGAAGGCTGCGGGCGCGAGCATCCACGACATTTCGCTGCCGCACACCAAGTACGCGTTGCCCGCGTACTACATCGTGGCGCCAGCTGAAGCCTCGTCCAATCTTGCCCGTTACGACGGCGTGCGGTACGGACTGCGCGTCCCTGGCCGCGATGTGATCGACACTTATGAAAATACGCGCGCGGCGGGCTTCGGCCGCGAAGTGCGCCGACGGATTTTAATCGGCACATACGTGCTGTCGGCCGGCTATTACGACGCCTACTATATCAAGGCGCAGAAGGTGCGCACGCTCATCAAGCGCGATTTTGACGAGGCCTGGACCAAGGTCGATGTGGTGCTGACCCCGACGACACCTTCGCCCGCGTTCGCCGCCGGCGAAAAGAGCGGCGACCCAATTGCCATGTATCTCGAGGATATCTTTACGGTGACGGTCAACATGGCGGGGTTGCCCGGCATCTCGGTGCCGGCCGGCTTGTCGTCGCAGGGGACGCCACTTGGGCTGCAGCTGATCGGCAAGCCGTTCGACGAAGGCACGCTGTTTCGCGCCGGGCAAGCAATCGAAGACTCGGCCGGGCGGTTCGTGGCGTCGGAGCGGTGGTGGGCTCGATAGAGATAGGACATTACCTAGCGCAAACAGTTTTGTGAACGCTGTTACGTTCAATGAAAACGCTGCGCCGGGGGGTCGATGTTCCGCGTCTGCTTGCCGTTTCTCGCGATAACCACGATGGCGACGCTCGTTGCCTGCGCCCCAAACACGCGGCTGGCGGTTGAACCCTCGGCTATCGCGCTATCGCAATCGAAACGCTCGATCGCGGTTATGAAGTTCGGCATGCCGCACGAGGCATGCAAAGGCCATTACCTGTGGCTCGGCGTTCGCGACGGCAATGGCCACAAACAGGTCGCCCGTCTGCAAGCACCCGGTGCGGCCCGGCCCGCCAGTGCCAATGCGACCGAGATCGAGCTCGAACCCGGAGAATACCACATGCTCGGCTATGTCTGTCAGCGCGCTCGCAGTATGATCGCCTTCGGCAGCCAGGGCGGACCCGTGACGCACAGCCTGGCGAGCTTCACGCTCGGATCTGGCGAGGTTATCAATGTCGGGCAAATCACAGCCAAGCGCCGCGCGCAACATCCAGGCGCGCAGGTCGACCTTGCGGTTGCTGACTGGTCGCTTGACGACCTGACACGGTTCAAGGCCGAACGGCCGGTGCTGTTTGCTGCCATGAAGACGCGATTGCTCACGGTCAAGATCGGCCAGCCACTGACTGCCAGCGAGAAGACGGAGCGTTGTCTGCAATTGAAGGAGCTTGCGGCTACCGGCAAGGTCCAGAACGCGCCCTCCGCTTGCCCGTGATACGATACGAGTAGTTGCGTTCGCCTGATCCCAGGGCTATTGCGACAGCCGGAAGTCTCAGGGACCACGCATATGCCCCCACGTCCGCCTGCCGATTGCCCGACGATGACCGAGGTTCGCGCCGAGATCGATCGTGTCGACACCGCTCTGGTTGCGCTCATTGGCGAGCGGTTCGGCTACGTCGAGCGCGCCTGGCAGCTCAAGCTTGCTGAGAAGGCGCAGGCGAACGTGCCTTGGCGCAACCAGCAGGTGATCGACAAAGTGCGTGCGAAGGCCGTCGAACAAGGCGTGCCGCCCGATCTGTGCGAGGCCTTATGGCGGCAAATGATTGGCTGGTTTATCCAATACGAAGAAGAAAAGCTTCGCAGCGAATTCGAGGCTAAGAAACAGGACCACTGAACGTCGGATCGGCGCGACCTTGGGCGATGTGACGCTTCTGCAGTATCTGGTGGTCGCGGTGACGGCGTTTGCAGCCTCCATCATCGGTGGTGTAGCGGGCTACGGCACGGGACTGCTGATGCCACTGGTGCTGGTGCCGATCATCGGCGCCCAAGCGGTAGTCCCGGTGATTGGTCTTTCGGCGTTGTTCACCAATGGCAGCCGGCTGGCTGCATTCTGGTCAAGTTTCGACCTTCGCAAAGCGCTGTTGGTTGGATTGGCGGCAATCCCACTGTGTATCGTCAGCTCTTATGGTTACACGCTGCTGTCGGGCCCGCGAGCAGCATTGCTGATCGGCACGATGCTGATCGTGCTGGTGCCGTTGCGGCGCATCCTCAAGGCTCGGTTCGGCGCCTTGTCAGACCGCGGGCTGTTGGTCGCCGGCACCGGCTACGGAGCCCTGGTCGGTGGAACAACGGGTGCTGGTGTCGTGCTGCTCTCGATCCTGATGGCGGGAGGGCTCGAGGGCGCGGCGGTGATCGCAACCGACGCCGGCGTATCGCTCCTGATCGGCATCGTCAAGTCGGCGGTGTTCCAGACGGCTGGCGCGCTGCCGTGGTCGTCGTGGGTGATGGCGGTCCTGATCGGCGTTTGCGCAACGCCCGGCGCATTCATCGCGCGGCGATTGACCCGTCGCGTCAGCCTAAGGACTCATGCGTACATTCTGGATACGGTGGTCGTGATCGGCGGCGCTCTGCTGGTTCTTCAGGCGCTGCGCTCCTAGGGTTTCGGAACAGCTGCCCGCAATGACCAATGCGATACAAACCATCTTGCTTTACGCACTCCTGAACCCGGCGACGATCGCGGTGGGGCTCTACATGGGAGTGCGGGCGAGCGAGCCGCAGAAGATACCGATTGCCGCGCTGATCGCGGCGATCGCCGGAATGGCGCTGATCGGATTGACCGGCAGGATTGATGCCGGTTTCAGTCTGGGTCACGAACGGGCCGCTGGCGGCATGTTCATAGCGCTGCTGCCGTTCGGCGCTGTGTGGTCGACGATCGGCTACCTGATGCGGCGGCTGCTCAAGCGGTGACGACCCTCAGGCCAAAGTGCGCTCAGACGGCATCGCCATGAGTCGCGTTAAGTGCGATTTGCGCGCCTCCAGAAATGCCCAGAGCCGGCTGTCGTAGTCGCTCGCAACGGCGCCTCGGATCGAAGGCCGCTGTGACAGCACCTGCCGCCAAATGGCGACCTTGGGCCTATCGGTCAGGATGCCGAAGTCCCCGATCCTGTCGAACACATCGAAGTATCGAAACGCCGGCCCGAACACCGCATCGACGAGCGAGAAGCGATCGCCGTCGAAGTAAAGCCCGGCGCCGAGACGTTGCTCCAGCTGACCGAACCTTGCCGCGAGCGCTTTCGCCTTGGCCTGAAAGTTCGCCCCGTCAGCCGCTGTGTAGAACCCCGCGATGTCGGCCAGCACCGTAGAGCCAAATTCGATCCACGCCCGATGCTCGGCCCGGTGCAGCGGGTCCGCTGGATGCAGCGGATGCGGACAGGTCTCCTCCAGATACTCGAGGATCACCGCCGACTCGAAGATCGCCACCTCGCCGACCTTGAGCACCGGCGTCTTGCCGAGCGGCGACAGCGCCAGGAACCAATCGGGCTTGTTGGCGAGGTCGACGTTGACGCGCTCGAACGGCACGCCCTTCTCGGCAAGCGAGATGACAGCCCGTTGCACGTAGGGGCATAGATGATGACTGATCAGTGTCAACGGGGCGGGCGATTGCACGGCGGCACCTCTCACAACGGGCGGGATCAGGCGGACAGCGGCGCCCGCGTGCCTGCACC